>CAZCGQ010000002.1:121474-204570 GCA_964498425.1 uncultured Gammaproteobacteria bacterium | reverse complement strand
ACATTTATTCTGCCGTCAATTTTTATTGGCGTTCTTTTATTTATTAAATTTAATAATCTCCGTCAGGCGATTTTTCTAACTTTAATCTTGGTTCTTCCCTTTGAAAAGGGAATAAGAGGAGCAGAATTTAATGCTGTTTTGCCCTCGCTAATCACAAATCGGCCTGGCTATGCTTTTTATCTAGGTCTTTCCTTAAAATTTACCTTTGGCCTAACCTTATTTTTACTTTTTTTAAAGGATAATTTAATCAAAAGTATTGAAATGCCAAAATTAAAAAAAGAAGGTTTTTTGCTGTTGGCTTTTCTCTTTTGGTCAATAATTGGTTTAAATCATGCCGAAAATTTTTTTATTGCTGTTTTAGGCCTTGCGGAATTGCTCTTTTCGGTTTGGCTGTTTTTTTTAGCGAAAATATTTTTAAAGAAAAAATCCATTTTTAAACTTATAAAGAATATTTTAGTTGTTACCTTGCTTTTCGAAGGTGTAATCGGCCTAGGCCAGTTCATAAAAGGGACAGTTTGGGGAAGATATGTGGAATCGATTGCCCGGCAAGCGCCCTTTGGCTGGCAGACACGAAGCCAGGCGGTTTTTCGGGCGTCCGGAACCTTTGGCCACCCAACCTTCTACGGAAGTTTTCTCTCAATGCTTCTGCCGATTGTTTTTGTAATTATCATTTACAGGATTTTAGAAAAAAAAACAAAAATTTTCAGTCTCGGAAATTTGGTTATTTTTGCTGGTTTTATAATCGGTTTGACTGCTGAACTTGCTTCTTTTTCCCGCAGCGGTTGGTTTGCCTCAGCGGTTATATTTGGGATATTACTCTTTCGTCTTAAAAAGAATTTTAATTTTCAAGAATTGGCTAATAAACTTTGGTTTTTATTTCCGCCACTATTGTTAATTGTAATTGGATTTAGTTCTTTAGTATTTATTCGAATTTCTTCGGTAAAGGGGTTTTTTACAATCGGGACCGGCCGAGGGCGACTGATGCTGATGCAGGAGTCCCTGGGACTTATTAAGCAGAAACCGATTTTCGGGGTTGGATTAAATAATTTTACCAGAAAAATGATTGAAAACAATTTTACCGGACGGGCGGAAAAATTTGTCTATCCGGTCCATAATACTTGGCTTTTGTTTGCCTCGGAAATCGGTCTTCCAGGAACAATTTTCTTTATTTTATTTATTTATATTGTTCTGCGCAAAGTATTTAAGCGTCGGTTAAATTGGACAGGCTATGGTTTGTTGCTTGGATGCATTGCTTTTATAATAAATTCTCAGTTTCACACCTTGTTTTCACAAGATCCGAGTTTTGAATATTTTATGTTATTTTTAGGTTTATTGAGCAATGAAAATATCGGTAATTATTGTTACCAGAAATAGGGCAGAAAAGTTGCACCGGGCTTTGAACAGTTTATCTGACCAAACAGTTGCCCCGAGTGAGGTAGTTGTTGTTGACAACCACTCCGAAGATGAGACTCCAGTGGTTGTAGAGGATTTTAAGTCTAAACTGCCGATTATATACACCTATGAAGAATGGGAGGGTATTCCATATGCTCGGAATAGAGGGTTAGATACGGCGACTGGGGATGTTTTGGCCTACATCGATGACGACTGTGTAGTTGATGAAAATTGGGTCCAGGTGGTAAAAGATTTTCTGGCTAAAAATCCGGATGCTGATCTTGTTTTGGGCCAATCTTTTGTTTTTAATCGGGAAAATCTTATCGCTCGGGTGTCTTACAAACTTCATGAGAAGTGGTTTTCAAAATTTATTGATAAAGACACCGGGGAAATTTTTAATTTACGTTGTCTTGATACCAAAAATGTTGCGATCAGGAGAAAAATTATTGATAAGAATGATTTAAGATTTAGACCAACCTTTGCTCCTTATTCTTGTGGAGAAGATACTGATTTTGGGATGCAAATGAACCGGGCAGGCGCGGTGGGGCTGCATAATCCAAAAATGATTGTCCACCACGAAGAAGTTGACAATATAAAAAGGTTCTTAAACCAAGCCTTTCGACGGGGTCGGGCAACCTATCGAAACCGCCAAGTCTGGCCGGAATTTAAATTATTGCAAAAACAAACAGTGAGTAATCTTCCAAGGCTGAAAAGGTGGCGGTGGGAGTTAAGTATCTTCGAAGATAAAAACCATTTATTAAGTTTAATTTCTTATGGTCTTTTTAGATTATATTTGAAAGGGTCAAGGCTGGGAAAGAAGTATGAAAAGAAACAAGACGAAAAAGAAATTTAATCTTTTTATTATTCTTCCAAGCCTAAGTGTTGGCGGTTCTGAAAGAGAAGTTTTAAACCTTGTTAACAATTTAAGCAGGGATAAATTTAAAGTCAGTTTAGTATTATTTGAGAAAGAGGGAGAGTTTTTAGATTTGGTTAATGAAGATATCACAATTTATGATTTTAAGAGGAGAAACAGGTTGAGTTTTCTAAGGATTATTCCTCAATTGGCTCGGTTGTTAAGAAAAGAAGGGCCGGATTTGGTTGTCCAGTTTACGTCTAATCATTCTGGCGTTGTTTCTCTGGCCGCCAGGTTTTTGACGGGGATCGACTTAAAGGTGATTATTTCACAAAGAAATTTGACTTCAGAAAGGTTCAAGAGGAATGAAGAAGGAAATGTGTTTTTTAAGCGGTTGCTGATTCAATGGTTGTATCCGTCCGCGAATTTAATTATCACTAATACAGAGGTAATTAAACAGGACTTAATTGAAGAGTTTGGTTTGGAGGAGCAACAAATTGAGGTTGTTCCCAGTACAATTAATTTATCAGAAATAAGTGAATTAAGTAAAAAGGATGTAAGCCATCCAGCCTTTAAGCAAGAAACGCCCGTTATTGTGTATGTTGGTAGGCTGATGCCCCAAAAAAATCTTAGTTTATTGCTTAAAGCATTTGAGGAGGTTTCACGAAGGAAAGAGGCTAATTTGTTAATTGTTGGTAGTGGTCCGTCAAGATTGTCATTAGAACGCATGGCAAAAAGATTAGGTATTTCTCAAAATGTTTTTTTTACTGGTTTTCAGTCAAACCCGTTTAAATTTATGGCCAAGGCATCAGTTTTTGCTATTACTTCTGCCTATGAGGGTCTGCCCCATACAATTCTTGAAGCGATGGTTTGTGGTTTACCAATAGTGTCAGTTAAGTTTCGGGGAGTAGAAGATGTAATTGAAAGTGGTCAAACTGGGTTGATTGTTAAAAGGAACACACCCAAATCTATTGCAAGAGGTATCAATTCGGTTTTAGAAAGTAAAAAAATAAAAAATAAATTTATTAAAAATGCAGGAGAAATCGTTAAAAAGTACAGTATAAAAAAACAGGTAAAAACCTATGAGCAAATATTCACCTCTCTCTAAAAATGAAGGGTACCATATTTTTTCTAGCCGCTTTAGAGTTATTGAGAGTCACTTGCCATATGCCCTTTCATATGCCCTTTGTTCATTGGCTGCCGAAGAAAGGAGTTAGAACCTAAAAAATATTAGATTTAGACTTAAAAGGATTTAAGGTTTTTAATTTAAAAAAGTAGTATTCGAATTGAGCGATATTAGGTATTAATTGTCTTTTAATTAAGTTTTTACCTAGAAGGCTGGTAAAAAAATAGAAATATGGCCAAAAGCAAACCGGCTTTTGGGAAATAAAGTTTAGGAAATCTTTCCTGGCTGGACCAAGTTTAAATTTATAAAAATCAATTAATCCCTGGTGGTAGTGAAGTTTCAATTTTAGTCTTTTTTGTGTTTTTGGTTCTAACTCCCCCACGGTTAGCAGGCTTTTTATATGTTTTGCATTTACATAATGATCGGCAATGAAATAATCCGGCCCCTTTTTCTTTTTTTTGTTTTTGTCATGCAGTTGGTAAATAACAAGAGGTTCATTAAAAAATTTAAAATCAAATTTTACAGCTAGTTTCATAATGAAATCTGCCCCTTCGCTTCCTTTTAGATTTGTGTCAAATTTTATTTTCTTGAGGCAGTCCTTTTGGATCATTAGGGTGTGTATTGGAGCGGCAAGGTAATTTGTCGCCAAAAATTCCGGTGCAGTAGTTGGCTTCACAGTTGGATAACTGAGAATTCTTTTACCGTTTTTTTGGAAGTAATAATTATGGTAGCTGAAATTAAGTCGGGGGTTATTAATCATAAATTGGACTTGTTTTTCAATTTTTTCCGGCAGGTAAAGGTCATCGTCGTCGCAGAAGCAGATATAGTTTCCTGTGGCTTCTTTAAGGCCTTTATTTCTTGCTTGGGAACTTCCTTTTTTTTGTTCTTGATAAAGTTTTATTCTCGGGTCGTTGAGATTATTAATTATATTATTCAGGGGAAGTTCTGGAAAATTATTAACAACAATGATTTCCAGGTTTTGATAGGTTTGCTGAATTAGGCTTTGTAATGTTTTCTTTAAAAAACCAGGTCGCTTATAAGTTGGTACAATGATGCTGACTAAAGTGTTATTAATCATTGTATAATTTTATCATGACCAAAAATAAATACAGGTTAGGAATAATTGTTTCTTCTGGTGGTCCGTTGGAGCAGGTGATGCTTTTACAGAAATGGTGGCGGAGTGGTGACCGGTTTTGGGTAAGTTTTAAAAATGGGCAGACAAAGTATTTATTAAAGAGTGAAAAGAAATATTTTGCATTTTATCCTGAGCACCGTGATCTAGTTAATGCGGTGCGAAATTTTTTTTGGGCTTTAAAAATATTAAGAAATGAACGACCGGATGTACTTTTCGGCTGCGGAGGGGGATTGGTGCCACCGTTTTTTCTCGTTGGTAAAATTTTAGGGTGTAAGTTAATTTTTTTAGAGTCAGCGGCTTTTATAGACAGGCCATCTTTATCCGGACGATTATCTTATTTTCTCGCCGATGTATTTCTAATTCAGCATAAAGAACTACAAAAATTTTATCCAAAAGCAAAGTTTAAGGGATCCATTTTATGATTTTTGTGACGGTTGGAACAACTAAATTTCAGTTTAATCGGTTGATGGAGGCGGTTGACCGGGATTGGGGAGAAGACTTGGTTGTCCAGCGCGGAAAAAGCGGTTATAGGTTTGAACACGCAGATATTGTTGAAAATTATTTCGGTTACGAAGATATGGTAAAGTTTTTTAAGAAAGCGAGAGTTGTAGTTATTCACGGGGGGGTGGGCAGTTATCTTATGGCAAAAAAACATTTTCGCAGTGTTCCAATTATTGTTCCAAGATTAAAAAGGTTTCAGGAGCATGTCAGCGATCACCAATTAATGCTCGCGAGGTATCTAAAGAAAAATTTTTTAGCACTTGTTGTTAAAGAAGAGAAATATCTAGTAAAGATAATTGCTAGGTATAACTTGATTACAAGAAAAATAGTTAATGATAAAAGTGATTCTGTTTCAAAATTAATTAACTATTTGAGTAATTTTGGTAGTATCGAAATATGATCTCTTTAATTATTGCTGCTAAAAATGAAGAAGAAACAATTGGGGAGGTAATAAAGGATTCTTCGGGCTATGTGAATGAGATTTTAGTGATTGATGGCCATTCAGAAGATAAAACTAGGCAAATAGCAAAAAAATTAGGTGCTAGAGTATATTTGGATGGCGGCAGGGGTAAAGGAGAGGCGTTGAGATTGGGAATCAAAAAAGCAAAAGGAGGCATCTTAATTTTCATTGATGCAGATGGGTCTCATGAACCGGATGATATTCCAAAACTAGTTGATCCCATTAAAAAGGGGAATGCGGACTTAGTTATCGGTTCTCGCGGCCTTGGGGGTAGTGAAGAATTGCATGGAGATTTTCTCAAAATGATTAGGTTAATTGGAAGTTCGATAATAACTTTAATAATTAATTTTCGTTTTAATGTTGAGCTGACCGATTCTCAAAATGGTTTTAGAGCGATTAGAAAAGAAGCTGCCCAAGATATTAACTTAAAAGAAGATATCTTTACCATAGAACAAGAAATGATAATAAAAGCATTAAAAAAGGGCTACAGGATTGATGAAGTACCTAGTCATGAATATGCAAGGAAAATTGGAAAATCAAGAATCAATTTACGAACGATGAGTTGGCGTTATATTTGGTGCTTACTTAAAAATATTTATTGATGGATGACAAAAAGAAATACTCCTCAGGTTTAATTATATTGTTAGCTTTAAACTTTTTGGTCCGGATTCCATTTTTGAATATGCCGCTTTACGGAGATGAACTTAATTACTATGAAGGTGTTTGGGCAATTTACGAAAATGGTTTAAATCCTTTTGTTGAGTATTGGTCATATAAGCCGCCGTTACTATTTGAAATAACAGCGATACTGTTCAAAATTTTTGGTCCGTCTCGAGTTTGGGGTAGATTAGTGATTACCGTCTTTTCTTGTTTAAGTTTATATTTTACTTTTTTGTTGGGTAAAGAATTATTTAATAAAAAAGTTGGTTTTTGGTCAGCGGTAATTTTATTCTTTTTTCCGTTATTTATGGCCCAAAGTTTTCTTTTTCAGGCTGCAGTTCCATTAACAGCTTTAACGTTGGCCTGTTTATATTACTATTTTTCGAATAGAAAATGGTGGTATTTGCTTGCTGGAAGCTTGCTAGTTTTAACGAAGGAGCCAGCAGTTATTATTATATTTTTTTTAACCGTTTACAATTTTTTTACTAAACTTAAAAATAAGGAAGGACTTCGAAAATTGATTAACGAAACCATCTATCTTAAAGTACCAGTGATTTTTTTCATTGGATGGATGTTAATCAACAAAGCCACCTTGGGTTGGTTCCTTTGGCCATATAATCTGTCCTTCTTCGGTAATAATCCACCTAATAATCGCGTTTCTATTTCAAAAATGACAAATTATGTTTTTAAAGAGTATTTTTTATGGTTTATATTTTCGCTTTTAATTTCAACATTTGTTTTTTCATTTTCTTGGAAAAAATTAAAAGAAGATTTTTTAAGAAATCAAATATATTTTTTCGCTGGTTTATTTGTGTTTTATCTTCTGTTTTTTCAACTTGGTCCTTTTCATCCCCGATATTTTCTTTTTTTGTATCCGTTAGCCTTTATTGCTTATACTTGGCTGGTTACAATAATTTTTCGAAAAAACAATAACTTAATATTGATTTTAATTTTGGGGGTGTGTTGTAACTTTAGTTTAATATCCATGAAAAACTACTTTTTGTCTTACGTACTGCCATCATATGGAGGAGAGAGGGACTTGACTCTTATTCGACAAGTTAAAGTTTATCGTAAGGCAGTAGATTTTGTTGTTGATAATTATTCCGATTCTGTTTTAGTAGGCCAATGGCCAATGAATATTTATTTTGAAATTCCTTTTAATGGATACGTAAATGAAAAAATGAAAGTTATTGGTTGTGAGGAACTGAAAAAAACAAAGCAAAACCTTTTAAAATGTAACAGAAACATTTTGTTAATTTTGTCTTATAAAGACCCTATTCCTTATACCTGCCAGGAAACAAATCAATTTAAGACGATTAAAATTATAAAGATTGGAAGACTAAATGGGGTTAAAATACTTAAGTTAACCAAATGATATGGGGAAAGAAATCTTAAGTCTTGCTAGAAATATTTATATTTCAAATTTTAAAAGACTAGCTTTACCTTACAAGTTAACATTGGCTTTGACTAATCGATGTAATTCCAAGTGTAAATTATGTCATATTTGGAAGAAGAGAAAATATGCAGAGGAATTGACGTTGGGTGAGATAGAAACCTTTTTTAAAATTAATAATTATTTTAATTGGATTGATTTGACTGGTGGGGAAGTTTATTTACGAAAAGATTTGGTGGAGGTTGCTAAATTGATTTTAGAGATGCAAAAGAGACTTGTCTTGTTTCACATCCCAACTAATGGCCTTTTAACAAAAAAGATTATCCAGGATACAAAGACTATCCTTAAGTTCAAACCAAGGCGATTCTTAATTTCAGTAGCTTTGGACGGCCCAGAAAAAATTCATGATGATTTGAGAGGAGTAAGTGGGAATTGGAAAAAAGCTGTTCAAACTTACCAAAGACTTAAGAAATTGAAGTCAAGCAGATTTAATTGTTATTTTGGGATGACTCTTTCCAAATATAATTATGACTTGATTGAAGAAGCCTACCTGAATCTAAAAGAAGAAATACCGGATTTAAATCGCCGAGATTTACATTTTAATATTGCTCATCAATCGAAGCATTATTATCACAATCAGAATAAAAACGTATTTATTAAAAAAGAATTTATAGATAACTTGGAAGAATTTAAAAAAAAGAAAAAAATTAACATTTCAGTTGTTCAATTTTTAGAAAATGCTTATCAAAATTTAATATCAGTTTATTTAAAAACAGGAAAAACACCAGCTGATTGCCAGGCGTTATCAGCATCAATTTTTGTTGATCCACAAGGAAATATTTATCCGTGTGGGATGTGGAATAAGAAAATTACGAACTTGAAAGAAATAAACTACAATATTAAAAGTATATGGGGAAACGATGAGGTAAAAATATTAAGAAAAAAAATAAGAAATAAAGAATGTTCTAATTGCTGGACCCCTTGTGAGGCGTATCAAAGTATTTTAGGGTCATTATTTAGTTTTCTGAAGATTTAGAATGTTATCAATGCGGCATATAATCTAAGTGATAATTTATTTTAGTTTTAAGAAATAGAAAAACATTACTGGTGTTAAAAAGAATTCTTTTCGCATTGAGTTATTTTTTGTATTTGTCTTCTTTTCTTATTGGTCTTGATTTTGTAGCCTATAAATTAAGAATGAGGAAAATTCTTAATCCAAATTCATATAACGAGGCTTTGGAAAAAAAACGAATGTTAATTCCGCCAAAGAATGTTAATGATGAAACAATGTCTGCGCTGGGTAGTGTGCGGACTGACAGAAGAAGCAGTTTTGTTAATTTTGATATTAAAAAACCTTCTGGAGTAATAAGAATCGGTTGTTTCGGAGATTCGTATACTTTTGGTGATGAGACCTCGGAAATTTATGATTACCCAACTTTACTGCAAAAAAAAATTGATAATATGGGATATAAGAACATTCAAGTTATAAACTTTGGAAATTCTTGGTATGGGTTTCACCAGGCGTATTTAATGTGGAGTCAACTTGGTAAAAAATATGATCTTGATTATATTCTTTTGGGCCCTAAAGGTTTTTTTATAGACAGGGATACTACCTTTAATCATACGAAAGATGTTAATGTTTATTATATACACGGACGGTATATTTTGAAAAATAACGAAATAAAATGGATTGAACCGATAGGGGATCTTGATATTGGAAAAAGGGTAGAGAATTATTACAGTTTTATCCCTCGTTGGCGATATTTGAAATATGATAAGAATGCACCAATGATGATTAAGGCTTTAATTCCCCAAGGCAAAGAAATAAAAAACCCATTTTACTATTATAAAGGAGATATTGAAAAAGAGGCTTTAACTTTATATCGAAATATGATTAGAAATATGGCTGATGAAACACCGCTAATCATGACAATTTACGATCAAGGTTTTAACTATAAAGTGTATGAACAGGTGTTGAGTTTGAATCATCCAAATATTAAAGTAAAAGCAAAGACCCGGAACTACGGTTTTCCTTATCGGGCTTTGCAGTCTCACAATAGTTCGTTCGGTAATGAGCTTATAGCCCAGTATATGTTTAATTCATTGATAGAAAATGAAGACATCCATGATTTATTTGTGGCTAAAGATAATAAAGGTGTAAGTAGTAAGGTAAAAGGGTATAAGTCATTAAGGGCGAATAATAAGGTTTTTACAACTATTGACAATTTTGATTTTGAAAAACTAGAAATAGAATTAGATAACATTTCTTCTTATCAAAATTTAAGATTTGAAATAGGCGGACGAGTAGTTGGAGTTTTTACGGGTAAAAAAGATGATAAAGTGATAAAGAATTTTGAAAAAAAAAGATTATTGATTATAAAATCAAGAGGGTTAGGAAGTATGGATAGTTTATATCTTCCTTTAAATTCAGATTTGAGTGATAATATGTCGGTTTTTGCATTTGACGAGAAATCCGGCAAAAGAGTTAAACTACAAGACGTATATTTAGAGGTAATTGATGAAAAATTTGGTATTTATAAATTGATAACAGACGGACTTTATTATGCCAACCCGGAGATATTTAAATTAGGGAAGCCTAAGTGGGCTAAGTTTAATAATTTAAAGAAGGATTCCAGAATAGAACTTTTAATTAATAATAAACCCATAGCTTACTTAATTGTTGATAATCAGAATAATAGTTTTAATTTTGAGCCAATAAAAGATGGTAACGTATTGAGAATAGGCGTTGTTCCTTCAGGATATGTAGATTTGAAAATAGGGGAAAGTAGAGATATTTATTTAGTAATGGAGAAAGAAAATAAAACTATAAGGGTTTTATATGCACAAATTGCTGCAACAATCGAAAATTAAATCAATTTATTTATTATTGTTATTTTGCTTAGTTAATCTTTGCTTCTCTTTTTTTGCAACGAGAACATTTTTATTAGCGACGAATACTTTAGACAGAAATGGAAATTGGTTATCAAGCAAATTATTCTTAAAGAAATTTGTGATGGGAAGTTACCAGTTTTTTACGAAAAAACAAACATTATCAAAGGAAAAATTAAATTTAGGAGCATGGCATGGTTTTCAGGAAGTTGTTTATGGAGATAAAGTATACCCGAGCATAGTTAGTTTTGATTTTAGATTAAGTGAAGATTCTTATTTATTATTTATATTTAACAAAACAATAAATGGGTTTTCTGCTATTAGATTTAGTTTAAACCCTAAATTTAAAAATGAATACATATTGGCTGAAAATTCCGGGAAATTTGTAGATACTAGAGATTTAAGTATAAATGGATTTAAAGAGGGTGTGTGGTACAGGGTTGAAGTAGTATTTAACGAAACGGGAAGGATGAAAATTAAAATTGGCGACAAGATAGCTTTAGTTGATGGAATAGATATGCCCTTATTGCAAAGTAAAATCGGTTTTCGCGGATCATACTCTAATAGCTATGTAGACAATATTATTATTATGGATGTGGAGGGCAATGTTTTTAAAGAAAATTTTCGTAATGATAAAAATTTAATTTATATATTTTTTGGAGTTTTTTTAGTAATGAGTGTTATTACTAAGGTTTTTCAGATTTGTCTTGTTAGAAAAGGAAATTCATTTGAAAGATCAATTTATATTACTTTATCAATTTTTTTATCCTTTTGCTTAGTGATTGGTGCTATCTATCTATACTCTTATTTTTATTTTAGTACTCGATATCCTAGTTTAAATAGCTTTTTTAATAATCTTATTCAAAAAGAGGAAACATCGTTACAAAGAAAGGAGAATATTATTAAACAAAAGGCAAAATCCTCTTGGGAATCGGCTGATGTAAATAGTAAAAATGTTTTGTTTCTTGG
Organism: uncultured Gammaproteobacteria bacterium; assembly: GCA_964498425.1. Lineage (GTDB taxonomy): Bacteria > Patescibacteriota > Microgenomatia > UBA12405 > JAHJSD01 > CAYSLZ01. The sequence continues at coordinate 193,192 of CAZCGQ010000002.1, read as the reverse complement.
CACCTCACAAACTTGGGGTGCTGGTGCATCGGAAGAATATTTAACGTTTGTGGCAAGAGCTGAGAATATGATTAATAAAGAAAATGGTTACTTAGCACAAAATCAAAATAAAGAGAGAGTTTTGGGAGATTTTTCAAAAGATAGTTATAATTTTATTAATGCTGGTATGTATGGGGTTAAATCAAAAGATTTGGTTGATTATTATAGAGATTATTGGTTAAAATTACCACTAGAAATGGTAGTAGTTAATTTATCTACGAATGATGTAAATCCTAAGGAATTTAGGAAGAATTTGCAAAAAATCATTGACTTAAGTGAAGCAAAAGGACTAAAAGTAATTTTTCTATTAGAACCAAACTCTTTAGAAATTAGTTCTGATAGCTTTTTCCACGATATTATGATAGAAGTAGCCAAGGAAAATGATATTGATTATTTTGACCTTCATGAATATTTAAAACAAAAAAATCACACCGGTATCATTTGGTGGGATTTTGTTCATCCTACGAATTATGGACATCAATTAATAGCTCAAAAAGTTGTTGAGATAATTAAAGATGTAAAGTTAAATTATTAAAAATTTGTTTCTCTTATTAATTTGATATAATTAATTTTCTAGTGATTACATATTACTATAATGGAAATAATTAAGGGGCTAAAGTTAAAATTTATATTCATAAGTAGAATAGTATCTAGAGTTCAGACGTATATTTTGTTGTCTGTTATATATTTCTTATTTTTCGTGCCGTTAGGTTTTTTTCTTTGGTTATTTAAGAGCCCAAAAAAGGAGAGTATTTTTTGGGTAAAGAGATTTTTAGCAGATCTAGACAATAAGAATTTTTATGAACAATGTTAAACCAACTTATATATTAGGCCTTTCCTGCTTTTACCATGATTCGGCAGCTGCATTAGTTAAAGATGGGCAATTAGTGGCTGCTGTTGCTGAAGAAAGATTTTCACGCAAGAAGCATGATGCTTCATTTCCTAAAGGGGCAATTAAATATTGTCTTAAAGAGGCAGGCATAACCTCTAGTGATTTGGATTATGTTGGCTTTTATGAAAAACCTTTTTTAAAATTTGAACGGATTTTGGAAACTTATTTAAAAACAGTGCCAAAGGGCTTCAACTCTTTTCGTCAGGCTATGCCAATTTGGTTTAAAGAAAAGCTGTGGATTAAAAATATTATTCAAAAGGAATTAGGTTGGGATAAAGATATCGTTTTTTTGAAACATCATTTGTCACATGCCGCAAGTTCATTTTTAGTTTCTCCTTTTCAAGAGGCAGCTATCTTAACTTTAGATGGAGTAGGGGAGTGGGAGACAGCAACTAAGGGTGTTGGGAAGGGTAACAAAATTGAATTAAATAAATCAATAAATTTTCCACATTCTCTTGGCTTGCTGTATTCTGCTTTTACTTACTACTGCGGATTTCGAATAAATAATGGCGAGTATAAAATGATGGGCTTAGCTCCTTATGGTGAACCAAAGTATGAGAAAGTAATAAAGGATAATTTAATTGAAATAAATAATGACGGCGCTTTTCAATTAAACATGAAATATTTTTCATATGAGTATGGCTTAAAGTCTATTAATCAGAAGTTTATCAAACTTTTTGATAATCAACCGCCTTTAAAGCAAAAAAGTGAGACTTTTCCTCAGCATTACAGGGATGTTGCTGCAAGTATTCAAAAGGTGACGGAGGAGGTAATACTTAAAATGATAGAAGGTTTATATCAAGAAACTAAATTGAAAAATTTATGCATGGCCGGGGGAGTAGCCTTAAATAGTGCTGCTAATGGGAAGATTATTCCCCAGACTTCATTTGAAAATTTATATATTCAGCCGGCCGCCGGCGATGCAGGTGGAGCTTTAGGTACTGCCTTCTATATATATAATTCTTTGCTTGACAAGAAAAGAGAATTTACAATGGATGAGGTTTTTTACGGTCCAAGTTATTCTAATGACGAAATTCGACAGTTTCTAGATGACAACAAGGTCAGCTATGAATACTTTGAAAATATTGAAAAACTAACTAAAGTTGTAGCTAGACTTATTGCTGATCAAAAAGTAGTTGCTTGGTATCAGGATAGGATGGAATGGGGGCCTCGGGCATTGGGCAACCGGACGCTGATTGCTGACTCGAGGAATCCAGAAATGAAGGACATTATGAATGCTAAGGTGAAGCACAGGGAACCATTTCGGCCTTTTGCTCCATCAGTTTTAGAAGATAAGGCGGATGAATATTTTATTCCTGGTGACCGGTCACCGTTTATGCTTAAGGTGGTTCAAACCAAACAAGGTCGGAAAAAAATCCCAGCAGTAACTCACGAGAATGGTTCTTCTCGGATACAAACGGTAAATCAAAAACAAAACGAGAAGTATTATCATTTGATTAAATCTTTTTATGATTTAACTGGTTGTCCAGTGGTTTTAAATACTTCCTTTAACATCAGAGGGGAGCCTATTGTCAATACACCTGAAAATGCTTATAATTGTTATGTAAATACAGGCATTGATGTTTTGGTTTTACAAAATTTTGTTATAAAAAAATGAAGAAAATAATTAGGGATATTGTTTCGAAACTAGGAATAATGGGGGATTTTTTAAAATTTCTTATGGTGAATAAAAAGTGGTGGCTAGTTCCAATCGTAATTTTTTTGTTTATCTTTGGAATCTTATTTATTCTTGCAGAAACTTCTCCGGTTGCTCCATTTATTTATACTTTATTTTAAGGAGTAAATATTGGAATTTGATTTTCTAAACTACCTGGCTTTTGAAAGTAAGGGTAGTCTTTTAAGTAATTTAAACAGTGTTTTCGGGGAGAGTTGTATTGGGAACAAATCTCTTCGAGTTGATTTACAGCTTTTTTTTTCTCTCCCTTTTCCCAATACAAGTTGGCAAGCTCAATGTGAAAGTGGCTCCATTGAGGATTTATTTTTGTAATTTTTTTCCATAAAATTTCTGTACTTTTAGGTTGATTTTCATTATATAGCTCTAAACCTAATTGATAAAAAAGCTGAGTGTAAAAAAGCTGAGGCTTTTCTTGTATATCAATTTGTTTACTAATTTTATTAATTTGTGAAAAAATTAGGCCTTTATTATTTTTTATTAATTGATCAATGATATTTTTTTCCTGATTAGTAAATGTCACAGTTTTTTCGCTAGTTTTAATAGGTGCCCAGATTCTTTCAAAAATAGTGTTAGTTGCTTCTTTTTCTTGATTATTTTTAAGGTACAAACTAATTAATTCTTGCTTTTTTCTTTGAGAGAAACTAGGTTTAAGCTTTGCAAGTTCTTTTTCCCGAGCATTAATCTCTTTATCAAGTTCATCGTTTTGTTGATATTTGTAAGCCATTTTGCCCCAAAAATTTGGGTCCTGGCCGAAGAAAAAGTGCGTTATTTTTGGGTTAATAATTTCATAATTTTCTACATAAATTTCCTGGTCGAGTGGATAGAAAATTTGGGCAAGGTCATATTTCCCCTGTCTTTTAAAATGGGTGGATGCTACTAGGCCGGTTGAGATTATTGCCAGTAATAGACTAATCATAAGAAGAGTAGTTGTTTTAGTTTTAGCGATCTCAGCTTTTTTTACAATAATACCTAGGCTGCCAGCTAGAATAAACATTATTGAGGGAAACTGCCAGCCAAAGTCAGTTAAAGATTCAAGAGCTGAAATAATAATTATGCTAGCAATAATTATATTTTCCTTACTTTTTAAGGAAACCGATTTAGTTAGTAGAATAACTAAATAACTGAAAGCCATTAACCCAATTAATCCTGTTTCGGCTAAAATTTTAAAGAGAAAACCGTGGGGATAAAGAGAATAGTAGCCATCATTCATGAATTTTTGGGAGACGATGCCTGAAGTATCCAACCCCCAGCCGGTAATTGGTCGGGCTATAAAGCCTTTAAATGCCTGCTCCCAGTAGTGAATTCTAGCCCCACCAAGCGTTTTTTTGGCCCAAAGAGGGTCAATACTGTCCAAGGCTTTAGGAGTTTTAGAGCTAAGGGCTAGAAGTGTTGTAAAAATGACGATAGCGATGCTTATAGTGACTATTTTAATTTTGGGCTTAACTAGTTTATTGGGAATAGTAATGAGCAAAAGACTGCCTAAAAATAAAGCGAAAAAGGAGGAAACAGAGTTGGTTGCCGCCAGACTGATGAGCAAAATGAGAGAAATAAGGTGGCGTTTGGTTAAAAAGCTGGCGGTTAGGCTGAGCAAAAATAGGGAAGATATATGGACGTGGCCGGTCATTGGTTGGATCATTGACAAGGCGGAAGTGTGAATAACGGTGTGGGTTATTCGGTAGTAGAGAAAGAAAGGAATTAAGAGAAGGGAAGTATAGATTAGGAGGTTAATAAACAACTTTTTATCTTTAGTCTGGAAATTTAAATTATAAAAAATCCAGAAGACTAAAAAGGTGGTCAGCCAAATGAGAATTCTTTCAAAGGTAAATTGCTTATTAGCAGAGGTAAAAAAGTTTATTATGAAGACAATAGTGACAAGGATGATTGGTTTGAGCAGTGGTAATGAAAGTTTTTCTTTTTTTATGAACAAAACAAGTAAAAAGGGCAGTTGTAAAATAATCAGGTAGGGGAGGAGGGCTCCCTGGTCAAGCAAACTAAGGACGAAATTAATTGCGAAAAAAAAGTAGACTGCCCATTGGCTTGGTTTTTTCATATCTATATAATAGTATACAAATTATGCCAAGAGGAGTAGAAGTATTTATAACCATTGCCTTTTTTCTTTTATTTTTGCCTGTTTTGGGGATTATTTCTTTGTTTATCTTGTTTTTGGGCGGCGGTTGGCCAATTTTGTTTAAACAGCAGAGAGTAGGGGAGAAGGGAGAAGTATTTGATTTATTTAAGTTTCGGACAATGTACCCTGGCGCTGATAATGATCAGAAGAAATTTGAGCATCTCAATGAGGCTGACGGGCCGGTGTTTAAGATTAAAAAAGACCCAAGATATACCAAGATTGGCAGATTTCTGGCTCACACCGGTTTAGATGAACTGCCGCAGTTAATCAACATCATCAAAGGGGAAATGAGCATTGTTGGCCCGCGGCCGCTACCGGTTAAGGAGGCAAATCAACTTAAGGATTGGCAGAAAAAACGTGAAGAAGCTAAGCCGGGAATTATTTCGCCCTGGCTTTTTAACGGCTATCATGACAGTCCCTTTAATAAATGGATGGAGTTGGATATTAACTATGTTGACAAGAAGTGTTTGGCTTATGATTTAAAATTAATTTTAAGAGGAATAAGATTAGCGGGGGGACTAATTAAGCGGGAGATAACTTCCCTAGTTCTTGACAAAAGAGGTTGAAATGGATTATCTTGAAGCAAGAGTGAGAAACTTTGTGGAACGAGGAAACAGCCAGATTATTTTAGTTATCAGCTTGGTTCTTATTGGGGCTTCACTTTTTGCCGGTTTACAGTTGGTTCAAGAACAACAGGAAGTAAGGCGACAAGCGGCAACTAAGGTTGGAAGTGAGGTAGGGATGGGGGAATTGCCTCCGGGTGGAAGTTTGCCAACAAATACCCCGGCTGGCCCAGGTGGCAGTCAGCTGCCGACAAATACTCCAACTAATAGAGAGCTTTGTTTAGCAAGTGGTGGGAGTTGGAGAGAGTTTCCTAATTCTTGTGTTGATAGTTGTGCCTATGCTACTGATCCTAGTATGCAATGTGCACAGGTTTTAACTCCAGGGTGTGATTGTGGGTCCAGCAGATGTTGGTCTAATAGTAATAAACAATGTCAAGCTAATTCCTCAAGCAACCCAACTAATACGCCAGCTTTGCCAGGTGGAGGTTGTAATGATGTTTGTCTCGATAATAATGGTTGTGCTGGGGATTTGATTTGCTGGCAGCCGACTGTTGAAGAGGCTGATTCAGAGGTGGTTTTAGGCGATTCTACCGCTCAAGCAATTCCGATTATCGGTAACCGTAAATATTGCCGTAATCCTGACTGTCCGGAAGATAATAACTGTGACTGCCAACCTAATCCGACCAGTACGCCGATAGTTTCTGCTGAATGCAGCGCGGTTTGTCCGGATTGTGAATGTGAGCCAACCTATTTATGTTTTCGGTTTGCCAATTGTTTAGATGGGGACTATGGCTGTGGTAGTGGTAACTGTTGTTGTGACAAATCAGCTCCAACCTCTACTCCGCATCAAGACCAACCGGTACCGACAACCCCACCGGATTGTGTGCCAAATGATTGTAGTCGAGTTCCCAACGAGGATGAAGTAATTTTGTCAGAGGATTGTGCTGAGGTTGTTAAACAGATGATTGATTTTGATTGTGACGGCCGGCCGGGAATGGCAGAGGATTTCGATGCTTGCATGGAAAATTGTTATCAAGAGGAACCCGTTCAGGAGGATATATGGGGCTTTTTTAATGATGATACCTTTGTTGTACAGAAAGCTGGAGATGTTAGCGATGATGCTCGGTTTTACATTGACGGGAGAGGCGAATATGCCGGTTTGCCGGTTAAGCGGTTGAGGATGCAGTTCTCTTACGATTCGGGTTTAGAGGTTGAGGCGCGTTATGGAAATGATTTCGGTCATGATAGTAATATTAGTATCAGTGGTGGAGCTATTAATCTCAATTTAACAGCAAAACACCCATCAGTTTGGCAAAGGTTTCCACGAACTCGTTTTAAGGCAGGTAGTTTGGAGGTTAAGGTTAATCAAGAAGGGTCGATTCGCTTCCAGAGCGGCCAAATAGAAGCCTGTGTTCCCAAGCCAAATCCTTGTGATGGCTGTACCCCAATAAATATTCCCTTAACTGATTTCAGGAACCAGGCCAGTTTTTATTTTGGTGATAAGCCGGAATTAAGCCTGAAAAATGTTTGGCTAGGTGGGATGGAGGGAAATGTTTCAGGTAAGGTATATTTGCATTCAGTTAACGAAGGTAAGGAGATTGAGGATATTCAAACGGTTAAGGCAAGTTTAACCGTTGATGGAAACGACAAAGGGGAAATCGATGTTCCGGCTAATGGGAATATCCGCAGTTTTGATATTGGCATTTATAGTTTTTATGAGGAATGCTCTGGCCAGAGTGACACAATTGAGGTTTGTATTGATAGCCGAGATCAAGTTGATGAAGTTAATGAGAACAATAATTGTCAAGAAATAGTTGAACGGTGTCGGGAACCGGAAGGGACACCAACTTTGCCGGTAAATACTCCGCCTCAGGGTTGTAAGCCTTGTCCAAATGGGACAAAGGTTGGTTCAAGAGCTGATTATGATTGTAATGGTCAAGTTAATGAATTGGACTTTGCTGGTTGGTATGATGATTTTAGAAGCGGAAGTAATTTGCTTTACGCTGACTTTAATTGTGATGATATAGTTAATGAGCAGGATTTTGCCCAATGGTATGACGAATACAGGTAATAAAAACTGGTTTATCTTTTTTAGTTTAATTTTTGGCCTCTTTGGGGCAATTTATTTGGTTCAACAGCGCCAAGAAACTAGACGTCAAGCTGCTTACGGCAATGTTGCCGTTTCAATTTTGCCAGATGAAAAAATAGTGGAAGTCGGTGAACAGGTTAACCTACAAGTTATGGTTAATCCTGGACCGAATTTGGTTAATTTAGTAAAAATGACTCTGGATTACGATGAGGATGTATTAGAGTTTGTTGATGTTGCTGTTCGTAATGGATTTACCGGGTCTGACTCTTCTGCTGGAGGAAGGGTTGAGTTTACGGCATTGACGACAATGGCTCGGGATGAATTAGAGCGATTAAATAATGAGCCTTTTCAAATTGCAACTTTGACTTTTGAAGCAAAGCAGACGGGTGTAGCTGATATTAACAGGACTGAGGATTATGTAATTACCGGGTCTAGAGGTCAGGAGGGTAATATTGACCGGCAGTTATCAATGAGTAGTTTTGATAGATCAACGATAACGGTTGTATCGGAGTTAGTCCCGACAGAAACTCCAGTGGCAACAAATACTCCGCCGTCTGGGGCAACTAACACGCCAGACCCTGAGGCTACCAGTACGCCAATACCGGTGGTAACGGCAACTCCGACAGGAGAACCGGAAGGTGGATGGCCGGAGTTAACTTTTAAAATTAAGTTTGAAGGAACAGAGTATCGGGTAGGCGGGGTGATGAAGACAGTGGATACCATTGGTACCCGGTTAGTCGACGTTTGGGTTAAGGGTAATGGGGAGAGTTTTGAATATGAGGACGTTCCAGTTGAATTTAATAATCAAGCAATTGGAACTGGTTCAATAGATTTAACTGGAGTTGAGCCGGGAAGCGGTTATGCAGTATTGGTTAAAGGCCCGGTGCATCTAGCCAAGCGATTTTGTAAGGATGACCAAAGGGAACATTGTTGGCTTGGTGAAGAAGAAATAACCTTAGATAGCGGTGAAAATAGCTTTGATTGGACAGAAATTAACTTGGAGCCAGGGGACATTGACAAAAACGGAGTTGTCAACAGCGCTGACTTTACTTTATTGAAAGAGGCTTTAAAGTTGGAGGGGGACGTTGAGGAGGATATTAATTTTAATGGGATTGTTAACGGTCAGGATATTACTTTTTTCCTAAATACTTTAAGCACAAAATATGAAGATGACCTTTAAAAAGAGAGTTTGGATAATTCCAGTCCTATCTTTGCTAGTTATTTTTGAGAGTGTTTTTATCGTCAAATTGATGGCAGTTAGGAAGAAAGAAGTGGCCTCGGAAACTTCGGTTCAAGTTGATGATAATTTAAATTACGCAGCCAAGATTAATTTGATTGGTAACAGCCAGGTAAGGAGGGGAGAGGTTGAAAACGTTAAAGTAGTTTTATCTGCCGAGGAAGAATTAATCTTAGATGGAGCAGACGTATACCTTCGTTATGATTCCGCCGGCCTTGAAATTTTAACTGTTAAGCCGACAACGGAATTTTCTGTTGTTGGACGGAATTGGATTGAACCAGAAAACGAACGAATCTTATTATCATTAGTTGAGACTCAAGAAAATGGTCAAGTAAATTTAGAGAAAGGCCAAAAATTAATTTTAGCCGATATTACCTATCAAGCGATTTTAGATGGAAAGGTTGATGTAGAGATTTATAAAGCTGGAGAGGCAAGGGGTACGGTTTTAGCTGGCAAGGGGAAAGAATATGATTTTATTACTGAAGACTTAACTATCAGCGTCGAGTAATTAAGAACTGATTCTTGACAAAAAGATACGTTATGGTCTAGAGTGAGGATAGTTACGATTTTTACCAGCCTTTATGGAACAAAACAAACGAAAAATTTTAAGCCTTCTAGCCATTTTTTTTGTCCTTCTTGCTTTGATTGGCGTTTTACAGCTAGTTAAGCAAAGTCAAGAAACTCGAAAAGGGGCGGCTGGAAACCAAATGCCAACCTTTGGCTATCCTTGTCAAACAACATGTAAAGCTCAGTTTTGTCATGAAATTAATATGAGGTGGAACAAGGGAGATTGTCCTTCGGATAAGCCCTACTGCTGTCAGTAAACACATACAAATATAATGTTAAAAAAGTTAAAAAATAATTTTTCTCAGCGCGGAGCGGCCAATATTCCGATTATTATTGGTTTGCTTTTAATTGGAGTTGCTTTGCCGGCGGCTTTAAGGCTTGTACAGCAGCAGCAAGAAACCCGCCGCGGCGCTGCTTATACTTGCCCGATTTGTAAATCTGGGGGGCCTGGGTCAGCTAGATGTTCGGATTTTGGGTTAGAAAATGCTTCTGGAACTTGCCCGATTGGCGAAATTTGCTGTAAAAATCCCGATCCAACATCAGCACCTACTGCTACACCAAGACCAAGTACAGATTGTTCCGGTAAATCCGAGGGTGATTGTTGTGGAGCTAACGGGCATTGTGTCAATTACGGAGGCCAACTTGTTTGTTATGGTTGTCCAGGAGATAGTACTTGTATAGACGGTCGAGGTTGTGTTGCTCCAACGCCGCCGGGCGGAGTTGTTACTTGTGATGCCGATGAGGTTTGTGTTCCAGCGGATAATTGTGGAGGATTAGTTAGATACAATAAGAAATGTGGAGTTATTCCAGGTGGTTATAAATATTGCTGTGTTTCTGAACCAACTCCAACGAGAGTACCAACGGCAACTTCTACTCCAGAGCCAAATTATCGATGTACGATGAGTGGAACTTGTGTAGCTGATCCCAATGGCAATTTTATTACTAGAGAAGAATGTGTCAGAAATTGTTCAGTTTGTGAACGTGATGGTACAGCCTGTGAAACGTCAGACGGAACGTCGAGAGCTAACTGCAGTGATTGTTGTAATAGCTATTATTGCCAAGGGACGAGCTGTTATTGCGGACCTCAGCCGACTGCAACGCCGGCGTCAGAGAGTTGTCATATGGAACTTACTCCTGATGGGAATGTTTGCTTAGGTAGTTGCCCAAGTGGTGAAAATTGTGTTCCAGTAGGCGGTGGTTGTGGATGTGAAACTGAGGAGGATTTTGTTAGTTGTGATGTTGATGAGGCTTGTGTACCGCCGGCTAACTGTGGAGGAACAGTTTTAAGAGGTAAAAAGTGTGGAGTTACTCCAGGGGGTTATAAGTATTGCTGTCTTCCTTATCCAACCCCAACTATAGTACCTACGGCAACTCCAACACCCTCAGGTGATTTGAATTGTTATTGCCAAGGAATTTGCAGCAGTGTATTTAATAGTTGTGAATGGCGGACAGCTAATCCAGGGGGGCTTTGGAGATCGTGCGCGGATAGGTATTGTGGACCGGAACCAACGCCAACTCCAAGATGCGTAAATAATGGCGGGGAATGTGGTGCAAATTCTGAATGCTGTTCGGGCAATTGTGATTTAAGCCAAGGAATGCCCGGAATCTGTCGATCTAGTTGTGTAAATAATGGCGGGGAGTGCGGGGCCAATTCTGACTGTTGTTCTGGTTATTGTGACTTGAGTCAAGGTATGCCTGGAGTTTGCCGAGTGAGGGTTTCCCCAACACCAACAGGGTATATTGATTTTGTGGAGTGTGCGTCGGATGAGGAGTGTTCATTGCCGTCAGAGTGTTCGGGAAGAACTGATTATAACAGGCCTTGTGGAGGAGTTATTGGAGTTTCTGGGGAATCAACAACTTATTGTTGTGAGTTAGATTCTGGTGACGGCGATTGTGGGGATACTTGCACTGGGAAGGAAGATTGTCTTCCAGATTTACAGTGTGGTATTTTCTTTTTACCTCCAAACGCAGACACAAAGATTTGTTGGAATAGTAGCCCTGATAGTAGATGTGAAACTTCACCAACACCGACGCCTGTCAGTCAAAGGAGTTGTTATTGCGTAACTGGAGCTTGCAGTTATGGTTGTCAGTGGTGGGATGAGGATCCAGGAAGTGGTTGGTACAGTTGCTCGGATAGTGCGTGTGATGCTGAAATTTCCCCAACGCCGGTTAGTCAAAGAGAATGTTACTGTGTAACTAGAGCATGTGCTTATGGTTGTGTATGGTCAGATGAGCCAATGGAGAATATGTTTAGTTGTTCGGCCAGTGCTTGCGAGGAAGAAATTGAGCCGACACCGACGCCTGTCAGTCAAAGGAGTTGTTATTGCGTAACTGGAGCGTGTAGATATGGCTGTCAATGGTGGGATGAGGATCCAGGAAGTGGTTGGTATAGTTGTTCCGATAGGGCTTGTGAGGATGAAATTGAACCTTCGCCAATTCCAACAGATCAGCCATTACCGACGAATACGCCGGTACCGCCAGTTCAACCGACGAATACGCCGGCAGGACCAGGTGGCCCGACAAATACACCGGTGCCTCCAGTTGATCCAACGAATACACCGGAAGAAGGCGAGTGTGTAACTGGAGATGCCGATTGTGATGGAGATGTTGATTACCTAGATTTTTCTGCTTGGAGGTCAGCTATGTTTGACGGGACGGCATCGGATACCGGTCAGTGTACAGGGAACGGTAACAGTGTTTATGGAGATACCAACTGCAATGGTACTGTTGAATACATTGATTTCTCGGTTTGGAGGTCAGCTCTTTATGACTAAGCAGTTGGTAAAAAAATCTGCCTTTGTTCTTTTTTTTTTGATTTTCTTCTTCGGTAACGCGAAATTGGTTTTTTCTCGGGGAAGTGCTGTTAATTTTTATTTTGAAAAGAACAACTACCAGATTGATGTTGGTGAAACAGTGGACATAAAAGTAAAAATTGACGCAGGGAAAAAAAAAGTTGATTTAGCTTTGGTGGAAATGGATTACAGTTCTGGATTAGAAATTAAGGATATAGACTTAGGTGATTTGCCAGATGAGCTTGGAGTTAGTACCGGTGGTGGGAAGATAAGTATTAAAGCGGTAAAGATGAGTAATTGGCAGTCTCTCCCGAGCGGTAAATTTGATTTGGCTACAATAACTGTTGGGGCTAAATCTTCAGGAAATATATCATTTAATACCACCCAATCTAATGGTTGTATCCCTAACGGAAATGACTGCCAGGTTAGCGGATTTGAAACAACAACAGGGGAAGATGTAAATATTACAGTTGGATCAAACGGGCAAGGAATAACGAGTAAAATTATGAAATGGTTTTTAAGAATGTTAGGTTTGTAACTTATTGAAACCAGGATATGTTTCTGATATCTTTAACTTATATATATAGATGATAAAAAAAGTTTTTTTAATTGGTATTTTAATTACTTCTTTATTGGGTGGAATTTACTTGGTAAATCAAAGTCAAGAAACGAGACGGGGAGCGGCCGCAGACGTAGACTTGAGTTTTAACCAGTCCTCCTACGCAGTCAATAATTCCGGAGAAACAGTTAATGTTAGGTTAATAGCTGATTCTGGACAAAAAAAGGTTGATTTGGTTTCCCTGAATTTAAGTTATGATTCCGGGCTAGAAATTGAAAATATTAGTTTGGGGGCTTTACCTAATCAGATGAGTATAACTTCTGGAGGTGGCCAAGCTGAGATAACGGCAGTTAAAACTGGAAATTGGCAGCAGCTGCCAAGTGGTAGTTTTACGGTAGCGACTATTACGGTAAGGGTTAATTCCGGAGGTAATCTTAGATTTGACGGTGCAACGGTTAATGGTTGTAATCCTAGTGGTAGTAGTTGCCCAGTGACTTCACACAGCACTAGCACATTAGGAGCGAGTTTTGAAATACGCCAGGAGCCAGTAGCAACCAGCACTCCTTCTCCAATTCCAACTAACCCTCCCCAGCAACATGAAATAGTTGCTTATTTTGAACCAGGTAATTATCAGGTTGGCCAATCTGGAGGTACGGTTAACGCCAATTTGATGATTGATTCCAGCCAGAAAAAAGTTGATATTGCCAGCTTAAGATTAAACTATGGTTCTAACTTAGAGGTAGTTGATGTCAGTTTAGTTGGTTTACCAAGTGAATTGAATGTTAACTATGGGGGAGGGCAATTGGTAATTCAGGCTAACAAATCATCACCTTGGCAAGAACTGCCCTGGGGAGTTTTTACAGTAGCGGAAATTGAAGTAAGGGTTAATGGGCAAGGAACATTAAACTTCACTAACGCGGAGGCATCAGGCTGTGTACCTGTTCAAGAATCTGGGAGTTGTGATGTGAGTGAATACCAGGTTAATACCAGTGGGGCAACATTTGAGGTAGATGAAGTAACGCCAACAGTAACCCCTGAGCCAACCAGTACAACTAGACCAACGGAGTCCCCGCGGCCAACGAACACAGATATGCCGCAACCAACAAATACAGATACGCCACCTCAGCCGACAAATACGGAGGCACCAAGTGGCTGTAAGCCTTGCCCGGACGGAGGGTATATTCAGTCTAGTGCGGATTATAACTGTGACGGAACGATAAATATGGAAGACTTTGCCGGTTGGTACGATGATTATAAATTAAATAGTAATTATCTTTACGGTGACTTTAACTGCAACGGCCAGTTGGACGAAGGCGATGTTAATCAGTGGTATTCGGAGTTGCCCAAATTCTAAAAATGGAAAAATATAAAAGAAAACTACTAACTTTGCTTTTTGTTTTGCCCTTGATAGCAGTTATTGCTTCTTTGGCCTTAGTACAACAGACGCAAGAAGTTAGAAGAAGAGCAGCCTATGGGAATATTAATGTTCAAGTGTTACCGGACAGTCAAAACGTTGATTTGGATGACCAAACTGCCAGCGTACAAGTTAGAGTTTTGCCGGATGGTAATTTAGTCAGCGGTGGACATTTTAGTTTAAGTTACGACCCATCAGTTTTGGAATTTGCCTCTTCAAGCTTAAGTGAAGAATTTAATGGTTTGTCTCAAACCACTCAAGGTGGGGTAGTGGAAACGGTAGCTTACCTAAAATCTGGTGTTACACCAATTGAAGACACTTTTAATTTAGTCACCTTAACCTTTAATTTGGTCGGAGAAGGAACATCAACAATAAATAGAACGGGAGCAGTTTCCTTTGTTGGGGCGAGGGGACTAGAAGGGGAGAGGGACAGGGTCTTGAATATTACAGATTTTGCTGGGGCTGAAGTAAGTGTTAGTGCAGGGGAACCGACTCCGATACCAACCGAGCCGCCAACAGGTTGGCCGGAGATGAATTTTAAGATTAAATTTGTTGGTACGGAATATCGGGTTGATGAGCATGAATTGGTTGTTGATGATATCGGAACAAGATTCGTTGACCTCGTCGTTAAGGGCGAGGGGTCGACATATAAGTATGAAGATGTCCCTGTTGAATTTAATGAAGAAGCAATTGGAACAGGGAGTTTAGAGTTGGTTGGAGTTGAACCCAGTGATGGATATGCTATATTGATTAAAGGACCAGTACATTTAGCTAGGCGGTATTGCGAGGATGATCAGACAGAACATTGTTGGCTGGGTGAAGAAGATATTACCTTAGCTGCCGGTGATAATAATTTTGACTGGACCGGGTTGCGCCTTGAGCCAGGCGACATTGATCAAAATGGGGTTGTGAACAGTGCTGACTTTACAACTTTAAAGCAGGCATTTATGACTCAAGGAGATATTCCGGAAGATATTAATTTTAACGGTATTGTTAACGGTCAGGATGTTACCTTTTTCCTGGGTACGTTGAGTACAAAATACGAAGATGAAATTTAATTTAGAAAAAGTAAAATGGTTGATACCAGTTTTAGCGCTTTTAATAATATTAGAGAGTATTTTGGTAGTTAAAAATACTCAAGTTAATCAAGCTCAGGTTAAAGAGAGATTGCCCCTTCCGCAGTCGACGCAACTTCAGACAGAGGCGGAAGTTAGCTTGCAAGGGGAAGAAGCAGTTAATCTTGGGGAAACTAGCCAAATGAAAGTAGTTTTAACAGCGAAAGAAACCATTATGCTGGATGGAGTTGATGTTTATCTTAATTATCAACCGAACATGGTTGAAGTTATGGGAATTGATCCCAGCGAGAAATTTTCCTATGCTGCTAGGAACTGGATTGAACCGGAAGAAAAAAGGGTTTTAATTTCACTGGTTGAGCCAAGCACAATGGAGGGGGTTGAAATTACAGCCGGGGAAGAGGTATCCTTAGCAGTAATAGAGTATAAGCCTTTGGCAGCCGGACGAACGGAATTTGTAATCTATAACCCGGGTGAGGCAAGGGGAACAGTATTAGCCGGACAAGGAAAGGAATATTCGTTTACTAAAGAGGATTTAAGGATTAGAATAAATAAATGAAAATTGCTAGAAAGGTAGTCTTTACCGTAATCTTTTTCATCGGCCTGTGGCAGGCGGGAACAGTTTTTGCTCAGGCTGGTCCAAGGTTGTATTTTCAGCCATCAAGTGGGAATTATGAGGTTGGTGAAACCTTTGATATCCTGGTTAAAATTGATACCGGGGACAAAGAATCAATGGCAGCGGATGCCTTAATTAGTTTTGATGAAAGTAGGCTTAAGGTAAATGAAGTAGTTGAGGGGGATTTCTTTTCAGGGTTTGATTACAATATTGAAAATAATAACGGGAAGTTGACAATTTATCTTTTTTCTGAGCAGGCTCTGGTTACCAACAGCGGTCAAGGAGATATTGCTACGGTAACTTTTGAAGCTACTGCTGAGGGAACAGCCTCAACATCATTCCTTTGTGAGTCTGGTGTTGATACTGACTCGGCAATCTGGGATCAACAAGGAAATGACTTAATTGATTGCGCTGCTTGTGGAAGCGGCAGTTATACTATTGGGGAGTCAGCTCAACCGACAAATACGCCGGCTGAGGCAACCAACACCCCAGCTCCAACGAGTACAACTGCTCCGGATCAGCCAACGTCTACGCCAAGCAGTTTGCCCGAGACCGGAATTGAAACACCGATAATGATTGCTGTTATTGGGGGCGGACTTATGTTATTATTTAGCTGGGCCTTGTCTTTATGAAAAAAAAGATTAAAATGGTGGTGATTATTGTTATTCTTCTTTTAGTTGGGGTTTTAGCTGCGGTTGGAGTTCGAACAGCAAAAACGTACTTAAGCGGTGCCTCCGGTGGTAAGGAACCTCAAAATGTGCGTGTTCAAGCTGATGTTAAGTCCGCAACTGTTACCTGGCAAACAGATAAAGAGGTTCAGGGCACAGTTGAATACGGGACAACTCCGGCTAGTTTGCTTTTAAGAGCTTTGGAAAATCAGCCGAGTACGACTCATCGCGTTGTTTTGTCGCCGCTTAAGGAAGAAACGACCTATTATTTTAGAATTCGGGTTGGTGAAGAGATTTATGATAACAACGGTATTCCATATTCATTTAAGACTAAACCGGGTGAGGTTACAGTCAGTCCAACTCAGGCAGTTCAGCCAACTGTAGCGGCAACACCGACAACAATGCCCGCGGCTAGTCCGACGGAAGTTCCGGAAGCAAGCCCGACAGCAACTGGCTCCGGTGAGAAAGTAACAACATGTAATAAGAGTGATTTTATGGAGAAGTTCGGGACAAGCGATTCAAAGTATGACTTTGATGAAAACGGGACTGTTAACACTAGTGATTGGGTGCAGTGCTTAAATCAAAATAACTAATTTTGATTATTGTTCTTCAAGTCAATCTTTGTTAAACTAAATTAGAGAAGGGAGGTGTTCATATGCAATGCCACTTGTTGTCAAAAGAAAAAAAGGAGAATCAATACATGATATGCTCAACCGGTTTTATCAGCTCATAAAACAAACGAATATAATAGATGATATTAGGGATAAACAAGAGTTTGTTAAGCCGTCCCAAAAAAGGCACGAAAAAAAGAAGGCTTTAAAAAGGAGCAATTAAAAATGAATTTAATTGAAAAAATCCGTAAGGATATTCATAATGCGACCAAATCAGGAGAAAAGCAGTTAGCTGAAACGTTAAAGTATCTGCTTTCTCTTCTTCAAACCGAACAGGCGAGGGCGGAGAAGTTTGAGCCGATAAAGGTTTTACAAAAGGAAATGAAGGCTAAGAAAGAGGCCTTAGAGATGTTCCAAAAGGCTGAAAGAGAGGATTTGGTTAGCAACGAAAAGCGGGAAATAGAGATTTTAGAAAAATATTTACCGGAAATGATGTCCAAGGATGAGGTGAAAGAAACAGTTGACGAGATTATTAGTCAACTGGAGCAGCCCAATTTTGGAGAAGTTATGGGACAAGTAATGAATAAGTTGAAGGGAAAGGCGGAAGGAAACGTTGTTGCCGAAGTCGTTAAAGAAGAATTAAAATGAAAATTTTAATTAAGAAGGACCCCCGCTATCCTTTGGATGTTAAGGAAATCAGAAAGATTGCTAAAACAATCTTAAGTGAGTATGATCTGCCGGATAAAATAGAGTTGAGTATAAACTTTGTTGGTAAACGGAAAGCAAAAAGTTTAAATAAGGATTATCGAAATAAGGATTATATTCCCAAGGTGTTAGCCTTTCCAATGAATGAAAAAGGTCCGGATGGGGTGTTAAGACTAGGAGATTTGGTTATTTGTTTTCCTTTAGCCAGAAAGGAAGCCCGTCAGCGTCAGCGGATGGTTAATGAAATAATTAAGGAACTTTTAGAACATGGAATAGGCAATTTAACTAAGTAATGTGTATTTTTTAAAATATCGACCTCAAACTATTCAAGATCTAGATTTAGCTAGTGTTCGTCAAGAGTTACAAAAAATCCTTAACAAGGATTCTGTTCCTCACGCCTTTTTATTTGCCGGACCAAAAGGAACTGGAAAAACTTCGGCTGCTCGAATTTTAGCAAAATCCGTGAATTGTCAGGAGGGCAAAGGTTTTGAGCCGTGCAATCAGTGTGAATCTTGTTTAGAAATTACCCGGGGTACCAGCTTAGATGTTGTTGAAATAGATGCTGCTTCCAATCGAGGTATTGATGATATTCGGGAATTAAAGGAGAAAATTGGGCTATCTCCCATTAAGGGCAAATTCAAGGTTTATATTATCGATGAGGTTCACATGTTGACTAATCAAGCTTTTAATGCCTTATTGAAAACGTTGGAAGAACCGCCAAGTCACGTAATTTTTGTTCTTTGTACGACTGACCCCGACAAAATAATTCCGACGGTTATGTCGAGATTAATGCGGATTGATTTTCGGCATGGGACAGAAGCTGAGGTTAAGCGGAGTTTGCAAAAAGTCATTGATGGAGAAGACTTAGAGGTAGATAAGAAGGTTATCAATGAAATTGTTGGTTTGTCTGAGGGCGGTTTTCGTGATGCTCAAAAAATGCTGGAAAATTTGACGCTTAACTTGGGGTCTGAAATTAAATGGGATGAAGCTAGAAATTTGCTTGGAAATTGGAAAAAAAGGAGGCCGGAGACGGTTATTAAATTAATTGCCGAAAAAAAAGTAGATGAGTTGATTGCCATTGGAGAAGAATTGGCTGGAGAAGGGGCATCGTTTAGTGATTATTTCAAGCGGCTTTTAGGCCTGATTCAACAATTGATTTTGGTTAAAACCGGAGTTGAGAAGGATAGTCAGTTGAAGGAAATCGCGGACAATTTTGAGGTAGGGGATCTAGTTAGTTTATCAGATTTGTTTTCAGAGGCGTCTTACCGTCAAAAAAATGCCTTAATTCCGCAGTTATCCTTTCAATTAGCTGTGATTAAATATCTTGGTGAGGAGGCAGGTTCAGAAAAAGCGGCCAAAACTAAGAAAAAGCCTAAACAAAAACCGAAGAAGAAGGTTAAAATTGAAAAAGTTGAACCAAGTTCAAGTAAAGAAAAGATTGAAATGAGCATTGAAGAAATTAGAGAAAATTGGGATAATTTATTAGAGGCAGTTAAGCCGATGAATCACTCTGTTGCTGCTTTTTTAAAGGCGGCTCAGCCGAAAAGAATTGAGGGCGAAAACTTAATTTTAGAAGTTTTTTATCCTTTTCATAAAGACAAATTGGAGGAGCATCGTAATCGGCAAATTGTTGAGCAGGGAGTTGAAAAGGTTTTTAATGGTTATGTTAAGATAAAATGTATACTTGGAGATAAGAAGAAAGATTTGTATAATGCAGCTAAGGATATATTTGGATAATTAGATGATGAAGGAGGTGAATTATGGCTTTAGATAAATTTAAAAAACTAGGCAAGTTGAAAAAACTGCGAGATCAAGCAGTTAAGATGAAGAAGGCTTTGGGAAAAGAAGAGGTTGAAATTGAGGACAAAGGGATAAAGGTTATTATGGATGGAACTCAAAAGCTGAAGCAAGTATTGATTAATGGTGAGGAAAATAAGAATTTGGTTGATGCAATTAACAAGGCAATTAAAAAATCACAGAAGATGGCGGCCAAGAAAATGCAGGAAATTGGCGGCGGTCCGTTAGAAGGGATGGGCCTTTGATGGCAAACAAACCTAAAATCTTATCAAATACTGTTAAAGGACTGGGCCAAGTAGCCGGTGAGACGGTTAAGGAAGCAGCTAAGCAGGCTGGTCAAGCGGCTGAAGAAGCGGCTGGAGAAATGATTGGTGGCGGCAGTGACGGTAAAAAACAGGGTGACAATGGCAAGAACAATATAAGTCTGGATCAGCTAAAGGAAATGAATAAGGATAAAACTGACCAGGAAATTGAACAGCTGCAGCAGAGTATTAACAATCCTGACGACAAGCCGAAGGTAAGTCCAAAGAAAGCTCCACAAGTGGGCGGCCGAGATGTTGATCAGGAAATTCAGCAGGTTCGTCAAAAGAAAAAAGACAAGGAAGATGAGGAAGAACAGTTGTTAGAAGAAATGAAAGCTCAACGAGAAGCTGAGGAAGAGCAGGCGAAAAAAGAGGCTCAGATGGCCGGTGGGCCGGGCCAAGGTCCTTTGGATGAAACCGGAAGCAAACAAAAGCGAGGAACAGCATTAATCGCCCAACGGGGCAAAAATGAAATCAAAGGTGGCCACAATTAAGCTATTTAACTCCCTGACCAATAAGAAAGAAGTTTTCCAGCCAATTGAAGAGGGAAAGGTTAGTATGTATACCTGCGGCCCGACTGTCTATTCATATGTAACAATTGGGAACTGGAGGACCTATGTTTTGAGTGATCTTTTAAGTCGGAGTCTTCAATATTTTAATTATAAGGTAACCCACGTTATGAATATTACTGATGTAGGTCATTTAACTGATGATGCTGATAGCGGTGAAGATAAATTAGAAAAAGCGGCTTTAAAGGAGCGAAAAACGGCTTGGGAGATTGCTAATCACTATACCGACGAATTCTTGTCTGGATTAGAAAAACTAAATATACTTAAGCCGGATGTTCTTCCTAAAGCAACGGAACATATTGATGAGCAAATAAAATTGATTAAAAAAATTGAATTAATGGGCTTTGCTTATCAAACAAGTGATGGGATTTATTTTGATGTTCAGCAGTTTGAGAAAAAAGGAAACAATTATGGGGATTTATCAACTCTCGATGAAATAAAACCCGGAGCAAGAGTAGAAAAAAATCTGGAAAAAAAAGATCCGAGAGATTTTGCTTTATGGAAATTTAGTCCGACTGATAAAAAAAGAGATATGGAGTGGCCAAGTCCTTGGGGAAAGGGATTTCCCGGTTGGCACATTGAATGTTCAGCAATGAGTATGAAATATTTGGGTGAGCAATTTGATATTCACGTTGGTGGAGAGGATTTAAGGAGTACTCACCATCCAAATGAAATAGCTCAAGCGGAAGCGGCAACTGGGAAAAAACCGTTCGTTAAATATTGGATACATGGTGCCTTTTTACTTATTGATGGAGGAAAAATGAGCAAAAGCCTAGGAAATGCTTATAACTTGGCTGACATTATTAATGAGGGTTTTAATCTTCTAGACTTAAGATATTTTTATTTAACTGGCCATTATCGGAAACAAATAAATTTTTCTTGGGATGGCTTAGCAAATTCTCGTCGATCGAGAAATAGCCTGTTAAATTCTATTCCCGCGGGAAAGAAAATTGAAAAAACTCCACGGGTTATTGAAATTGAAACTGAATTCAAGCAGGCCTTAGCTAATGATTTGAATGTTCCTCAAGCTTTAGCTGTTTTTTGGGAAGGTTTAAAAAAAGATTTGTCTGAGGGAGAGAAAAGATACTTAGCGGAAAAATTTGATCGGGTGTTGGGGTTGGATTTAATTAGGGAAGAAAAAGAAATTAATATACCTGCTGAAGTAGTGGAATTGGTAGGCCAAAGAGAAACGGTTCGAGAAGAGGGAGATTGGGATCAGGCCGATGAATTGAGGTTGAAAATAGAGAGTAAGGGTTATCAGGTTATTGATGCCCCATCTGGTTATCAAATAAAACCTCTTGACGAAAGTAGAGGGGAATAAGTATAATAGGAGGATAATGGCTGTTGAATATGAGTTTGTTTTTTTAACGCCGACGGGAAGTGAAGAAAAAGAATTGAAAGAAATCTTCTCAGAGCTAGAAAAGCAATTAAAATTAATTAAGGCAAAAATTACTGACCAAAAGGATTGGGGAAGTAAGAAGTTGACTTATCAAATTAAGGGTAATGATCAAGCAAAATTCTGGATCTGGAATTTTGAAGTGTTGGACAGTGCTGACTTCTCCTCGTTGAATACTTACCTTAATCGCAATGAAACAATTATTCGTTATTTATTATTAAAAGCTAGTTGAAGGAGGATTTATGTCAACACGTTGTCTAAATCGGGTAATGTTATTAGGTAATCTCACCCGGGATCCAGAGTTACGCTATACTCCCGGAGGGACAGCAGTTTGCAATTTTGGGTTAGCGACAAACCGTCGATGGACAACCAGTGATGGGGATGAGAAAGAGGCGGCTCAATTTCATCGAATTGTTGCCTGGAGCCAGTTGGCAGAGCTTTGTGCTCAGCTTCTTTTTAAAGGTGCTAAAGTTTATGTTGGCGGACGAATTCAGTACCGGGAGTGGACTGGCGATGATAATGTTAAGCGTCAAACAACAGAGGTGGTTATTGATGATATGATTCTCCTCAGCTCACGGGATGAATCAAGTTCTCAATCCGTCGAGGAACCGGAAGATGAAGAGCAGCCTCCGGTAGAAGAAGAGGATGAAGTAAGCGGTGAGGACGAGTCTAAGGGGGAAAAGAGCATTGAAGAAGATTTTGAAGATAGTCAAGAGGAGGAAGATAAAGACATTCCGTTTTAATTATGGCTCGAAGAAGAAGAAAAAAAGAACAACCGGTTAAGAGGGATTGCAATTTTTGCCGAACGGGCACAATGCCGAGGTGGCAGGATTATGAGGATCTGAAGAATTATTTGTCTCCTCGTATGCGAATTTTGTCTCGCGAGAAAACTGGTGTTTGTGCTAAACACCAAAGGTTACTAGCTAAAGCGGTTAAGCATGCCCGGCATTTAGGGCTACTCCCCTTTATAACTCGCGTTGGCTAGGATAATGAGTAAAACTTTGTGGGTAGTTAATTTACCAGAAGAAACTGATGTTTTGGTTGAAAGCGGCCAAATGGTGTCAGAAGATCAAACATTAGCAGAAAACAAGAATTGTCAGATTAAGGCTCCAGTAAGCGGCAAGGTTAGTGAAATTGACGAAAGAAAAATTAAATTAGAGTTTAAATCAGAAAAAGTAAGTGGAAAAGGATTAGGGGAAGGACGTCAATGGGGGGAACTAGTTAGCTTCCCGGAATTAAACTATTCAACTTTGGATTCCAGCTTTCGGGGTAAGATAGTTCTAACTTCAGATGTTAATATAACTTCGCATTTAGTGGCTAAAGCCAAAGCTTTGGGAGTCAGCGGGTTGGTGGTTACTGAGCAAACGGAGTTGGGAATTAACTGGGGAATACCCGGTTTGCAGGTTGACAAGGCGGGGGCGAAGTTGATAAAAAAAGGGAACGGAGTAAAATGTTTACTAGATGCGGATAATGGTTGTTTGTTAATTCCAAGCAATGACTAAAAAAAATATATTAAGAAAAGTTCGACAGTTGGTTTTAGTTTTGGGAATTATTTTGATTGCTGGCTATGGAGGTTATCGCTATGGTTTGTCAAGAAATAATTTTAGTTCCGCTAATCCCAAAAATGTTGATTTATCAAATTTTTGGTTAGTTTGGAATAAACTGGAAAGCAAGTACCTGAACAAGGAAAAATTGGATTCAGAGGAAATGGTCCAGGGAGCTATTTCAGGATTGGTTGATTCTTTGGGAGATCCTTATACCGTCTATCTTCCGCCAGATGATAATGAAGTCAGTCAGGAAAACTTGACCGGTAGTTTCGGGGGGGTAGGTATTCGATTGGGTTATAAAGACATGCAGTTGGCAGTAATTTCACCTTTGAAGAACACTCCGGCGGACAAAGCTGGAATTGAAGCAGGAGATTATATTTTAAAAATTGTCGATGAAAACAATGGAATTGACCGGACAACAGAGGATATCACTTTGCCAGAAGCAGTTAAGCTTATTCGAGGCGAAATTGGTGATAAACTCACCTTAACCTTATCCCGTCAATCCCGTCCGGAACCGTTTGAGGTGGAGATAACTCGGGGCGAAATTGAAATCCCGGCTTTGGAAACTGAGTGGAAAAGTGTTAATGGTAAAGACATTGCTTACGCCCATATGCTTCAATTTAGTGAACGGATGAATAAGGAGTGGGACAAGTGGGTCAAGGAAGTTAATCAGCGTAAAAATGAGGCCCAATTTGGTGGAATGATTTTGGATTTGAGGAATAATCCAGGCGGTTATTTGTACGGAGCGGTTTATGTTGCTGGGGAATTTCTAGAAAAGGGAAAAAACGTTGTTTGGCAGGAGGATTATCGTGGAGTTAAGCAAAAGTATGAAGTTGAACGGTCAGGTAGTTTAATGGAAATCCCTTTGGTTGTTTTGGTTAACAATGGTTCAGCCTCGGCTTCGGAAATTTTAGCCGGAGCGTTAAGTAATTATCAACGAGCAACGGTTGTTGGTCGGACTACTTTTGGAAAGGGGACAATTCAAGAACCGGAACAATTGCCTGATGAAGCTGGGCTGCATATTACCACCGCCCACTGGTTACTGCCGGATGAATCTTCGATAAATGAAGATGGGTTTCAACCGGAGGTTGTTGTTGAGTTAAAAGAAGAACAGGAAGGAACTGAAGAGGAAGAAGAAGATTTAATTTTGGAAAAGGGTTTGGAGGTCATTAATGAAAAAAATTAAATTCTTTTTAGCCGGTTTTGGGGTTGGCTTTTTACTTTTAGTTGCAGTTCTTTTTGGTGGAATAGCAGATAGATTAGGCTGGTTAGGATTTTTAAATCAATATTTTCCTGTAACCGGTCAGTCGGGAGAAGCTTACGTTGAAAGAAAGGTTCTCAAGGAAGAATCGGTAATTATTAATGTTGTTGAAGATTCAGCTCCTTCGGTAGTTACTGTTTCAATAAGTAAAACCCAGCGAGTTCCGCAGTTGAATTTTGACCCCTTTGGTTTTTTTAATTTTGAAACCGAACAGCGGCGAATTGAACAAAATATTGGTTCTGGTTTTATACCTAAAGAAGGCTTAGTCATAACCAATAAGCACGTTGTTAATGACCCTTCTGCCGAATACAGAGTAATTGACCAAAACGGGGAGGAGTATGAAGTTGCGGATATATACCGAGACCCGGCTAATGACTTGGCAATTTTAAAAGTAGATTCTGATTTGCCAGCAATTGAATTAGGCGATTCTGAAGAGCTTCAGGTTGGACAATTAGTAGTTGCAATTGGAACCGCTTTGGGTGAGTTTCGGCACACAGTGACTACGGGAGTTATTTCCGGTTTAGGGCGGGGGATTACCGCTGGCTCTATCTACGAGGGTTATGTTGAGCGGATAGATAATGTTATCCAAACTGATGCCGCCATAAACCCCGGTAATTCCGGTGGGCCGTTGATTAATTCTGCCGGTCAAGTTATTGGAGTAAATGTAGCCGTTGCTGGGCAGGCCGAGAATATTGGCTTTGCTATTCCAATTAATATTGTTAAAGACAGCCTGCAAACTTTTGAAGAAACCGGGGAGTTTCAGCGAGCGTTCTTGGGAGTTGAATATCAAATGATTTCAGAACGGTCGGCTTTGTTAAATGAGGTTCCTCAAGGGGCCTATGTTCGAAATGTAGTTGAAAATTCTGCCGCTGAACAGGCAGATTTGGAAGAAGGGGATATCATTACGCGTCTTGACGGTAAGCGGATTGCAGAAGGAGAAAATGACATTGCTGAAATTGTTAATCAAAAGCGGGTAGGGGAGACAATTGAAATTGAATATTGGCGGGGAGGAGAGGATAAAACAGCTTCAGTTAAGTTGGGAGAGAGATAGTTGTTGTGTTATAATAGCTTGGCAATGAAAAAAGGAATCCATCCAAAATACCATGATGATGCTAAAGTGACTTGTACTTGTGGTAACACTTTTACCACTGGGTCGACTTTACCAGAGATTGAAGTTGAAATTTGTTCGGCTTGTCATCCCTTTTTTACTGGTGAAACCAAGTATTTGGATACAGAAGGTCGGATAGAAAAGTTTGAGAGAAAGCGAAAATTAGCAAAGGAATCGTCTAAAAAAGGTTAGGGTTACGAGGCTCGAATCGTCAATCGTATGACGGTTACGTTACCTTTAACCGAAATACGATACGCGTTTCTTCACCGTAACCGATAAACGAATTATGAAAATTAACCCCAACATAGCAATATTGGAAATCCAGCCGGGGGCTGGTGGAACAGAAGCGAAGATATGGGCTAAAGATCTTTTTCGAATGTATCTACAACATGCTAAAAGTAAGGGTTGGCGGGTAGGAAAAATTGATGAAGATAAGCTCCAAGTTGTCGGCCAAAACGCTTTTAAGTTTCTTCAAGGCGAAACAGGAACACACCGGGTACAGCGAATACCGGAAACAGAAAAGCACGGTCGTATTCATACTTCAACGGCAGTAGTTATTGTTTTACCAAAAGTTTCAGTTAACCCCAAAGAGATACGGGAAGAGGATTTAACCTGGGACTTTTTTAGGGCTGGCGGACACGGCGGTCAAAATGTTAACAAAGTTTCAACCGCAGTTCGATTAACTCATAAGCCGAGTGGAATTACTGTTGAGTGTCAGAAGGAACGCAGTCAGCAGAAAAACCGTCAGATTGCTTTAAGTTTACTTGCTTCCAAACTGTGGCAGAGAGCTCAGGCTAAAAAGAAGGGTTATGTTGGTCAAATTCGGCAGTC
Organism: uncultured Gammaproteobacteria bacterium; assembly: GCA_964498425.1. GTDB lineage: Bacteria > Patescibacteriota > Microgenomatia > UBA12405 > JAHJSD01 > CAYSLZ01. The sequence goes on along the minus strand of CAZCGQ010000002.1, from coordinate 166,732 downwards.
TGCTGGTTCTGGCCGTCGATCAGATAAAATTCGGACTTATAATTTTCAACAGAATCGGGTTACTGACCATCGTACTGGCAAAAAATCTCGCCAGTTGGAAGAAATTCTCGACGGCTCCCTGGATTTAATTAAGTAATTTAACCCCTAGCAATTTCAACTATTACCCCACGATCGTAGTACAATAGTTGAAGGTTATTGGAGTTGGGTAATTGCTTTTTGGAGAGAAAGGGTTTGTTGATTTCCAGTTTTCATGTTTTTGAGGGTAACAGAGTTACTTTTGACTTCGTCTGGGCCGATGATAACCACCCAGGGGATATTTTTCTTGTTAGCGTAGTCTAACTGCTTATTCAATCTCTCCTCGGGGTTAAGGTACAGTTCAGCGTTTATTCCTTCTTGCCGAAATTTACTGGCCGTGCTCATTGAATTTTCTGCCAGTTCCGGAGAGAAAATAGTTATTAAGACTTTAGTAGAACTGCTGGAAATATTTTCCCAAAGACTTTGATCTTTAATAACCTCAACAACTCGTTCTAACCCAAATGAGAATCCGGTTCCGGTAATATCGGGACCACCAATTTGGTTGACAAGATTGTCGTATCTGCCGCCACCGCCAATTGAGCCGATATCTGGTTTAGTAACAACGGCTTCAAATACTGGGCCGGTGTAATAGTCTAGGCCCCGGATGAGACTTGGACTGAATTGATAGAATTCTCGGCTTACCCCATTTTTATCAAGAAAATTAGAAATTTGGTTTAAATTCTGACTAGGAGTTAGGTTATCTAATTTATTGAAAATATTTTTGATTAAGCTTTCTTCAAACCCCTTGTTTTTTAGTTCCTGGGTGATTGCCGGTTTAGTTTTTTTATCTAGTTTGTCAATTGACTGCAAAATTGACGACTGCTTGTCTTTGTTATCTACTCCAGCCTGATTAAGCATTGCGGTTAACAACTGCCGGTCATTAATTCTTATGGTGAATTTTTCAAAACCGAGGTTCTTAAGAGCGGTATAAATAACTAGAGTAATTTCTGCGTCAGCCAGGGGTGTGGAAATTCCAAATGTGTCGATGTCACATTGGGTAAATTCTCGGAATCGGCCGCGTTGGGGTTTATCAGCTCGAAAAACATTTTGGATTTGGTAACGTTTAAAGGGATAGGTAATTTCATTTTGATTGCTGGTTAGATAGCGGGCGACGGGGACAGTTAGGTCGTATCTAAGCCCAACTTGACGGTCGCCTAAATCTTTAAAAGTGTAAACAAGTTTATCTGCTTCTTGACCATATTTATTTAATAAAACTTCCGCGTATTCCAGGGTGGGAGTAGCGATTGGCTGAAAGCCAAAAGATTCAAAGGTTCGGCGCAGGATGTTTATTACTCTCTGACGAATAACCATTTCCTCCGGCATAATGTCTCGAAATCCCTTTAAGGTTTGTACTTGGTTAGCCATGGTTTATATTTTAGCAGATTGTGGTTTAGAGAGTAGAGAATAAGCTAAGGGGCAGTTGTTCCGGTTTCGGTGGCGGTGGTCCCGGTGTCGGTGTCTTCCATTTCCGTCCCTGTTTCTTCGGATTCGGTTGGGGTAGCTTCTTCCGTTTGAGCTGGGCTGGAAATTACCAGTAGTTCCTCAACTTCATAAGTTTTGGTATTACCGTCGGTGGGGGAGATGACAGCGGCAATTTTTTGATCAACAGCCAATTCGTCATATTCAATTTCGGTTATTTCCCCGTCGGTTTTCATTTCAATAGCAGAATTATTATCGAGGATTAATTCATAACTTTCCTGCCCATTTCTTACTAACATAATTTCATCCTGCTCGGCTTTTTCAGTGATTGTTCCGAAAATGGCCTGTCTGTCTCTCGGCTCTTTTTTTCCGGTAAAGACAATTCTTCGGGCGTCTAAAGTCCCGTCAATTTGAGAGTAACCCATGGCAATTACCCGTTGGCCTTTTTCTAAGTCATCAAAGGTTAATTGCTGGCGGTCAGTATCAATAATAACGGCATCTTCATTAAAGGTTGCTGTCCGGTTTTCACCGTCAACTTCAATTTTGAACCCAGTTTCAGAAACATCAGTAACTTCACCAATCCAGCCGACTTTAGTTTGTTTATTAACTATTTCTTCAAGTTTATCCCGTACCTTCTTTTCGATTTCTTCCCTTACCCCTTTGATTGTGTCCGGATCAGTGGTAGGGGAAGCAGTGGCAGTTGATTCTTGGGCCTTTAGTTTATAGGGAATAAATAATGCCAATGGTGTCAAGAAAAAGGCGATTACAAATAGTTTTTTGTTCATTGGTTGATTAGTTAAAATTTAGCAGTAGAATAGGTTACTGTCAAGGTTTGGGCAGATTGTTCACCTTGGTTGTCATAAGCGGAAATATTAATAGTATTTTCACCGCCGATGAGTTCAATTTCTGTTTCAAATTTACCGGATTTGTCAGCGACGAGGATATCCTCGCCTTCCTCCCAGATGACAATAACAGTGGCATTAGGAATGGTTGTTCCTTGGATGTCTAAGCTTTCTTCGGAGGTTACTATTTCGTTTTCTGGTTGATTGATGGTTAGCGTTACATTCTCATTTTCAACTGGTTCAGTTGGAACTGGAGAGGGCATATCCTCTGGTTTGGTCGGTTGAGGATTTCTAGAGGATAGTAGGGGAATCTTCCGGTTATTTCTAGCCCAGAAAAATGCGCTTAATCCGAAGCCGAGAAGAATTCCGATAAAAATTGCTATGGTTAACTCTTTTTTCATCCTTACTCTTATAATATGAAAAGGTACTCTCCCTGTCAAGCAGTAATTTTGATGCATTTTGATATATTATGGTCGACAAATAATTGTGGTTCTTGTATTGGTTTGGTCTTAATGTTAAGATTTAATTGTTATGTTAACAGTCAAATATCCAATTGAAAATTTGTTTCGTGTTCGGGTTAAGCGGACTTACCTGGGATTAGGAATACCGGATAATAAGATAAAAGTGGATATTGTTATCCCCAGGAATGGAAATAAGGTAAATCTTAATAAGGTTACTCCAATGAACCGCGATCAGCCGTTTGTTGTTCCTGGACCGGGTGAGTATGAAATTGGGGGAACTCAAATTACCAGCACGGGGGACGGTTACTGGGAGATTAGAATTGAAGGTTGGAGATTGTGTTATCTTTGCGGCAAGTGGGAGAAGCCCTCTCATAAAAAGGTTGATAAACTTGGTCAGTTGGACTTATTATTTTTGGATTTAGCCGGCAGTAAGAAAGAGGCTAAGGAAGCAGAAGAAGCTGTTAAAAGACTTTCACCAAGAGGGATAGTTTTTGGCTACAAGATCGGTAAAGAATTTTTGGATAAAATTGATAGAGAAGACATAGACGCGATCGAAAAAGTCAAGGTTAAGCACAGCGATTTAACTGAAGAAGGTACGGACTATTTTGCTTTAAAATAATTTATGGTTGGAAGAAGCTCACCTCAACAGCTGAAAGTTCCGCCCCACTCAAAACAAGCTGAGACTTCAGTTTTGGGGGCAATCATGATTGATAAGGATGCGGTTGTAGAAGTAGCCGATGTTTTAGCTCCGGAATGTTTTTATGAGTCTGGTCATCAGTCGATTTTTGAAGCGGCACTGGAATTATATGAGGAAAGAGTTCCGATTGATTTGGTTACGATGGCGGAGAGATTAAAGAAGAAAAAAAAGTTAGATAAAGTTGGCGGACGGTCTTATTTATCAAAGCTGGCTAATTCTGTTCCTACTTCAGCTCACGCTGTTTCTTACGCTCAAATTGTCAAGGATTTACACACTAAGCGGGAACTAGCATCGGCATCGGCGAAGATTAATCAGGTTGCTTTTGATGATGAAATTGCTGCTGATGAGGCTCTGGATGAGGCAGAACAGGAAATATTTTCACTAAGTCAACAGCACTTAAAGAAAATTCCGACTTCGCTCCGCGAGGCGTTGGCTGAAAGTTTTGATCGGTTGGATGAACTGCAAAAAAGGTCGGATGGTTTACGAGGAGTTCCAAGTGGATTTCAAGATTTAGATGATTATTTGGCTGGATTTCAGCAAAGTAATTTAATTATTTTGGCTGCTCGACCAGGGGTGGGGAAAACCGCTTGGTCGTTAAACATTGCTCGGCATGTTGCAGTTGAACAAAAAATGTCGGTTTGCTTTTTTTCGCTGGAAATGAGTAAGGAAGAATTGGTTGATCGGTTATTGGTTCGCCAGGCCGATATTGATGCCTGGAAGATGAAAACGGGACAATTGAATGATGATGATTTGTCTCGGTTGTCAGAAGCAATGGGTATTTTAGCAGAGGCACCTTTATATATTGATGACACGCCCGGGTTGAATATTCTTCAAATTAGAACTAAAGCCAGGCGTTTGCAAATTGAAAAGGGTTTGGATTTGATAATTGTTGATTATTTACAGCTAATGCACTCTCGACGCCGGTGGGACAGCCGGGTTCAGGAAGTTTCAGATATTTCTCAAGGTTTAAAGAATTTAGCCAGAGAACTTAAGGTGCCGGTTTTGTCTTTATCTCAGTTGTCACGGGCAGTAGAGAAGAGAGGCGGCAACCGGCCACGATTGGCTGATTTGCGCGAATCGGGTTCAATTGAACAGGACAGCGACGTAGTTATGTTTTTGTATCGAGATGATGACGAGAATAGGGAATTGGTAAATTGTGATATTGCTAAGCACCGAAACGGTCCAGTTGGTCAGTTTGAACTTTACTTCAACCCGAAGAAAGTCTCCTTTTTCGGCGTTAAAAAATAATCTTGACAACCACATACATCTGTGGTATACATTAAACATAATGCTAAGAACTCAAATATATTTACCGGAGGGGCAGCACGCGGAGTTGAACAGAATAGCCAAAAAATTGGATACATCTATGGCTGAAATTATACGAAAAATGATTTCTTTTGGTTTAAAACGAAAAATTATGTATGTTTTACCAAAAGAAAAAAATGATTTATGGAAGTTGGCCGATGCTAACATTTCGGGTGGCCCAAAAAATTTATCTGATAATTTAGATAAGTATTTGTATGATGAAAATAAAAAAGATACTGGTTGACGCGGATGCTCTGGTTGCTTTGGCGAAGAATGATGATAGTAACCATCAAAAAGCATTGACAATTTCAAAGGAACTAATAAATGACAAATTATTTATAACTCCCTTCACTGTTCCAGAGGCAGTTACAGTATTGTCATACAAAGTTAATCAGACTATAGCTAAGCGGTTTTTGAATGAGGTAAGGAAAAGAAAATTGATTGAATTAGATTATAATGCTCAGGTTGAAAATATGGCCGATGAGATTTTCTTGAGTCAAGATAAAAAGGGAAGTTCTTGGATAGATTGTTTAAATGTAGCTATGGTTAAAATAAATGAATTGGATGGAGTTTTCTCATTTGACAGGTTTTACGAGAAACAAGGATTGAGGGTGTTTTAAAACGTCTTTTTTTGGTGCCGCGGGCCGGAGTTGAACCGGCACGAGGGGTAAACCTCACAGGTTTTTGAGACCTGCGTGTCTGCCAATTCCACCACCGCGGCTGATGCCTAATTTTAACATAAAGACGTGTTATAATCATCAAATGCAACAGGTGCGGTTGATTCTTCAAATTTTAGCCGGATTTATTTTTTTATTTCAAGCCTATCGATTACTGAAAGATGATTATCCGGAAAACCAGATAGTTAAAGCATCTTTACTAGGTTTGGCAATTAGTTTGGCTTGGCAGTATTTAGTTAATTTGGTTGGTTTGCATTTACACCTTTTTGGTTATCTAATGGCAGTTACTGTCGTGGTTTTTGTTTTCAGTACCAGCTTAGATTGGCGTTTTTGGCCGATAATGGAAACATTAGCTTGGCCGGGTTTAGTTAGTTTAGCTGTTGCATACGCTGGGTTAGTGGAGGGAGTAGTCTATTTGATTTTTGTTCTCAGCGGTTTTATTTGGAAGAATTATCGGAATTTTCGCTGGTATCCTAGCGGAAGAGTTGGTTTTTTCTTCTTAATAAACTTGATTTTAATAGCTATATTTCAGATTGGACTTGATTTTTGGCAGAGGTGGTTGATAGAATTGAGTGTTTGGTCGTTAGTTCTTGTCAGTGGAATAAGCGGAATTGTTTTACTTTCCGGGCGGGAACAAAGAGGTTAAATTATGACAAAAAAGAAAGAGAAGCAAAAATTTACTTTTCCTCAGGCTGTTTTGGAACCGGTAAAAACGTTTTTAACTGAGGAGTTAAAAAAAATAACTAGGCAGGTTGCTCAAGTTGAAAAAGACGATCCGTTTGCTAACGAGGATCGGGTTAATGAAAATGCCAAACCGGATATGGAGGCTGACGAGCAGTTTGGCCACGCTCGGGCTAAGGCAATATCCGGCCAAATGAACAAGAGAATAATCCAAATTAAGAAGGCATTGGCAAGAATTAAAGTTGGTCAGTATGGTATTTGTGAAAAGTGCGGCCAGTTTATTAATACTAAGCGGTTGATGGTCTACCCGGAAACTACTAAATGTGTCAAGTGTCGAGAAAAGGAATCATAAACCTCAAATAATCTTCGAGGATAGGTCTATTTTTCTTGTTAATAAGCCAGCCAATTGGGTGACTCTTAACGTTGATACTTATCAAGGAAAAACCCTTGAGGATTGGGTGGTCAAAAATATTCAATTTTCAAATTACAATTTTCAAAAAAATAGAGGAGGTATCGTCCACCGGTTGGATAAAGATACTTGGGGTATAATTTTAGGGGCTAAAAATAAGGAAGCATTTGATTTTTTGCAAGGTCAGTTTAAGAGTAGACAGGTTAAGAAAAAATATCTTGCTTTGGTTCGGGGTGATTTAAAGAGTGAAGGTAAGGTTGTCAGCCCGGTTGGACGTTTACCATATAATAGATTAAGGTATGGGGTTAATCCTGATGGTAAAAAGGCGGAAACTCGGTTTAAACCGGTTGGAAAGTATTTCATAGAAGGAAACGTGTATACTTTGGTTGAGGTTTGGCCAAAAACCGGCAGGACTCATCAAATTCGCGTCCATTTGCAGTATCTGGGGCATCCGATTTACGGCGACAGTCTTTATGGAGGAAAGTTAGGAGAGGACCGAACAATGTTTTTGGTTGCCCAGGAAATTGCTTTTTTGCATCCAGAAAAAGAAGAAAGGGTTAGTTTTAAGGTTGGTTTACCTGGGGAGTTAAAGAAAATACTTGAACATGCCAAGAAAGAAAAAACGAAAATCTAATTTAAATAAATTATTTTTAATAATTTTAGGCCTGATATCAGCCTTATTTTTGCTTATTGGTTGGAGGTTGATAAAGACTAATCAAGCTTGGTCGGGAGTTGATCAAATTTCTTTTGGTGTGGAAACAGCTGATCAGGATTCTTTGTTAATGACGGTTACTCCAGCTAAGGATATGGTCGTTGTGGTCAGAGTTCCTTCCAAAACAATGATTGAAACGCCTTGGCATGGTTCTTATCAAGTAGGTAAACTCCCTCTTTTAGCGGAACAGGAGAGCAATCAAGCTATTTATGCAAGAAGTTTGAGTTATTATTTTGGTTTGCCGGTTGATGTTGGTTTAATGGATACAAATTTAAAAGTAGAAGATTTAAGCCAGTCTTTTTTAAAAAAAGGTTTTCGAAATTTGCTTTTTCCTCCTCAAAATATTACTAATTGGCGATTGTGGCGATTTTTAAATAAAAATGATTTGGTTTGGCAAGTGATCGATTTAGAAAATTATGGCGAAAGTGAACAGTTGGCAGACGGTTCTCAGATTTACAAGATTGAACCGGAAAAAATTGATGAGCAGTTTTGGACTTATTTTTCTGACCCGGTTATTAAAAATGAGGGTTTAACTATGTCGGTTTTTAACGTTGGTGAAAAAAGCGGCTTAGCGAATAAAATTAGTTCAATTCCGGAGAATATTGGAATTAGGGTTGTAGAAGTTGATGGTTTGGAGGCTGAGGTTGATGGTTGTGTTATTAACCTTAGTCGGGAGGAGCAGAAAAATACCTATTCAGTTCAACGTTTAAGCCGAGTTTTAGGGTGTTCTATTAAAGTTGGGGTGGAGAAAGGATTTGGTGACATCGAATTATTGATTGAAAATGTTAAAATACAATAATGTCGGGACATTCTAAGTGGGAAAATATTAAACGCCAAAAAAATTCTCAAGATCGGGCAAGAGCTAAGGTTTTTAGCAAATTGTCCAGTTTGATAACGGCAGCAGTGAAAGAAGGTGGGTCGCCTGATCCAGATAAGAACGTTCAGCTTCGCCAGGCAATTGATCGGGCCAAAGAAGAGGATATGCCTAAGGAAAATATTAAGAGAGCAATAGATAATGCTCTTAAAAAACAGAAAGCTTCAAATGAGGTAGTTTTAGAAGGCTACGGTCCATTTGGCTTGGCTGTTTTGATTAAGGCTGTAACTGATAACCGACAAAGAACAATTCAAGAGGTTAAAAATATATTCGATAAGCACGGTGGGGGGTTGGCTGAGCCGGGTTCAGTTAGTTATAAATTTTCACGCCAGGGTAGGGTAGTGGTTAAAAAAGATAGTGAAGATACCATACTAAATTTGATTGACTATGGAGTTGAGGATTTTATTGAAAAAGAAAATCAAGTAATTGTTTCAATTCAACCGGAAAAAATAAGAGAGTTTGTTGATCAAATAGAGGAGAAATTTGAAGTTGTCTCGCAAGGAGTTAGGTTAGTTGCAAATGATAATTTAGCAGTTGATGCCGATCAAAGGAAAGAGATTGAGGCGTTTTTAGAAACGGTAAAAAATCACCCCGACGTTGAGGAGGTTTTTGTTAATGTCTAAACGAGCTTATTTTTTGATATCCAGTCTGATTTTAACAACAGCCTATTTTTTACTTAGCCTAGTTTCTTTTCAGTGGAAATATACTGGAATTGTTGGATTTTCTTTGGGGTCAGCAATTTTCCAAATTATCCTTTTTTATTCGATGGCGAAAAATAAACGCAATCTTTTAGTCAGTGCCTTTTTGCCGTTGATGTTTTCCCTGGGAATTAGTTTATTTAGGTTTTTGTTTGCGGTTAACTGGGTATGGGAACTAGTGCTGCTGGTTGTTTTTCTTTTTGGCATCTATACCTTGTTTTTAATTGAAAATGTATTTTTAGTTTCTGCTGAGATAAAAACGGTTCCGTTAATTAGGGCGGCCAATATTGTTGGTTTTTTAATAACCTTAGTTACTTCCTTCTTTATTTATGAAGTAGTTTTCTCCTTTCGTCTACCCAGTTGGCATAATGGTGGTCTAATTTTAGCGGCAAATATACCAATTTTAATCCACTATTTTTGGAGTATTCGATTAAAGCGGCCATTTGCTTGGAAAAATTTACGTTTAGCTATAGTTTTTTCGCTAATATTGGGAGAAGTTGCTCTAGCTGTTTCATATTGGCCCTTGGAAGTAACTAAAGCTTCTTTATACTTGACTAGTATTGCTTACGTCTTTCTAGGATTAAGTCACGCTTACTGTCAGGAAAAATTATTTAAAGAAACAATCCGAGAATTTGTTCTGGTTGGTTTAGGTACATTCATTGCTTTATTTTTGGTAACCAACTGGCGCTGACAAAATTTTTTATAAGTATGGCCGAGTAGAGAAGAGGGGAGCACTACAACCCTATAATAATATTTACGAATATCCTATAGTATACATATCCGCTTCGTGAAAATTATAGGACTATTTTCACAATTAGCAATTTATTTTTTGGATTGCTAGTTAAATATAACTAAGTATATTTTTCAGGTAAATACGCGAAAATTCATGATAGTTGTGGAAAACTTGCCCTTCTTATTTCAATTACTTCTACTTGAATTTTTCAGGCCTAAAACAGGTTTAAAACTAGTTTATTATCATATTTAAGTTGATAAGACATGTTAAAAGGTATTATTTTAGGTTTAGTTTGGCTTCCCTTGCATTAAGAGATTACTAAAGTTACTTAATATAATTTATGATAGTGACTTTTATCAGAGAAACGCGGTCGGTATAATGTCGCACAATATTTCTTTTGCGACGCGATAAAAAGTGGAAGAGTGAAGAGGAGTTAAAGATTAAAAGTTAAAAATTTAAAGTTTAAATTGAATTTGATTTAATTAAACTTCTACCTTCCGGCTAATAACTTTTGTTTTATCTATTTCTTTATCAGAGACTTATTTCACTTATTTATATCTAGCTCATCAACCACTACTCTGTGCTAAAAAATATCCAAAAATTTTATAACCTTCTTAGAAGTGATGACCCAATATAGGGCCTACTTTATAAAAATGCCTTAGAATGCCTCTAGCAACTTAATGCCTACAGATAGGAGAATATCAGTGATAATTATTTTTAATTAGCATATAATTTAAAAAGGTATTTAGTCAGATTATTTTTTATTAAAAACAATATTTTTTTTACTGGTATGGATCATATGTTTTTATAAACGTCGCACAATCTTGACATGATTAATCAAGTGTGATAGCTTGTAATTGTAATGGCTAAAGGTAATAAATCTAACCTATGGACGATGGTTAACAAATTTTTGGATGCTTTGGAAATCGAAAAAAATTGCTCTCCCCTAACTATTCGTAATTATCGGCATTATTTGAAACGTTTTAATCAATTTCTTCGAAAAGATAGGGAAGACTACTCCCCTACTCTCGCCGATTTGAATCTGGAGAATATTCGGAAATTCCGGATTTATTTGGCAAGAATTAAAACTCGCCGAGATACATTTTTAAAGAAGAAAACTCAAGGTTATCATATTATTGCCTTGCGGTCTTTTTTGAGTTGGTTAATCAAGAATAACTATAATGTAGTTGCTCCAGATAAAATTGATTTGCCGAAAACTGAGGATAGGCAGGTCAAGTTTTTGAGTATTGACCAATTAAAAAAGTTTCTAAATCAGCCGAAAATATCGACAAAAATTGGTTTGCGTGATAAGGCTATTTTGGAAACTTTATTTTCAACCGGATTACGGGTAAGCGAATTAGTCGGTTTAAATCGGGATGAAATAAACTTAAAAACTCAAGAGGTTGGTGTTATTGGTAAGGGGCAGAAGGCAAGGGTGGTTTTTTTGTCTGACCGGGCGGTGGAATGGTTGGATCGTTATTTGGTCGCTCGCGATGATCATTATGATCCGTTGTTTATTCGTTATTCAGGAAAAAAAGACCCTTCAATGGATGATGAGGATGTTCGGTTATCGGCACGGTCAGTTCAGAGATTGGTTGAAAAGTATCGGAAGAAAGCTAAACTTCCGGTAAAGGTTACGCCCCATGTTTTAAGGCATTCGTTTGCAACGGACTTATTACGTCAAGGAGCGGATTTACGATCGGTTCAGGAGCTTCTCGGCCATAAAAATATTGCTACTACTCAGATATATACTCACGTTACGGATAGACAGCTTCATCAAACCCATAAAAGGTTTCACTCTGGCAATGATTAGTTGTCGCCGTTAGTTTCTTGAAGACAAGCCATAGCCGATACTGCTTCCGATTTTAATTTAAAGCGCATCAGGATAACTCCTTGCGTAGTTCGACCAAGAACAGGGATGTTTTTAACCGGGAGCTTAATAACCTTTCCTTTTTTGGATGTTAGAACAATTTTTTCGGTATCTTGATCAACTATTTGAGCGGCGGCGACATCTCCAGTTTTTTTGTTAATATTGGCAACTTTAACTCCAACGCCAGCTCTTTTTTGGAGTGGATATTTAAAGGCGTTAGTTCTTTTGCCTAAACCTCTTTCAGTGACTACTAGAAGGTGACGGAAAAGTTTACGGCGTTTGTCTTCAGGCACAGGTTTCTTTTCCGGGATAATGTCAAGTGAAATAACCTGATCACCTTTTTTAAGGTCAATACCTTTAACTCCTTGGGCAGTTCTGCCCATTGCTCGGACATCAGATTCTTTAAACCGGATGCTTTTTCCTTTTTTAGTGACCAAGAAAGCGTTTTTCTTACCGTTTGTTAATTTGGCGTCAACTAGTTCATCATTGTCTTTTAGTCCAATTGCAATTATTCCAGTTTTTCTGATGTTGTCAAAATCCTCAAGTCTTGTTCGTTTAACTTGACCTTGGGCAGTTGCTAGAAAGACATATTTTTCTTGATCGCTTTTTTTAGCTGATCGTTTTAAGAAGGCTTGAACTTCTTCGCCTTGCTCAATGTCAATGAGATTAATGATCGCCTGACCTTTTGCTTTTTTGGAACCTTCTGGAATTTCCCAGACCCGCTTTTCATAAACTTTACCCTGATCGGTGAAGAAATAGATAATGTCATGAGTTGTGCAGGAGAAAAGACTTTTAATTATATCTTCTTCCTTCGTTGTCATTCCCTGAACGCCTTTGCCGCCGCGGCGTTGACTGCGGTAAGTTCCTCGTCCAACCCGCTTAATATAGCCGGTTTTAGTGATGGTTACGATAACTTCTTCTTTGGCAACTAAGTCTTCTTCAGAAAGTTCCCCAATTTTACGCTTGTAAACTTTAGTTTTTCTTTCATCGCCGTATTTCTCCTTTATTTCAGTCAGCTCGGACTTGATTGCTTTTATCATTACTTTAGGTTTGGTAAGCAATGCTTTTAGTTCATCTATTTTTTCCATTATTTCCTTATATTCTGCTTCAATTTTTTGCCGTTCTAACGCGGCCAGCCTTTTTAACTGCATATCCAAAATTGCTTGAGCTTGAATATCAGTTAGGTTAAATTTTTCCATCAAGTTATCTTTAGCAACATTGGCATCTTTCGACTTTTTGATTGTTTCAATTACTTCGTCTAAGTTATCAAGAGCAATTTTAAGACCCTCCAAGATGTGGGCTCTGAATTTAGCTTCACGGAATTCGTAGAGAGTTCTTCGGCTAACAACTTCATGCCGGTGCCGGATGAAAAGAAGCAGAATTTGTCGTAAGTTTAAGGTTTGCGGTACACCGTCAACTAAGGCAACAATGTTAGCCGGATAATTTTTCTGAAGATAGGTATATTTATAGAGTTTGTTAAGGATTGAATTTGGCCGAGAGGTTCTTTTCAACTCAACGACGATTCTGATTCCATGTCGATCGGATTCATCCCTGAGGTCTGAAATTCCAGTAATTTTTTCATCTCTAGCTAATTTTGCAATTTTGGCAACCAAATTGGCTTTATTTACCTGATATGGTAATTCGTTAATGATAATATTATGTTTGCCCATGTTCGCTTCTTCAATTTTAGCCTTACCCCGCATTGGAATACTTCCTTTTCCGGTAGTATAGGTTTTGACGATTGCTTCGTTGTCGTAGATTTCTCCGGCTGTTGGGAAGTCCGGGCCCTTGATGAATTCCAAGAGGTTTGTACTTGAACACTTAGATTCAAATTCGAACTGCCAGGCTTTAAGTTTATTGACTTCTTCCATGATGACGTTTTCAGCAGTTTTTTTTGTTTTGTCAGCCAGCTTTTTGAACTCAATTTCTTCTTCTACTTCTTTTTGTTCAAGTTTACCCTGTTCAATCATAAAGATTAAGGCGTCAATTACTTCGGTTAGGTTGTGGGGGGGAATTTTGGTTGCCATACCAACAGCAATTCCGTCACCCCCGTTGAGAAGAAGATTGGGAATTCTAGTCGGTAGAACCATTGGTTCTTTTAAGGTTCGATCAAAGTTATCGGCAAAGTCAACAGTTTCCTTGCTGATATCTTTAAGCATTTCTTGAGCAATTTTAGCCATTTTAGCTTCGGTGTAACGCATTGCTGCTGGCGGGTCGCCGTCAACTGAGCCAAAGTTACCTTGGCCGTTGACTAGGCAGTAGCGCATTGAAAAATCCTGGGCCATGTGAACTAAGGCCCCGTAGCTGGAACTGTCTCCATGGGGATGATATTTTCCTAAAACCTCACCAACAATTTTGGCAGATTTACTGTGGCTTCTACCGCTGGTTAGGTTCATTTGATGCATGGCGTAAAGAATTCTTCGCTGGACTGGTTTTAAGCCGTCTTTGACATCCGGTAAGGCCCGGGAAACAATCACGCTCATGGCATAGTCTAGGTATGCCTGGCGCATTTCCTGAGTTATGGTTACCGGTTTGATTTCATCCGCTCTTGGGGTTACTTTTTTGTTTTTTGCCATCTTTGTTCGCTTTCTTTAATTACTTGATAGGCTTGTTTTTTGTTTAACCACTTCCCTACCCTAATTTCTTTAGTAGATTCAAGATTAGCGTAGCTTTCCCAAAAATCTGCAATTTCTTCTTTGACAGCCGGGCTGAGATCATCCAAGGCTTGATAGTGGTTCATTCTCGGGTCGTTTTTTCCAACGGCGATAATTTTTGTGTCTCGTTCGCCGGTGTCAACGATTTCTAAACCGCCGATTACTCTAGATCGAATTAAGCAGCCAGGAATGGTTGGAGAGGAAACCATAACCATAATATCTAATGGGTCGTTGTCTTCGGCTAGGGTTGAAGGAATGTAGCCATATTCTGTTGGATAAAAAACTGAACCAGGTAGAACTCGGTCTAAAATTAATTGGTTCATGGTGTGGTGAAATTCATATTTATTTGTTCCGCCTTTCGGGATTTCTACCCGGCAAAAAACAATTTTTGGTGAATTTGGTCCAGAGGGAATTTTTTCTGTCATATATCTAAGGTTGCCATTTTAGCATGTGTTTGAATAAAGTGTCTTCTCGGTGGGACCTTTTTACCCATTAGGATTGAAAAAGTTTCGTCTGCTTGTTCAGCGTCATTTATGGTTACTAATTTTAAAATCCTGTTTTCAGGGTTCATTGTTGTATTCCAAAGCTGATCAGGATTCATTTCTCCAAGCCCCTTATAACGTTGAATGGATATATTTTTGTAGTCTTTACCAAACTTAGCCAAAAGTTTATCTTTTTCCTTTTCGGAATAAGCATATTGAGAATTTTTGCCGGCTTTAACTTTAAACAAAGGCGGTTGGGCGATATAGAGATTACCTTGGTTTATTGTTTCCGGTAGGTACCTAAAAAAGAAGGTTAAGAGTAAGGTGGCAATGTGAGCTCCGTCAACATCCGCGTCAGTCATAATAATTATTCGGTGATATCGAAGTTTCTCCATATCTACCTCTTCACCAATGCCAACGCCAAGGGCAACGATTAGATCCTTTAGTTCTGGAAATTCAACAATTTTGTCTAAAGGTGCTTTTTCAGTATTAAGAACCTTACCCCTTAATGGTAAGATTGCCTGGAATTTTCGGTCTCTACCTTGTTTGGCTGAACCTCCAGCTGAGTCTCCCTCAACAATAAATAGTTCTGATTTTTTCGGGTTTTTTGATTGGCAGTCGGCTAGTTTTCCTGGCAATCCTAGAGAATCAAAAATGCCTTTTCTAGAAATCGCGTCGCGGGCAGCTTTAGCTGCTTTTCTTGCTCTAACTGTTAACATAATTTTTTCTAAAATTGTTCCGGTTTGACCGGGATGTTCTTCAAAATAGGTTTCTAACCCTTCGCGGGCAACTTTAGCTACAAACGGCCTAACTTCACTATTACCTAACTTACCTTTGGTTTGACCTTCAAATTGGAGATCTTTGGAAGGCATTTTTACTGAAATTACCGCAGTTAATCCCTCTCGGGTGTCTTTACCGCGAATTGTTCCATTTTTAATTTTCTTGAGTAGGTCGTTTTTCTCAGCATATTTTTTAATTGCTCTCGTCAGGGCACTTTTAAAGCCGGACTCGTGAGTACCGCCGTCTTGAGTGTTAATGACGTTAACGAATGAAGTTATATTTGTCCTTGAGCTGTCTGTATATTGAATAGCAATTTCTAATTCCTTATCATCCTGTTCGCCTTGAATATAAATTGGTTCATGAATAATATCTTTACCTCGGTTGATTTGATCAAGTAATGACCTAATTCCCCCTTCAAAATAAAAATGATATTCGTCTTTCTTTATTTCATTATAAAAGTGGAAGAATAAACCAGAAATAAGAAAGGCCCTGTCCCTTAGCGAATTTTTAATTGTTTTTGGAGAAAATTCAGTTGTTTCTTTGAATATAGTCGGATCAGGCTTGAAATTGACGATTGTTCCAGTTTGGCCTTTGCTAAGAAGCTTTTTCGATTCTGGAAAATTGGTTTCTTTAATTTCTTTTACATTTGCCTTTGGATTTCCCTGCTTATAAGCTTGATAGTAAATTTTGTTATCTCGATGAACTTCAACTTGCATTGAAGTTGATAAAGCATTAACGACACTAGACCCAACTCCATGAAGACCACCAGAAATTTTATAAGCTTCACCTTCAAATTTACCTCCAGCGTGGAGTTTGGTCATAACTATTTCTAAGGTTGACTTTTTGTATTTGGGGTGTTCTTCTACTGGAATTCCACGGCCGTCGTCGATGACGGTTATTGATTGGTCTTCGTTAAGAATAACCCAAACATTTTCTGCTGCCCCGGCTAAGGCTTCATCGATGGCGTTATCAACGATTTCATAGACACAGTGATGTAAGCCGGAGGCATTAGTCGACCCGATGTACATTGCCGGTCGCTTCCTGACCGGAGCTAGTCCTTCCAGGACGACAATTTGATCTCCAGTATATTTTTCAATATTATTCGATTTACTCTTCTTTTTTACCATATTCTTAATTTTTAGGAGCAAAAAAAAATTCTGCTCAGCAGAATTCCTGCAGTGATAATAAGCAGGTTAGCTCATTTTTACTAAGTACATTATAGTCTATTTAAATAAGGTATTCAAGGAAACAAAAGAACCGATTATTTGCATAATTCTGGCTTATCTTTGAAGGACGCACATACAGCTGCTCTTAGATATTCCGGACTGTTTAGTTCTTCGCCGCTAAAGTAGTTATTACCAATTTTAACTACATTTTTGGCATTAGCTGTTAGTGTCGAAAAAGGCAGTCGAATATCGTTAATTAATATCACCGGAGTTTGGTTTATCGAATTATTGTTAAAGGCAGTGATTTCTTCTTGAATAATTTCAACAGCTTGGGTGCTGAAGCAGTTTTGAATTTGATTACTGGGAAGATTTGCTTCCTTAGCTTGTTCTTGCCAGCAGGTGTCGATTTCACTCAAAGTGCAGTTTTGGTAAATAGAGTTTACGAATTTCCACCACTGAAGCTTATTATTGGCAAAGCGCCAGGCACAGATTTCGCGAACATTTTGATTGAGTTGGTTTTTACCTTGTGGTGAGCAATAAAAACTGTTGGTTTCGGTGGCAAGACAGTTGTTGATTTGACTAGGGTTGGAGGATTCCGAAAACAAATAATGCGGCTGCCAGGTTACTTGTTGGCCGAATTCCTCTACAAGTGTTATTAAATTGGTTTGGAGTTCAATATCTTCTTGGCTAAAGGATTGAAAAAAAAGCTTTATTTCCGGCGTTGTTGTTTTTTTGGGCTGGAAACGATAATTTTGAGATAACGCTTTTTGAGTACTTTGGTTAACCTGGGGGTTAACTTGCGATTTTTGCCAAATGCTGCCGGCCAAAAATGAAGCAGAGATCATTAAAACTAGTACCGGGAGGGGAATTGGAAACTTTTTATTCATTTTGGCTAATTTCTATTGCCTTGACTGGACAGCTGTCGGCGGCAGATTGAACTTCATCGGTTAATTCTGAAGGTTGATTTTCAACAACAGCTTTACCCTGGTCGTATTTCATAGTGAAAACTTCTGGGGCCAAGGCTGGGCATAGCCCACAGCCAATACATTTTTCCTCATTAATTTTGACTTTCATCTTTATTAAGTTGATCAATAATTAAAATAAAGTTAACAAAAACAATAATCGATTTCCCTAAAGTTCCACTAGTTGAAGTAAGAATAAATATTGTCAAGGGAAGGAGAATAACTGGTAAAATTCGGCGAATTTCTTGGCTCGGGAAAAACCAATCAATTTCCATAATTAATGAACCAACAATAGCCCCGGAAATTAGGAGAAAGTAATTTGTCCAATGAGTACCTTGCAAAATTAAAATTATTTCCCAAATTAGGAGGATTATCCCACCGTAAAGGAACTTTTTGGATAAATTTTGAACCTTTGATTTTATATTTTTTAACATTGTATTTTCCCTAGTTACTAATTACTTATTACTGTTTACTAAATCCTTCATTAACTCCAATCCCTCTTTCGCTTTTCCTTTCTGGAAGTGAATTCTTGCCGGTTTAAGTTTATTAATTAACCAGCTGGCTACAGCATTTTTTAAATCTAGTGGGTGTAATTTACCGGATTGATAGTCTTGCTTTAACCGATCAATTTCCTGGTATTCTATTTTGCCTCCGTGCTTTTCTTCTCGGTTAATTTTTAACCCCTCCTCTACTCTATCCGCTCCCCAGAAAATTAGGGTTTCTACCCAGTTGATGATTGGATTATAGGCAATTTCTTGCGGTGGGCAGTAAGCAGATTTAATTTTTTCATTTATTTCCTCCGGGGTATCGTGAATAAAAATCGCTGATTTCGGTTTGGATTTGCTCATTTTCAGCTCTTCGCCCGTTTCTTTTTTTGTCTTCGGTCCTTCTAATCCAGCAATGGTATTGTGGTGAACAGCGACGGGAGAAATGATTTCCCCTTGGTCGTTTTTTAAAGGGTTGATGGTAATTTTGTCGGCGACATCTCGGGCATTAGCGTGTGCCTTGCGTTGATCGATGCCGGCATGAACAAGATTAGCTTGAAGAGTAAAAATATCGGCTACTTGCAGGGGGGGATAAAATAGGGTTGCCATATCAACACTTTCTCCTTCTTTTTTTCCCATAATCGAAATTGATCGGAGGTTTCTAGCCAGGGTGAGATGTTTGCCAACTTCCATAAAGGTTTCCCAGTGGATAAGGTTGTTTTCGTATAAGTTTTTTCCCATGACAAATTGTAATTGTTCAGTAGAGATTATTTGATCGACGTCAATATCAAAACATTTAAGAGAGGCAATTAAGCCTTCTTTGAAATAGGCATTGGTTGCCTTTCGAATGTTTTCCCAGTTCCCGCCAAGCTTGTTATTAAGGTAGGAGTGAAAATCAGCTAATAAAATAGTACATTTAATTCCCGCTTGCAAAAAGTCAGCAATTTTTCCCATTGACATTAAGCCGGTTCCGAGATGAACCATGCCGGATATCTCAAAGCCAATGTAGTGATTTAATTTAGTTTCGGATTTAATTAGTTTTTGGAGGTCATCTTTGGTCATTACCTCCTCACAATTTCTGGTAATTAAATTAATTATCTGATCGATATCCATCTTCTTCATTTTATCTTTTCGAACCCTTTCATGCAAATCTATTTGTCCAAAAAGCAATAAATGGAGGTGATTGTTGTTTAGCCCCGCGAAGAAAGGTTTCACTAGCTGCCTGAAGAGATTTAGTTCTTCTGATAAAAATTGCTTCTTTTTTCCCTCCAAATTTTTCGCCAATCCAGAAGTCGATAGCAAACTCCCTTATTGTTAATTCTTGAGCGGAAGAAAAGGTCTTAGTTTCACTAGGAACTGCCATGCAAGAAAGTTTTTCTCTCATTTTTTCGGTTCGTCTTTCTAACTCTAGGGGTGATAATAATTGAAAAGGATTGTTAATGATTTCTGAAACTGTTGATGAGGTTAGGACTTCTCTCGGACTATCTAAACCTGCGGTTTTGCTTAATCTAGTTACGTTTACATTAGCGAAGTGACTTTTTAACAGATTATCTAGTCTTGTTTCAAATTTTTCGGCTTTTTCTACTAAGCTTCTATCATCAAGGATGAAGCAGTCGATATCAACTATCAGAAAGGTTAGGGAATGATTTATTTCAAACTGACTTAATGTCTCAGAAATTGTTTTTATTGGTTTTATTTCTTCCCGTTGGTCGACTGTCACAAATCCTGCACTTGGTAATGGGGCTTTAGTCAGCATTTTGTCGGAAACTTGGGTGCCTTTTTTGGAATTTATTGTTGGAAGACATTGCAATCGAATTAAATTAACTGTTTGTCCTTGAATTCCATTAGATAATAATTCGACTAACCTTTTAAGATTTATTATTTTGCCTCCTTCCGGTTGAAGCAGTTGAAGTTTGGCAGTACATAAAGTTACTTTTTGAGCTTGTTCCTGATTACAGCCGAACTGTCTGGCCCAATCTACCCAGGCGTTTAGTTTTCTTTCAAGCCGTTCTCTTTGGGCAAGTTCTTTTCCCCGACCTGTTAACCTTTCATTGATTTTTTGAATTAGTAACGCTGATGCTAAACCTTGTTCGGTTTTTGCCGGACTTGGCTCAGCCCTGGACAAGTGAGTTTGAATTTTTTTCCTTGACCAGTTAAGACGATTTGCCGCTATTTGTGCAGTTATTTCTCCCCAGATTGAACCAAAGGGATTACTTGGGTCTGGTTGCTGAAAGGGTCTAATTATTTGATTTGTTTTAGTTTTTACTGCTTGGACTTTTTCTTGTTCACTTGGCTCAGTGTTAAATAATATTGAAATTAGATCTTCTTGATGGCCCTCAAGTTCCGACATTAATTTCCCTACCGGGGAGGATGGTTCCGGTTGGTGTGGTAACTTATCAACGTTGATTGTTGTTCCAAAAAGATTTAACCTTTTTGTTCCATCTGGTCCTGGTGGTATTCTATTTTTCATAATTTCCCTCATATAAAAACCCTCGCCCCGGTCGAGTTTAACTCGATCAAGGGCGAGGGTTTAACTCGCTGTACCACCTTGTTTCTCCTTATTGCTAGCACAAAAAAATCTCCGATGTCACTCGGAGAACGGTTGCAATAAAGACTCTTTATTACGTGCTCCGTTCCTGTTCCGCAATTGCGGAACTAAATGTGACACACGTTTGTGCTGTTACGGGCACTCCCGGAAAGGCTTTTAACCTTTCGGCTCGAAGTGGGTAATTCGATTTGAAAACTTGGTAAGCTTTCACCAACCGCTTACTCTCTAGTTACCGTTTTCTTCTCTACTTCACCACTCGTCACTGCCTTTATTAAAATGTTAACTTATTTTAAACTTTTGCCGTGAAACTGTCAAGATCTTTTTTTCAGCACTCCCCTACTCCATTTAAACCACAAAATTTATTTGTTATAATTATCAATGGCGGCAGAGATAACCCACGTTATGGTGGCAGAGAGGTGTTATCCCCGTTACTTCGCGGCCAAAAATAAGCATAAGTTCTTTTTAGGTAATAACTTCCCCGATATTCGTTACTTAGCTAATTTGGATAGGTTTTTAACTCATCTTAGAAAGGTAGATTTGAAAGAGGCAAGAGCCCAACCTGATTTTCAGGCGGGTGTTTATTTTCATAGTTTAATTGACCTAGTTCGGGTTAATTACTTTAAAGAAAACCAAGAATTTCTATTTAAAGAAATTAAATTATCATTGGGGGTAGATTTGCCGTTAATTTTCCACTCCAATAAGAAGATAAAAATTGTTAATAGCTGTTTAAAGTACTTGGAAGATGAATTGGTTTATAATTGGATTGAAAACAGACCGGATTATATTCGATATTTTCGAGAAGCTTGGGATAGTAATGACGAATGGTTGAATATTAATAAGGATGTGGTTACGCAGTGGTACCAAATCTTGCTTGAACATTTGTCTGTTCCTCCCTCGACTGAGTCTAGAAAAATTTTCTTAACTTCACTGGGCTCAAAGGATTATGAAGAGATTAATCGAATTATTTGTAAACTAAAAGAAAATGATAATATTTGTCGGTTTTTAACAGAATTTTATTTAAATATCGAAAATTATCTAGTCTTATAATGCAGTAGTTATTTCCCGTCGTACGAGGATAAAAGTGACAACTTCTGAATTACCTAGACCTAAAGCGTCAATTATAGTTTTTAAAGATAACGTAGTTTTATTTTGCAATTAGCAGCTGAGCATTATAGAATAACACCTACCAAGTCAGATTTGGTTTCAACCAGGGGTGCCAGAGTGGCCAAATGGAACGGTCTGTAAAACCGTCGGGTTTCCCTACGTAGGTTCGAATCCTACCCCCTGGACTATCTTTCGCTAAAGCTACAGATAGCAAGCAATATTTCGCTAAAGCTACAGATAGTAAGCAATGTTTTCTTTCACAATTTTTTAACGAATAGGGCGGTTTCTTTATCGGGATTTTTTGTTGGGGTGATAATTGCTGCTGTTTCAAATCCTTTGGATTTAACAAACCCCCAAGAGGCCTTATTTTTTATCGGTTTTAAACTAATTGAGGCAAATAGATATTTGTATCCCTGGCGGATTAGGTTGCTGACCATCTCTTGATAGAGTTGACTGCCGATCCCTTGGTGGAGGTATTCGGGGTCGATTGCACCGAGGTAAATAACAGCTGATTTTTGATTATCAAAATAGGTTTTTTCTAGTAGCTTAGATTCCCAGTTATAGGTTTTATTTTTGTATTTGATTGGCGGGTGAGCGTTCATTAAGCCAATAATTTTTTTATTCTTGGTATAAACAAGAGTGATAATTGATTTTTTGATAATTTTTTTGACTTTTTTCGGACTTCGTTTGTACCTCAAAAAACCAGTGGACTTATCTTCCTTTTGCGATTTTAGGTTTTTGGTTATTAGCTGGCTGATTGCCTGAGCATCAGCTAGTTTTGCCTTTCTGATCATATCTATATCAGAGGTTCAGGTACTAATTAACCTTGAAGGTTGTTTAGGTTTGAACCTTGGTTAATTTATTGACTAATTCTGTGAAACTGCAGGCAGCAATGCCGATCGATTTGTCGGCTCCGCCGTAATAGACGTATAAAATATCGTCGATAACTACTTGGCCGCAGGAGAAAACAACATCATCTTCTTGGCCGTTTAGTTCAAACTCCATTCTTGGTTCAAGAAGATAATAGTCAGTTCTTGCCAAAGTTTGGGTGGGATTGTCGAGCTTGAGGAGAATCGCCCCTAAGCGGTAATGGCGGTCGGCTTCGCTGATGGCATGGTAAATAAGCAGCCAGCCGTGATCGGTTTTTATTGGCGGGCCAGCAATGCCAATTTTTCGGCTGTCCCATTTATCGCTTCTTGGTTTAATCCAGGCACTGCCCTTGACCCAGTCGTTTTCACCAAAGTTTAAGTCTTCAACAGCGTCAATCCAGATGCAGGGATAAAAACGATGGAAAATATAGTATTTACCGTCAATTATTTCTGGTAAAACACAGGAGTTTTTGCTGTCGATGCCCGGAGGCGTAATGATTTTTGGAACGGACCAGTTCCAATTGTGATTAAGAAAATCTTCTACTGATATTGTTGTTAAAGCAACCCGGGTTGGGTTAACTCCATCGTAGGCGGTGTAAGTCATGTATAAGGTATCCCCTATTCGGGTAATTCTTGGGTCTTCACAGCCAGAATTCCCACCGGGATTTTTTGTTTTTTCTTCCTCAATTCTTGGTTGATAGATGGGTTCGGCTAAGCGGGTATCAATTTTTATTCCATCTGAGCTCGAGGCGTAGCCGAAAGTAGAAATATTGTCATGGCCCATTGCTCGATAAACTAAGTGGGCTTGGTTATCGAGATATATTGCGGCAGTGTTAAAAACTGCCTTTGCTTCCCAATCATGTTCAGGAATGGGATTAAGAATTGGGTTATTGACGTAGCGTTTAAGTTTAATCATTGGTCAGCTCCTCTAATAAATTTGATAATGAACAGCTAGCCAGACAGCAGTAATTGTCGGCGGCGCCGTAATAAATAAGTAGTTGATTGTTTTTTACCAAGGCTCCAGAAGGAAATACAATATCCGGAATCATTCCTTCCAGCTCATATTTTTTCTCGGGAACTAACAGAGGAAATTTTGATCGGCCGATTATTTTCTCGGGATTTTTTTTGTCTAAAAGAGCGGCTTCAACAGTGAAGATGCGCTTATCTGTATTTTGGTAATTATTTATATAACTGTAAATTAATAACCAACCTTGGGATGTTTTTATTGGGCAAGCACCTATTTCAACATGGTCCTGAGGGCGACGTTGCAAGGAAATAGTATGTTGATCGACGTTTTTATACCACTGATTCCAGATCTGGTGATTCCAGATATCTTCAATTTGGTCAAATTGAACAAAGGCAATTTTGGCGGGCGGGGTATCAGTATCAACGGCCAATAGTCCGGATACTTTGCCGTTAATTTTTTCAGGAAACATGGTCATTGATTTAGCATTAAAGGGAGTAACGAGGTATTTTTCCTCTATTGTCTTCATATCCTTACTGATTGCCAAGCCAACTTTAATGACTGATGGATTGGGTGGATAGGCACTGACGGCAGTATAAAAAATGTAATATTTATCGTTAAATTTGGTCACCCGTGGATCCTCTAAGCCAAAGAGTTCCCATTCTTTTTCCGGCTTTATAAATTGCTGGCGGTTGTCAAATTTAATACCATCGGAACTAGTTGCTTTTCCAATAGTTGACAACTCCATTTCTTGATTTTGATGGTTTATTTTTTGAGATAATCCACGGTAGATTAAGCTGTATTTCCCATTAGTTTTGACGGGATTGCCGTTGAAGACAGCTTTTGATTCCCAGATGTTGTCTGAATTTGGTTTTAAAATTGGGTTGGCTGAACTGCGGCTGACAATGATCATTGTTTCAATTATACATAAAAACAGGCTTGGCTGGTCTAAGCCGAATTTCTTGATCAAGTTTCATTTGGTTTAGCAGTTGGTCAAGCTTTATTTGGGCAACACAGCTGACTGTGTCCGCTCCACCGTAATAAACCAAGAGGCGGTCATTTCTGACTACTGCTCCACAGGAATAAACAACTCCTGCCTTAAAGCCTTCGTTTTCGTAGTCCATATCTGGTTCAAGCAGGGGCGTATTTGAGCGGTAAAGTATTTCTGTTGGATCATTTTTGTCAACAATCATCGCCCCCAGTTTGTATCGGTTGGGGTCTCTTTTATCCATAGCGTGGTATAGGATTAGCCAGCCATCGTCAGTTGCAATTGGAGCTGGCCCGGGTCCCCGAACCCAAGTATCCCAATTGTTTTGTCGGCCGGATGGGCGGTAATAACTTTCGATAAAGTTCTCGCCATCAAAATCAAGGCTATCAAAATAATCAACTAGAATTTCAGGTGAAAGGCTGTGAAGAATAGCGTATTTACCATTGATTTTTTTAGGGAAAATTGCCCAGTTTTTGTGAATTTCATTAGGAGGTGAAATGAGAACTGGCAGCTGCCAGTTCCATATTTGATTAAAGAAATCATCACTGTTAATTGAAGTTAAGGCTACTCGGGGATGATTGGCCCCATCCCAGGCAGTATAAGTCATGTAAATTTTGTCCTTTATCTTGGTTAGTTTTGGGTCTTCACATCCACCTGCCCCTCCCCCAGAGATAAATTCCCTGGCGGCTACGCGGGGTGCTTGGGGGTTAGTTTCAAAATCCGCCCTGGGTTGATAGATTGGTTTGTCTGAACGTTGATCAATGTTTATTCCATCCTCAGAAACGGCATAGCCAAATGAAGAAGTATCATCATCTCCAATTG
Organism: uncultured Gammaproteobacteria bacterium; assembly: GCA_964498425.1. GTDB lineage: Bacteria > Patescibacteriota > Microgenomatia > UBA12405 > JAHJSD01 > CAYSLZ01. The sequence continues at coordinate 141,455 of CAZCGQ010000002.1, read as the reverse complement.
CTCGATAAACTAAGTGAACTTTTTCGCCATCGTCAATAGCTGAGGGATTGAAAACAAGTTTTGACTCCCAGTTGTTTTCCGGCTGGGGCTTTAAAATTGGGTTTTCGGGAGCGCGGTCTAATTTTTTAAGGTATGGGAAAGGGGTTGGAGGTTTAACCTGATTGATTTCAAAAAATGGCTGAGATAGAGCATATATTTTTTGGTTATCCAACTGCCAATAGGAAATAAGCTGGTCATTAATTTTAACTGAACCAAGGGCACCAATTTTTTTGTCTTTGGCATCAGGAATTGTTCCAGTAATTGGCATTTGTTTTGTCCATTGGATTTCATTGCCTTTGCTTTTGTCAAGAAGCATAAGCAGCCAAGAGTAGGATGACAAAATGTATGGATCTTGGTAGCAATAGAATAGGGCTAGGTAACCTTGTTTTAAATTGAAAATTTGGCTGATTTTAAAGTTGCTTCGACCAAGTACTCTTTCCTTGAGCTGAAAGATTGACTTGTTTGATAGAGCAGAATTTGAAAATTTACCGAAATTTGCCTTTTTAATTTCTTTCCGGCCGTAGATGATTGTCTTGGTTTTTGGCAAGTTTATTCCAGCTTCAGCAATTTCCGGGATTGCTTTGGATTTTGACCAATTGATTAAGTTTTTGGTCAGCCGGTATTTTAGTTGGTAATGACTGTTGGTTTTTTCAAGATAGGTTAAAATATAGTTTCTTCGAGTTTGGCTGAGACGATAATCTGTGGTGATGGTTTCGGCGGAGGGTTCCTGCCACCAATAGCCAAATTTAAGTTTCTGAGATACTGGCTTAAAATTAAAGCCGTTTTGATCGGCGACAGCAATGTTAAACGGCTGTTGTTGGTTGTTGGCTGAATAGAAAAGAACAGTTTGGTTTTTAGTTGTTCCAGCACCCAATCCAAGTAACTTAAACTCCCCTTCCTTAGTATTCTTCAACTGAACTGGTGCCATTACTTACAGAATACCAGATGAAAATACCCCATTTCAAGAGGAAATTATTCATAACGTAGGGCTTCAACCGGTGTCATCTTACTTGCCTTTCTGGCCGGAGCCAGTCCGAAGATAATTCCAACTAAGGTAGAAACACCGAGGGCAAGGAGTACTGACCAAAGAGTAATTGCGGCTGGGAAAAATTTTCTCATAATGAGAACACTGACAAAGCTAAGAGTAAGGCCGATAGCTCCACCGCTAAGACTAAGGATTGAAGATTCAATTAAGAATTGATTACGAATGTTTTTATTTGTTGCCCCAACTGCCTTTCTTAAACCAATTTCTTTGGTCCTTTCTGTAACCGAAGCGTACATTGTATTCATAATGCCGATTCCTCCGACAATTAGAGAAATTGCGGCTATACCGCCAAGTCCGATGGTAACCATACTTAGAATTTCGTTGACAATACCCAAAAATTCACTTTGATCAGCTACTGAAAACTCTTCTTCTTGGTGATCTTCAAGTAAGATTTCTTTAGTTTGATTTTTAACAGTTTCTACATTTTCTCGCTTATCAGCAAAAACAAAAATAATGTTAAAGGTTTCGTCATTGGTGATTTTCCAAACAGCTTCATAGGGAGTATAAATTGAACTGTCGGAAGTCATTCCCATGTTGCTCATCCCCCCACCTTTTTCTTCGGCGACTCCAATAATAGTGTAGCGGTTATCTTCTATTTCAATTCGATCGCCAATTGGGGACTGGTTTTGATAAAGGTCCTCTTTAACTTGGTGGCCCAGAATAACCACTTCTCTACCCCGGGCTGTTTCCGATTCGGTGAAAAATCGTCCTTCAGCAATATCTAAATTCCTAGCTTGTGGGTAATTAGCGGTTGTTCCCAAGAGGTCAGCGATTACTTTTTCTCTTCCTTTGGAAACAGTTACTGTTCGGTAAGTTGCTGGAATAATGTAGGGGGCTTGGGCTATTTTTTCTAGGTTGTCAACATCGTCAATGTCAAAATTAGCACCAGAAAGAGCACTCATATCTCCGGTAGTTCTAATGTTTCCTTCTGTGTCAAAATACTGGCCGGGAAGAACAAAAATCATATTTGATCCCAGCTCCATAAATTGTTGTTCGATGTAGACTTTTAAGCCATTACCAATGGCGACTAATAGAATAACTGCCCAAACGCCGATAATTACGCCTAGGGTTGTTAAAGTCGAACGGATTTTATTCCTGAACAAGGTTTGTATAGTGTATTTAATCATTGAACTATTTTTCCATCAGCTAATCGCACCTCTCTTTGGGTGTATTCGGTGACTAACGGATCATGGGTAACGGCAATTAAAGTAATCTTGTTTTCATTATTTAACTTTTTAAGAATAGCCATAATCTTTCGGCCGGTTTTGGAGTCTAGGTTGCCGGTTGGTTCATCAGCAAAAATGACTTCAGGGTTATTGATTAGGGAACGAGCAATTGCAACCCGCTGTTGTTCTCCCCCGGACAGTTGGTTGGGGGTGTGGTGCATTCTGTTTTCCAGGCCAACTAGGTTAAGAATTTCTTTTGCTTGTTGTTGAATGTTTTCTTTGGAATTAGCGTATTGGGTTGGAAGGAGTACATTTTCTAAGACAGTCATTTTGGGAAGTAGAAAGAATTGTTGGAAAATAAATCCGACTTTATTATTTCTGAACCGAGCAAGTTTTTGAGTGGGGTAATTGGAAATATCCCTTTTGTCCCAAATGACTTTGCCTTCGTCGGGTAAGTCCAAGCCAGAGGCAATGTGCATTAAGGTTGATTTACCTGAACCTGAAGGTCCAAGAATGCTGATTGAATCTCCTTTTTTAATTTCTAGAGAAACGTTGTTTAAAGCGTGGACAGTTGTTTCTCCAAGATGATAGCTTTTAGAAACATCTTTTAGAGTTATCATCGGTTTAGTTGTTAATTTCCATTTCGCCGGCCATGCCAACTCGGAACCGAAGATTATTATTAGCAGGCAGAGGGCATTTAACCGCGTATGAGGCTGAACCAGAAGTTGATATTGGGGTGAAGCTGATAAAGTCAACGGCTGAGTCGAATTCCAGGTTGGGATAGGAGTCAAGAATTATTTTTCCGGTCATCTTTTCTTGGAGATTAACGACTTCCTCTTCATCAGCTTCAAGTTGAAAATAAACACTGTTGGGATCGGTAACGGTAATTTCGGAGGTTGCCGGAGTTATGTTTACGCCAGTAACAGGTTGGTCGAGACTAGTAACAATTCCATCAATCGGACTGATTATCGTTGCATATTTGACAGCTAAATTAGCAATTTCAGTGTCAATAACACTGCTTTCCAAATCAAATTGAGCTTTTTCCAGAATTCGTTTTATTTCATCAGTGATTAAATGCCGGTCTTTTTCATCCTGATAATCATCATGGGTTTGTTCGAAGGTCCAGCGCTGTTTGAGATAATCGTTCATTTCTTTCTGGAATTTTTTTTCAAGTTCAACTGTATCGAGCTTGGCAATGGCCTGGCCCTTTTTTACTTCAGTTCCCTCCTCTGCCCCCAGCCAAGCTAGTTTTCCTGAAGTTTGAAAACGGAGAGTTACTTGACGGTCAGCAACAACTTCGCCAGGCAAAATTAGGGGTTCGATAGTTTCTTCTTGTGAAGAGGCCCGTTTAACTATTTTGGGTTGACGCTTTTGAGATTGGGCAACCAAAAATAAGGCTGGGAGAAGTAAGGCGATAACGGATAGAATGATTAATTTTTTCATTGTCTAAGGTCAGTTTATCATTCTTCTTTTTCTTTTTCATCCCGTAGTTGTTTAAGCTTCCACATAAACAACCGTGCACGGCTGCGTATTTCACCTTTTGGTTGGTCTTTGACGAAATTTAATGCTTTTTCAAGCAGTTCTCGTGGCGTGTTTTTGGCTAGTCTAATGTAGAGGGATTTGTTTTTCCAGTCATTGAGTTCTTCGGCCAATTCTAGGCCGTAAGCTTGAAATTCCTTTTTAACATATTTTCGCCTTTGGTCTAGTTTGTCTAAGACTTGTTGAAAGGCATTTGAGTCGCCAATTTTTTTTACCATAGTTAATTTTAACATGATAAAATTGGTTCATGGGGCCTGTAGGTAAACGGTATACCGTACCCTTCGCATGGGTATGTTCCGGGTTCGATTCCCGGCAGGTCCACCCAGCTGCTCGCGAGTGGCTTGGTCCCCAATATTAGAGGTCCTGATAGAATTCGGCGGCGGAAATAAAGGTTGCCGGTTCGTGGACAGTGTAAACAGCATCAGCCAGTTTTTCCAACTCTAGAACATCATCATGTTTATAAATTGGCAAGCCGACAATTATCCTTTTGACGTTTTTTTGCCGATAAAGTTTGACTGCGTGGATAAGTTTGTTTAAAGGAAGATTACCGTCGTCGGTAATTAAAATAGTGGCTAGGTGTTTGCGGTTGGCGGTTGATGGAAGGAGCCTTTTTAGATAGTTGGCGATTTTTTTTCCGTTTTCGGATAAGCCAATTGTTTTGGTTGGCTGAATTTTATCTTGATTGATTTTTTCAGCCAATTGTTTGGCGGCATCAAGTAGGTTTTTAAACATAAGTGGATTAAATTAATCCGATAGAAACCAAAACTAAATATAACATGAGAAGAATTGCCCCTTCCCAGCGTTCGAGGATGTTTTTTGTTCTGATAAAGAGGTAAAAAAGGCCAAAGGCAATAAGAAAAAATATAGCAGATAGAAAATACAGCCGGGGTTGGGTTAGATTGAAGGGTTGGAGAATGGCCGTAACCCCAATAATTAGTGAGGAGTTAAATACAACCGAGCCGAGCAGGTCTCCAAGGGCAATTTCTGGCTCTTTGTTTTTGATTGCTTTTGACTGAAGGACTAATTCCGGTAAGGAACTACCTAAGCCGATGAGAAAAATACCGACTATTACTGGAGGAATGTTGAAGTGGTTGGCTAGAAAGTGAGCGCTGTCAACAAGAATATGGGCGGATAGAAACAAGCCGCCGAGACCAAGAAAAAGTTTACCGGTGTGAACGGCGAGGTGATTTACTTTTTTTCTACCAACTTTGGTTTTTAAGCTGGAGAGCAATCTTCCCCGTCTGTTTTGACCGGGAAACGATGAGACTTCCCAGATGATAAAGATAGCTAAAAGAATTAAACCATCAATTGTGCCGAGTTCTCGGTCGATCATAAATAAAAGGGGGGCAATAGCAATTAAGAAGGTAATTAAAATATTCTTTTGGATAACATTTTTGTTGATTTTTAGACTGCCGCCAATTAGAGTTGCTCCGCCGATAACAATTGAAAGATTAGCAATGTTTGAACCAAGAACGTTGCCGAGAGAGAGGCTGGATTGATTAGCAATGGCTGCTTGGATGCCAATGGATAATTCTGGCAAGGACGTACCTAAAGCGAGTAGAAAGTTGGCCAAGGCGTAGTTATCCATTTTGGTAATGATTGAAATTCTTTTTAGGGATTTCAAAACAAGATTGGTTGTCAGGGCGAGTAAAATTGAAAAAACGGTTAAAAGAATAAAGTGAAATAACATTTTTGATTTTTATTAAGATACTAAGCGGTAATAAGCTCCTTTGGTGCTTCCTTTTTTTTCAACGATGCCGGCTTCAATTAGTTTTCTAAGATCTCGCCATATAGTATCGTCGGAAACCATTGGAATAATGTCCCGGGCATCAGACATCCTTAAGGCGTTATATTCTCGCATGTATTCTACTAGTTTTACCTGACGTTTGTTTATTGGGATTTGTTTATTACCCAACTTTTTTTTCAGGCTGATGTCAGATGATATTTGTCGAACCTTTTCTTCAATTTTCTTTAATTCTGTTGATAAGGCGGTGGTGAAATATTCCAGCCAAGGGGTTTGGTCACGGTCGCTGATTTCCCCTTTTTGCATGGAGACTGCCTGCAGGGAGTTATAGTACCTTTCAGCGTGACGGTCAAAATATTCCTCCAGTGCAAATAAACGTTTAATATTGTAGTTTTCCTGCATTAAGACTAGAGTTGTCATTGCTCTCGCCGTCCGTCCGTTTCCTTCTGTAAAGGGATGAATAGCTACTAAGGTGTAGTGAGTTATACCTGCTTTAAGAACGGGGTGTGTTTGTTTGGCTGCGTCGCTGTTCAGCCAATTAAAAAAATCTTCGATTAAGTATTCAACTTCTATCGGCGGCGGCGGCCGGAAAAAAATTTCGTCAGTAACGCTGTTTCGAATTGTTACTTGGAGATTACGAAATTGACCAGTTTGGTCTTCGGAAACAATTCCATCAACGGTTTTTTGATGGATATTACAAAGAGTTTGCTTGTTATATAATTTTTCGTTTGATTCTTTTTCCTGGCTTAAGCTTTCCAGATGGTCCATTACTTCCCGATAATTGATTACTTCTTGAATATCTCTTTTAGCGGCATAGACTTGTTTTCCTTCCATTACCTTAGCAACTTGATTAAAGCTGAGATCATTTCCTTCTAGTTTAGTTCCGTAGTGAACGGCATTAACGATAGCTTCTTCCTGAAATTGTTTTTCATAGGCAGGTATAATTGGAGACGCATCAATAATTGCTTTCGAGCTTTCAATTTGTGAAATGCTGTTTAAAATTTGGCTGTTGATTGAATATTTAGGGGTGAACATGATTTATTTTATAATTTCAGGGCTAGCCAATCAACTGCATGGTTAAGGCTGACATTATTTTCAATTAACTGCTTGGTTTTGACTAAATTTTCCAGCCAATCCCCTATATTGGCTTTATTAATGTTTTTATTATTAAGCTGAATCTGTAAGGTTTGAATATATTTGTTTAAGTCATCAGGCTTAATTTTAGACATTATATTTAGTCTTTCGTCAATCTTTGAATTTACAATTTTTTGCCAGTCCTTAAGGTATTTTTTAGCATCGGATTTTTTTAGTGTTGACGAAGTTGATAGTTTGAAAGTTTGACATCGGGAGATTATTGTTGGTAGTAAAGCATTTTTGGACATACTGGTAATGATTATTTGGGAGTTTGGTGGCGGCTCCTCCAGGGTTTTTAAAAAGGCGTTTTGGGCCGGTGGTGTCATTGTTTGGCCTTCGTAAATGATTACTGTTTTTATATTTTTGCTGTGCCAGCTTTTTTTACCTAAGAAGGTTTTTATTTGCCGTATTTGGTCAATGCCAATGGTTTTATCGGGCTTGATTTCTAACCGGTCAGGGTTATTGGCTGGGCTGGAGCTTGACTGGGAGGTAATCTCTTTAATTTTTTCTTGTTGTTGTTTAGGCGTCCCGCCGATGATTAAATAACTCATGTTTTCATTTTAACATCTTGTCTTGAATTTGTAATTTAAATGTGCCAAGATGATATCAATGGTTAACGAAAAATCACTGGTTGATATTTTGCATGAAAAGGGCAAAATTAATCAAGAACAAGCAAAAGAAGTTAAACTTTTCCAATTGCAATCTGATAAAAGTCAAGAAGAAGTTCTTCTTAGTAAGGGATTAGTCCCGAAAAGGGATATTTTTCAAGCTAAATCAGAGCTATACGATATCCCCTTTGTGGATTTGGAGAAAGAAGGGTTTTCTCCGGTTAGTGTTTCTTATGTTCCAAGAAGCGTAGCCGAGCGATATCACTTGATTCCATTTAAGGTGGACGAAGATGACAAGGAGTTGAGTGTAGCCATGGCTGATCCGCTGGATTTGGAAACAATTGAGTTTTTGGAGAAAAAAACCGAAATGAGGATAATTGCCTATTTTGGTTTGCCGGAGCAGATTGATCAATTGGTTGATACTCATTACGAACAGGAATTGACAACTCAAGTTGAACAAGCATTAGGAGAAACTGAAAAAAAACCATCAAATGAAAAACTGCCAGATTTAGATCATTTGGAAGAAGTTATTCGAGAAGCCCCAATTGCGAAAGTGGTTTCAACAATTTTGCAGTTTGCCATGCGTTCGCGGGCTTCTGACGTTCATATAGAACCGATGGAAGAAGAAACTCGAGTGAGATATCGAATTGATGGGATTTTAAATGAAAAGTTGGTCTTGCCCAAAAAAATTCATGAGGCAGTTGTTTCACGAATTAAAATTTTAGCTGATTTGAAGATTGACGAGCGTAGAATTCCCCAAGACGGGCGGTTTACCTTTACTGCCGATGGGGATGCAGTTGATTTGCGGGTATCGACGGCACCAACTGTTTACGGTGAGAAAGTGGTTATGCGCTTGCTTAAGAAAGAACAGAAAATTCCAACCTTGCCGGAATTGGGTTTAAGAGGTAAAGCTTTGCGCAATGTTCAGAATTCTATTGATAACCCTCAGGGCATGGTTATTGTTTGTGGCCCAACTGGCTCTGGGAAAACTACTACCTTATATTCAGGACTGCACAAGATTAATACAGTTAAGGTGAATACGATGACTATCGAAGATCCAGTTGAATATCAGATTGAAGGGGTTAATCAAGTCCAGGTTAATCCGCAAGCAGGCTTAACTTTTTCATCCGCGTTAAGGTCTTTCCTTCGACAAGATCCGGATATAATTATGGTTGGAGAAATTAGAGATGAAGAAACAACACATTTGGCGATTCATGCTGCCTTAACCGGCCACTTGGTTTTCTCTACTCTGCATACCAATAATGCCGCTGGTGCTCCACCTCGGTTGATAGATATGGGGGCGGAACCCTTTTTATTAGTTTCATCATTGACAACGGTAATTGCACAGCGGGTATTAAGACGAATTTGTGAAGATTGTAAAGAAGAATTTCATCCTGATAAGGAGATGGAAGATGATATTAGAGAGGTTCTTGGTGACATGTACCAGTCAGCGATTGAAAAACAGAAAAAAGAAACTAAGGGAAAGAGCTTAACCTTATGGAAAGGCAAGGGATGTGAGAGTTGCGGAGGAACAGGTTATCGAAAAAGAATCGGTATTTTTGAAGTAATGCCGGTTACTGATGAAATTGCTAAATTGATTGTTGAAAAATCAGCTGCTAGTGAAATGGAAAAATTGGCTAGGAAACAGGGAATGTTAACGATGAAACAGGATGGATACCTCAAAGCGCTAGAAGGAATTACTACTATTGAGGAAGTATTAAGGGTAGCGGAATTTTAATAATGGAAATAAAAGAGTTATTAGAACTAGCCTCAAAGAATAAAGCTTCGGATTTGCATTTAATTGCTGGAATTAAGCCGACTTTAAGAATAAATGGACAACTGGAACCGTTGGTTAATCATCCAGAGCTGAGTGATGAAAAGGTTGAAGAATTAGTCAAGGCAGTATTATCAGAGGAACAAAGTAAAAAGCTAATCGAGGAAAAGGAAGTTGATTTTTCCTACGCTTTGCCGAATGGGGTGAGATTTCGGGTAAATGTTTATTATGCTAAGGGAATGCCGGCCGCTTCCTTTCGGACAATACCAGCAGAGATCCCTTCTTTGGAAGAACTAAATTTGCCCTCAGTTTTGCAGCGGTTTGTTGACTGGCAGCAAGGTTTAGTTTTGATTACCGGCCCAGCCGGACATGGAAAATCAACAACTGTTGCAGCTATTCTTGAGGAAATAAATAGTCGACGTGGTGTTCACATAATTACTATTGAAGACCCGATTGAGTATTTTATTGAGCCCAAGGAGGCAATTGTTTCACAGCGGGAAGTTGGTAGGGATACTTTAAGCTGGAATCGAGCCCTTAGATCGGTTTTAAGGGAAGACCCGGATGTAATTTTTGTTGGAGAGATGAGGGACTTAAAGTCAATCGAAATAGTTTTGAGTATAGCTGAAACCGGCCATTTGGTTTTTTCAACTTTGCACACCAATTCTGCTGCTGAAACAATTGACCGGGTTGTTGATGCTTTTCCTAAGGGATCTCAGGATCAGGTTAGAGCCCAGATGTTGAATACGCTAAGAGCAGTGGTATCGCAAAGATTGATACCAACCAGAGATGATAATCTTGTCCCGGCAGTGGAGGTTTTATTGTCAACCTCAGCAGTTAAAAATTCAATTCGCGAAAATAAGGTTCACATGATTGACAATATTATTCAAACTTCTTCGGAGATGGGGATGATTCCTTTAGAGCGGTCTTTAGCCCAGTGGGTTAAAAAAGGTCGAGTTGATAAGGAAGTAGCTACATCCTTTGCTATTGACCAGGAAAAGTTGTATCGGATGTTGGAGAGATAATAATGTTAAAAAAGTTTACCTATAAAGCTAAAAATGAGTTAGGCAGAAATGCTAACGGAATTGTTGAAGCGAGAACCCGACAAGGGGCAATAAAACTTTTACAAGATAAGGGGTTTGTTCTGCTTGAACTTAAAGAGAAAAAGACATCTTTTTTGGACGCTTTTACCTCCTCTTTATTTAAGAGAATCGGAATAGATAGTTTGGCTAGTTTTACCCGCCAATTGTCAACGATGATCAATACTGGTTTGCCGTTGAGTGAGGCTTTAAAACTACTTGAGGAACAAACTGATGGTCGTTTATCTGAAATTATTGGTCGGGTTTTAGCTAAGGTCGAGGGAGGATCAAGTTTGGCTGATTCTTTGGCGGAGGAAGGCGGGGCGTTTAGCGATGTTTATTTAGCCTCTGTTAGAGCTGGTGAACAAGGAGGAGTACTTGATGAAGTACTTGAGCGCCTTGCTGAAAATTTAGAAAAGAAAAAGGAATTTGTCGGAAAGGTTAAGGGAGCAATGATCTACCCAGTAATTATCGTTGTTGGAATGGTTTTAGTTACCTTTATCATGATGATATTTGTTATCCCGAAGATGATGTCTTTGTATGAGGAATTTGATGCCGAATTACCTTTGCCGACACGAATTTTAATGGGCTTGTCTGGATTTATTTCTAATAATGTTTGGCTTTTTCCGGTTTTGGCTGGAGTTGGTTTTGTGGTGTATAAATATTTAGTTTCCGTTGAGGAATATCGGCTGAAGATCGATGAGTTAAAACTGAAAGTTCCAATTATTGGACAGATGAACAAAACAATAAATTTGGCGGAGTTAAACCGAACTTTGTCAATATTGCTTGGAGCGGGAGTTTCTTTGGTTGAATCTTTGGAGATTGTTGCTCGAACTTCAGGTAACGAAATATATATTCAGGGCTTAAATAATTCAGCTGATCGAGTTGAAAAGGGGGTGCCTTTATCGGAAGCTCTTGAGGAAACGGGTGTTTTCCCGCCGATTATGTACCAAATGGCCTCAACTGGTGAAGAAACCGGCCAGCTTGATGAAATTCTTTCTAAGGTATCTCATTATTTTGAAGTCCAATCAGAGGAAAAGGTTAAGGGCTTGACAAGTGCAATAGAGCCGCTTATCATGATACTGTTAGGTGTTGGTGTTGGATTTTTAGTAATTTCGATTATTTTGCCGTTATATAATTTAACAAGTCAATTTTGAAAGGAGGTGAAGAAATTGAAAAGTAATCAAGGTTTTACCTTAGTTGAACTGCTTATTGTTATTGCCTTAATTGGTGTCTTAGCTGTTGCCTTAGTTGCAACATTGAATCCAATTGAACAAGTTAATAAAGCAACTGACGCAAGGTACAAAAACGACGCTGCAGAATTGCTAGCCGCAATTGAACGTTATTATGCTTCAAATTTGCAATATCCTTGGGTTGGGGAAGATATATGTGGAACTAATGGGTCTACCACTTGTTCTAGTAATGATGACTTTATTGGTCAACCAGCTCAAACAGAAGGAATTGGTGTTTGCGGTGATGCGACATGTTCAACCGGTGGAGAGTTAATCAGCACAGATGAACTAAAGGACTCCTTTCGAAGAAAGGATCAGTTTTCGGATAGTGCAACAGAGTCGGATCGCCTTTATGTAGTTAAGGGTGATCAAAGCACATCCGTTTATGTTTGCTTTATTCCTAGTTCTGGAACTAATCGCCGTAACGCGGTTTTGGCGGATATTTGGGATACTAATTACCAGGCTCCGGTTAACTGCCCGGCGACTCCTAGCGATTGGACTGAAGTAGACGTTGCAGATGGAGCTTGTGTCATGTGTGCTCCAGAGATTGGAGCAATATTATCAGGTACTTGATGTGCCTAGAATATTATTTTTTATTTTAGGCACATCCGTTGGGAGTTTTCTCAATGTGGTTGTTGGTAGGTATGATAAGACAAGGAAGTGGTGGCAGGGACGGTCGTTTTGTGAAAGCTGCCAACGTCAGTTAAGCTGGTGGGAGAATATCCCGTTGGTTTCCTACTTGGTTTTAAGGGGCAGGTGTTCTGCCTGCCACTCCCCTATTCCACTGGAGTATTTTTTAGTGGAATTAGGCACTGGCTTGGTTTATGCATTTATTATTTCTTATTTCAAAACTAGCAATTTGTTACTTACTACTTGCTACTTGCTACTGACTGCTCTTTTAATTACTGTCTTCCTTTTCGATTTACATTATCAAATAATCCCCGACTGGACAGTTATTGGATTAATAATTTTAGCCGTGTTAATTCACTCCGGGTATTCTCACCTCCAAGGTGTCTTAAGATTTCACCTTGGAGGTGGATTAGCGGCCGGTCTAGCCAGCAGTCTTTTTTTTCTTATCTTGCACCTAATTACCCGCGGTCAGGGAATGGGGCTTGGAGACGTTAAGTTTGTTTTTTTTATGGGGCTATTTTTGGGTTGGCCTCGAATTTTAATTGGACACTACGTTGCTTTCTTGACGGGAGCTCTGGTAGGTGTCATACTTATTTTAGTTGGAAAAAAGGAATTTGGTCAACATATTCCTTTTGGGCCATTTCTTGTTTTAGGAACATTTATTACCTGGGTTTGGGGTGAAAAGATTATAAGTTTACTGACACATTTAATTTGATCATGAATAATAGTTGGACTAAACGTCAACGGGGATTAACACTTATTGAGTTATTGGTAGTTATGGTAATTATGGGAATTTTAGCCACAATTGGCTATGGTCAATACCGGACAAGCCAAATAAAGGCTCGTGATGCCCAGCGTAAAGGAGATTTGGATAATGTCGCCCGGGCTTTGGAAATGTACTATAACGATAATGAGGCTTATCCTCCGGATGATGGCAGTGGTAATATCCAGGTTGACACAGTGTCTAAGGCTTGGGGAAGTGAGTTCTCTACCGATGAGGTTATTTATATGAAGACTTTACCAACTGACCCCAATGACTCTTATCAGTATTGCTACGCCAGCGACGGTTCAGAATATAAGCTTTATAGTGTTCTTGAAAATTCAAGAGATAGCGATTATGATGCCGATGGTTTTTCGTGTGGGGGAAATGACTATTATCGTTACGGAGTTACCAGTTCAAATACTAGTTTATGAAAAAAGGTTTTACTTTAATTGAATTATTGGTCGTGATATTTATTATTGGAACTTTAACGGGAATTATTATGCCCAACTTTATTGGCTCCCGGCAAAGAGCTCGGGATTCAAGGCGAAAACATGACTTGACTGAAATTAAAAACGCCTTGCGGATGTATTATAATGATAATCAATCCTACCCTAGTGATGTTTATTTTGGTAATCAGTTTGGGGCGGATGGTGAGTATATGAATCAAATTCCTCAGGATCCATTAAGTGGAAGCAGAAGTTATGGTTACTGCGTTTCTGATGACGGTGATGGTTTTGTTTTATGCGCGGATTTAGAAAACGATGGAGATGGAGATAATCTTTTAATAACGGAAAGCAGATGTAATGGAATTTGTCCAGTTGATGATTTGTGTGACTGCGGCGATACGGATTCAGAGTGTTATTTCGTGTGTGCGAATTAAAAAATATTTTTTATGATTAATGATTAATGACTAATTAATAATGAATAATAATAAAGGATTTACTTTGTTTGAGCTTTTAGTTGTCGTTTCGATTATTGGTATTCTTATTGGTTTTGGGACAGTAGCTTTTTCCAGTGCTCAGAAGCGAGCACGTGATGCTCGGCGTCAAGAAGATATGACTGAGGTTCAGGCGGGCTTGGAACAGTGCCACGGCTTGCTTGGTGGTGCTTATCCAACTGGAACGTATACTGCTGGAGATACAGTTACTTGTGGTTCGGAAGTAGTAATTGAGTCTTTTCCGAGTGATCCTAAGGATACAATGAGCTATTCCGGCAGTGTCAGCGATGCTGATAATTATTGTTTTTGTGCTGAGTTAGAATCAGCCGATGGGAACTATGGCGTTGGGTGCTCAGCCGGAGAAACGACACATTTTTGCATTACTGAACGGCAATGAAAAAAGGATTTACATTAATTGAATTATTGGTTTCAATCACGATAATTTTAATTCTAACTTCTTTTGGAGTTGTTTATTACACCGGAGCTCAAAAAAAAGCTCGGGACAGCAAGCGACAGGCGGATTTGGAGCAGCTTAGGTCAGCCTTGGAAATGTACAGAAATGACGAGGATGTTTATCCGACAGCCAGTGGTTCCGTAGCTTCAACATTAGGGACGCTTGAAACCTTAGAATATATCAATGAATTGCCAACTGACCCCAAAGATTACGCTTATTATTACAGCTCTTCCGATGGCTATACTTATTATCTTTGCGCTTATTTAGAAACTGGTGGAGATGGTGCTTCGGATTGCGGTAATGACTGTTTAGCTCCTGAAGACGCAGATTGCAATTACCAAGTGAATAATCCTTAATTGGCAATGAACAAGGGTTATACATTGATTGAAATTTTGGTGGTGATAACGATAACCGGGGTTTTAATGACAGTTGGTTTATCGGGTTGGACAACTTACCGGGATAGGCGGACTTTGGATGAGATTGGTTTAACCTTGGTCAGCAGTCTTCGACAAGTCAGATCAAAAGCGGCACGTGGTGAAAAACCAACAACAATTATGTGCTCATGTTCAAGCTTGGACGGATACAATATTGAGGAAGATTCTGGTAACATGGAAGCTGTTCCAGTTTGTGGCGGTAGCCGATTACTTGATCCCAGTTGTCAGGAAGTGATTGTAATTGATGACAAGGTAAGTTGGTCGTTGCCATCTAGTTTTATGTTCAAGAGTTTGACAGGGAATACCAATGAAAGTGGGCCTTTTTATGTTTACTTAACTTACCACGATATTGGTGGAACGGTTAGTGTTGCTAATTTTGGAGCCGAAATCGAATGGGAAAGAACGAATTAGGTCAGTCCTTACTAGAGATTATTTTTGCGATCTCGATTACCGGGATACTTTTAGCTGGTTTTGTTTCGGCAATTGTTTATTTTTCCAGAGTTGGCCAGATTGCAGAAAGCAGTTCTCGGGCGACTCAGTTGGCCCAAGAAAAAGTTGAAGAGTTGAGAAGTCAGAAAATTTCTGATCAGAGTGAATTTTGGCAAAATATGGAGTCTTATGCAACGGCTACCCCGACGCCGGAAAGCTTGATGGATGGTAAGTATAATCGTAGTCTTGATGTAACTTATACCACCCCGGACGGGACTAACCGCCGGGCAGAGGTAGAGATTGTTGTTGACTGGCGCGAGGCTGGAGTTGAGGGCGGCGCTGAAAAAGAGGTTCGGGTTAAAAGTTATTTTAGTGAATATTAGTTAAGTATTAAGTATAAAGTATCAAGTATTAGGTATTTAAATATAATGCAGTATAGAAAACAAAAAGGTTTTACGTTAATTGAATTAATGGTTGTGGTTACTGTGGTTATTTCTGTTGCTGTAGTTGCCGGCAATATTTTTTACTCATCGTTACGTTCAAATACCAAAACGCAGGTTACAACAGATTTGAAACAAAAGGGTGATTACGCTTTAACGATAATGGAACGGATGATTAGGGAGGCTAAGGTGATTGACTCTGCTGATTGTTCTAATGATCAGCTAACGATAACTTATAAGGACGGGGAAGAGACGACCTTTATTTGTGATACTACCTTGCCTGAGCCAGACCAGATTGCTTCGGTTTCAGCCAATTCTGCAGTCTTACTTGATGAAATTAGTTGCGAGAATTTTGATTTTACTTGCGACTTACCCCGAGTGGGAATAGAATTTACTCTTAACCAAAACCCAACCGATCCCCTACCCTTTAAGCGAGCTGAAATTAAATTTCAGTCTTCAGTAACCGCAAGGAACCTTTGATCCCGATCTCTGACTTGACAACATTACTTCGAAGTGATTATGATGTAGTTAGTTGAATGAAGAAAGAAAATTTGAGTTTAATAATTATTGGAGCGGTTGCCTTGCTTATTGGTTTCGGCGGTTGGTATTTGTATTCTTCTTTTTTTGGTAGTGAAAAGCAAAAGCAGTCAGTTCCAAGTACTACGGTTAATGATCAAGTACCAAGTGAAAGCCCCGAAAATATTCACGTTATTTCAACTCCAACTGAAGAGGAAGTTGAAGAAAAGTCCATGTCTAACAAATTAAGGCTAGGTTTAGCTTTCGAGGGGGAAATTACTAATGTTAGCGATAATTCAATAGTTGTCAAAAATAATGAAGATCAAATGGTAAAAACGGTATTGATTGATGAACAAATGACCGAAATAATTGTTTTTGAAATGAGTGAAGAGGATGGACCTCCAAATTCTTCAGAGGGAACAATTAGCGATTTTGAATCTGGGCAAAGTGTAAAAGTTACATCGGAAGAAACAATTGGTGAAAAAGAAGAGTTTACAGCTGCTAACATAATTTTACGAAAATAATTTTATTTCATCTCCCCCACTCTTGACAACATAATTTAAAACTGTAGTATTAAACTATAATTTATGATTAACCTGGGGCACCGCGCCCGCCAGGCAAGCAGAACGTTGCGGGCGGGAAGGTTAGGAATCAAATTCCTTAATAAGCCCCGCAGCTGCATAAGAGATGTGGGGTTAGGGTTTTTCTTTAGCTCTTTTTCTTCTTGTATTTTCTTCCCTCCCCTCTTTTTGCCTTTTCCAAAAAAAGAAACCAATTTTCAAATTAATATTTGTGCAGTTGACAAACATATAGTTTTATTATAAGATTACAGCGTATTGATAGTTAGAAAAAGCAAATGAAAGAAGCTGAAGTTATAATCGAAAATCATTTGGATGACAGCAAGGACTTAACTGAAAATGAGTTAAGCCTTACGTTTTCTAGCCGAGAGGTTGAAAATAATAGTAAAAGAGTGTCTGTAGTAAAAAGGATCATTATCGCAATTTCCTTATTCTCATCCCCAGTTATATTTGGTGGATCTTCAAATTTGGTGGAGGCGTCTGAAAAATTACCTCCGTTTATTTCTGGTTCTGATAATGTATTAAGTATTCCTTCTCGCTCCGGTGATTGTGCTTGTTTTATTCAAAGAGGAAATAGCTGCAACCCCGGCATGAAAATGGCAGAAATTGGTGTATGTTTTGAAAACAGGTGGAGTTGGCCATCTGGTTGTGAAACAGATGTGCCTTGCGATAAGGGTGCTTCATGGATGTGCTTTTGTCCGTAAATAATGAGGTTAATTTTAATAGAGTTATTTGCTTTCCTCTCCCCTGTTCTTGACAATTAAATTTCAAACTGTAATATTAAACTATAATTTATGATTAACCTGGGGCAAGGGTTAGGAATCAATTTCCTCAATAAGCCTCGCAGATACGTAAAAGAAGTGGGGTTAGAGGCTTTTTCCCGCTCTTTTTCTTCTTACGCTCTCTTCTTATTAATTTTTATTATTGTTACAAATAAGAAAAATTATTATTTAATAGGCTGGAATACATTTGACAACCATATACTTTTATTATAAGATATACTTATTAGTCAAAAGGAGGTGAGAATTTATGTCAGAGAGAAATAGAAGGATGGATAGACGAACTTTTTTAAAACTAGCCGCCGCTGGAGGTATAGCTGCAACTATACTGAATAACTCAGCTGGACCTACTTTAGGTAGTTTTGATGAAACTCGCAAGTCTAAAGAAGAAATTAGTCACGAAGCAGGGCATAAGCCTGATATCCCAGATATGGATGTACCTGAAGCTACTTCAACACCAACTGTAGAAGTAGACAAGCCAGAAAACCAGATTTTACTTAATAGAACTAGACCAGTAATTACGGAGTATGATGTTGAAGCTTCCCGTTTGCCGTATGATACTTTACAAGAAATTGCAGATAGCCACAGTGATTTTGCGTGGGAGGCGTTTAACTATTTAGCGAAGAATGAGCTTATTCCCGAGGAGGTTGTTAATTCTGATTGTGGATCTGTAAGAATAGTTGTTCAAAAGAACGGTAAATCAATGGTTGGTGTGGGTGTTGTAAGCCAACAGCCAGATAAATGGTTAGTTCTAACCCATCAATTAGATAAAAAAATTATTGACCATTCAAATACTTCTCAAGAATATTTTAATGAAATTGGCTTAGGTGCTAAATTATTAAGCGCTCCAGAAGGGGCAAAATTGAGTTTTGTACCTGGCCGAAGAGTTATCGCCACAAACGCTTTGGGCGAAGAGGTTTCAGAATGGTTTTTAGAATACTAATTACAATTTATAAGAATTTGAACCAATTCTTGTGATTAGGAACAGAAGCCTGCTGTTTTCTAATTAATGTGTAGTTGAAGTAGCTTGTTTTTCTTGCTATTCTTTTCTTGTGGACAAGGCCATAAAGAAAGTGCTTCCAATATTGATCTTTTTACTTGTGTTTGACTTGATTGCAATTTTTGTACTCGTAATTAACAATAAGGGTCTAGATTTAGGGCAATTTTTGAAGAGTAAATTAGGAAGATATAATGATCAAAAAATTCAAGTAATTTCAGAAGTTCCAGGGTACAAAATTAAATTAACTGAAAAAGGCAAAACTTTTTTAAATGATTACTTAACTGAGATTGGCTTTTGGGAACCAAAGAGAGTGATGTACCCATTTGATTTTAATGCTAGTGACGTAAAATTTATTACTGCTGACAAAATAATTTATCATCTTGTTGAAGATTATAGTGATATTAAAGTTCGTACTGATTCACTAAAGAGAATCGACATGGGGTTTGGGTTTGAAGTAAATAATAATGGAATAATTGATGTTTTTATTATAGTAGATAAGGATAAACTAATTTCTAAAAAAAATGAAGTAGAACATATCTTTGGAGCTATGGCTACAGCTAGCCCCCATTATTTGCTCGTTGGCTATGAAGTAAAGCTCAAAAATAATGATAATTATCATCCCATTCCACGAGATTTATATTTTCAACTAATGGATAGTAATTCAGAGTCTTTAATTAATATACTTTCTCAAAATTCGTTTTTAAGAAACCTAAAAATTGTTAAGCCTGCTTTAGCCTACTGTACTTGTAATAGTTGTGGGAATCATTGTTTGCGTTGTGATCCTCCTCCTTATGACGATCAATGCACATGTGTTTCTAGCTGTAGTTGTAGTGAAGTTAGTCCGGGGGTTTGTTCTTATACTGGAAGTGATTGTGGCGGTTGTGAAAATTCTTGTAGTTGGGTAGAACCGGAGCCAACTCCAACTCCTGGTGGGCCTACTTTAACTCCTACTCCAACCCCAATTCCAACAAATACGCCGACAAGCGCGCCGGCGCCGACGAATACACCTGGTGGTGGCGGAGGTGATCCGACATGCAGTGAGGCTTGTGGAGGAGGCTACCTTGCTTATTGCGGCAGTGGTTTTAGTGGAGGTTGTAGTAATACTAGATGCGGTGGGGGTCCGGTAGATTCCAGTTATTGTGTTAACCGGCCAATTGATAGAACTTATGGTTCTTCTGAAATAAGTGATTGTTCCGAAACCTGTTATTGCTATACATGTAATGAAACTGATTGTGGTAGTGGCACATGTGATACTGATAGTTGTACTTGTATTGCCCCAACAAATACACCGGAGCCTTGCCCATACAGTTGTGTTTCAGCGATTATGTGTGGAAATTGTATTGGTCAGTATGATTGTCCTTCTGGGGACTGCTGTTGTCAACCGCCTCCAACAAACACGCCGACACCTACTCCGATACCTTGTGGCGAAATGGGGTGTACTACTGATGATGATTGTGAAGGAAGCTATATTTGCTTTTCGTCTGCGTATGGTAATGTATGTGCCTTGCCAGATCGCGGACAAGCTTGTTTTTTAGCTCCTAGCTATAGTCATTGTTGTGTTGACCCAACGAATACACCAACGAATACCCCGACAAATACGCCGACACCCACTCCATATTGTTCGTCCGTAAATGTTCGAGAATATTGGGATGGTAGCGGTTGGC
>CAZCGQ010000002.1:0-121374 GCA_964498425.1 uncultured Gammaproteobacteria bacterium | reverse complement strand
TCTGTAACACTGGAACAGACTGCTCTTGTCAGGTTGAACCGACGAATACGCCGACGAACACTCCGACGAACACCCCGACGAACACTCCAACGAATACACCAACAAATACTCCGACAAATACGCCGACACCTACTCCATATTGTTCGTCTGTAAATGTTCGTGAATATTGGACGGCTAGCGGTTGGCAAAGTTATAACTGTAGTAATGAGCAGAATCCACATTGTGATTGTGGAGGATACACCGAGCGGTATTACTGGGAAGATTATGATTGTGTTAATGGCTTTTGTAGTTTAACTGATAATGATTGCGAGTGTTTTGAAGGGTCGTGTGGAGCTGAATGTGATCAAGGAACTGATTGTCCAAGTGGTATCTGTAACACTGGAACAGACTGCTCTTGTCAGGTTGGGCCAACGAATACACCAACTAGCACTCCAACCCCGACGAACACTCCAACGAATACACCAACAAATACCCCGACAAATACGCCGACACCTACTCCATATTGTTCGTCCGTAAATGTTCGAGAATATTGGGATGGTAGCGGTTGGCAAAGTTATAACTGTAGTAATGAGCAGAATCCACATTGTGATTGTGGAGGATACACCGAGCGGTATTACTGGGAAGATTATGATTGTGTTAATGGCTTTTGTAGTTTAACTGATAATGATTGCGAGTGTTTTGAAGGGTCGTGTGGAGCTGAATGTGATCAAGGAACTGATTGTCCAAGTGGTATCTGTAACACTGGAACAGACTGCTCTTGTCAGGTTGAACCGACGAATACGCCGACAAATACACCAGTAAACACTCCAACAAATACGTCGACACCTATGCCTACTTGTGGAGATGGAACTTGCGACTCAGGGGAAGATGTATGGAATTGTTGTTGTGATTGTGGATTGCCACCCGATGATTGTCCAACTATTAATACTAGAAGATGGTATACCTGTGTTTCTTGTGTGACAACTGAAAATACATATAACTGTGAAGGTTTAGAAAGTCCTCATTGCGATTGTAATGGTTATTCTTCCCGTTACTATAACGAGGATTATGATTGTTCAGGTGGAAGTTGTGTTTTTGATTTTAGTAGTTGTAATTGTTATGACGGAATTTGTGGAGCGGAATGTGGAGATGGTGGAGATTGCCCAAGCGGAAATTGTCAAAATGATTGTACATGTGAATTGTTACCAACCAGTACGCCAACGAATACACCGACAAATACGCCGACGAATACACCAACTAACACTCCTACTCCAACACCGACGCCGACATCTTATCTTTTTGGGACAGTTTATGACCTTACTGAAGATAGCCCAAATCCGAGATGTTGGGATGGCAGTGGTAATTATGGTGGTGGGACATATTCAGGGCTAGAGAACGTGACGGTTAGTTCTGGTTCCGGCGGTGGTTTTAGCACAACAACAAATTCCAGCGGGGATTATGCAGTTCCAGTTGATTATAATCAATCCTATGTTGTTTCAGTTAGTTTGACGGATTATTTAACTGAGATGTATTTTAACCGTACTGATGATGGTGATTGTTCTATTGCAGATACAGTAACTTTTTCTATTGGAGTCGGAGACAATTGGGTAACGGAAATTGATTTTGGAATGACTTTGGATATTGCTCCCTGGTATCAGGTTGTCGGTGGAGATGTTATCGCTTATGGAAGTGTAACTGACCCAATTCCCTTGACTTGTGATACTAATCCAGGTTGTTCTGCCTTTATTGATGTTAATAGTTACACTGGGTTAGACAGCTTTTCAGAAAATGGAGTTGTTGGAACTGCTTTGACGATTAATTCCGGGGATGGCGAAGTGGGAACCCCAGATAACTGGCAGGTTGAAGATAGTTCGATGGTTATGTCTGGTAGCAATGATTATTCTGATTTTTATCAGTTATGGCAAAATGATCCTAATGCTCAAGTATTATCCGGCGAACAAGATTTAACTGATATTGTTACTTGCCCAGTTTTAAATGGCCAAACGGTAATTAGATTGGTTGATGGCAACCTGACGGTCAACGGTAATTGTCAGGTAAATAATGGGGGTTTATTGATCGTTGTTGCTTCTGGTAACATTACTGTTAATTCTGACATTACTGATTTACAGGGAGTATTTTTGGCTGATGATAATTTTGTTGTGCTCGGTGATGGAGATGAAGAAAATCAGCTCGTTTTGGAAGGAAGTATTGCCGCTGGAATTGACGGCGTTGGTGGGCAGGTTTTACTTAGTCGGGATTTAGGTCAGGATGGAGTTGGAGATGGTAACGTTGATACTCCAGCAGTGGTGTTTGTCTACCGGCCAGATTTTGTTGTTAGTGCGATTTTAAATAATACTAATTTCAGCGAGGAAATAAGATGGCAAGAAATACCATAGAGGGGCAAATAGCCTTAATTGTTTTAACGGTAATGGCAATAGCTTTAACTTTAGGATTGTCGTTGTCTCAGCGGGTAATAACTGATTTGGAAATTACCCAGGAAGAAGAAAAGTCAGCTCAGGCTTTTTCTGCCGCTGAAGGTGGAGTGGAAGAAGCCTTGAGAATATTGGACCAAGGTGCAACTGTACCTGAGGGTTATGGCTCAACGATTGCAGGAGGACTGGGTGTGGATAATTTGAATATTCAAACGCAGGTGGTTGGAGCAAGCACGGAATTTATTTATCCAGTTTCGATTTCTCCTGGTGATACTGTTTTGGTTTGGCTGAGAGACCATGATGAAAACGGAGAGGTGGATTTAAACAGCGGTTATGATGAAAACTCTATTGATGTTTGTTGGGAGGTTAATGCAGCCGTAGAAGTAATTTATTTTTATCGTGATGTAAATGATGAGATATCACGATTTGCTTTCGATCCTGAATTAAGCCGTCGGGGTGGCGCTGATGGAAATAACTTTAGTGATATTGGCGGTAGTTGCGCCGGGCTAGATACCGGGGCAACGATTAACGATTTAACAACCGGCGGGAAAACTCCACTTTTTTTGGTTGTTCGCCCGTTTTATGAGGAAACGAGGATCGGTATTTCCGGCGGAGCAGAAATTCCTATTCAAGGTCATGAAATAACATCGACAGGTGAAATTGACAAAAGTAATGAAGAGGTTATTAGTCGGCGGTTAAAAGTGTTTCGAGAATGGGAATCTCCTCCTTCCTATTTTTATAGTGGAATTACTTCACGAAATGATGTGACAACAAATTAGGTTTTATGTTATGATGAAATTGATATGGATTTCTTTGGATTAGATATTGGTGTTACTTCAGCTAGAATTGTTCGTCTAAAGGGCCAAAAGGGCGATCTAAAGTTGCATCGAATTGGTAAGGTACCTCTCCCCCACCCTGGTATTAGAGCGGATTCTAAAAAGCAAATCCAAAAAATTGGTGAAGCAGTTAAAAAATTGATTACTGACTTGGATATTACAACCAGAAATGTGGTCATTTCACTTCCTGAGGAAAGAGTAACTACTCGAATTAAGTGGTTTCCGCCAATGAAGGAAAAGGAAGTTGATTCTGCTCTTAAATATGAGGCGGAAACCTTTATTCCCCATCCTTTAGATAAAGTGCAGTTAGATTATCAAATAATTGACAAGGACGATAGCGGGAGATTGTTAGTTTTTACGGTTGGGATATTAAAAAAGGAGGTTGAAAAGTATACTTTTCTCGCCAAGGAGTTAGATTTAAATGTTATTGCTTTGGAGCCGGAATCGATTTCATTGAACAGAATTTTTTCTGTCGATATGCCGACGATTATTGCCGATATTAATCATGATCATACAAGCTTGATTGCGAATAACATGGGAAATATTTATTTAACTAGATCTACCTCAATAGGAATAAAATCCTTGTCTCGGGCAATCAAAATAAACTTGGGTTTAAAAGGCGATGAGGCAGAAGCCTATCGGGAAGCTTATGGCTTAAGGGGGGAAGAACTTGAGGGGCGGGTAAGGGAAGCAATGCTCCCGATTGTGGAAAAACTAATTCGCGATATTAAACAGACGGTATTATCTTTTCAAAAGGATTGGAATGAAGAGATAGGAATGGTAATCCTATCTGGAGAAGGAGCAAGAACCCCAGGTTTAACTGAAGCTATAACCAAAAATTTGGGTGTGGAAATTCAGGTTGGTGAACCATTTTCCGACATCGATAAAGGCGGTAAAACTGCAATTGATTTAGAAAAAAAAGCAGTTGATTTTTCGGTTGCTTGTGGTTTAGCCGCAAGAGGCTTAAAGTAAAATGAAAAGAAAAATTGATACGATTAACCTTTTGCCTAGCGCTGATCGGTTGAACCTCAGCCAGCAAAAATTAGTTAAAAGATTAAATACCTTTGCGATGGTTTTAGTGGTCCTAACAATGATATTTGTTGGTGGTATTTTTGGATATCAATTTTGGTTGAAGGAGAGAAAGAATAACCTAATAAATGATAAAAGAAAGCTAAACCAAAGTCTTTCTCAATTTGATCTTCAATTGAGTCTTCAGCAAAATTTGCGTTACCGATTGAAATTAGTCAGCCAATTGTTGTCAGATCGAACAAATACAGTTGAAGATTTAACTGATGTTGACGATGTTTTACCCTCAGGGGCGGTTGTGGAAAGACTAGATGTTCAAGGAAAGAGCATAGATATCTCTGGTAAGTTAACTGAGCTCAAACAGGTAGCGGAATTGGAAAGAAAAATTTCGGAAATTAGAAAAAAAGGCAGTTATAAGGAAATTAATTTGGGGGCTCTTAATAAGAGAAATGAGGGTTGGCCCTTTGAAATAAAGGTGGTAAAAAAATGAAACTTGAAGTTTCGCCAAAGCTGTTGTTTCCTAGTTTAGCCATTTTTGTTAGTCTAATTTTAAGTATTGTTATTGGAATGACGCAATATAGAGGTATTAAAGAGCTAAGAACATCGGTAAAGCGTTTGGATTCGGAAAATGAAGTACTAAAAAATAAGTTTCTAATGCTTTCTTCTTTGGACGAATCTAATATTAAAGAACAGTTTGCTTATGCCGAATTAGCTATACCCAGTGAAAAAAATATTCCTTATATTTTACAGGCGTTTCGAGATGCGGTAAGCAAGGCTGGGTTTTTGGTAAAAACCTTTCAGTTTTCTCCAGGTGAGGTAACTAGTGAAAGCATTTTTCAAAACAAGAATAAGGCAGTTGAAAATTTGCCGTTAGAAGCGGATTTAGTTGGACCTTCAGATAAGCTTAATGGTCTGATACAGGCGTTGGAAAATACCTTTCCACTTTTTGAAGTTAATAGTGTTAAGTTTACCAAAGAAATAAGTTCAATGAACAAGGCCAGTGTGGAGATAAAACTTACCACCTTTTATTCTCCCCCACTTCCGGAGGAAGAACAGAAAAATGTTGAATTAGACCAGTTGGTGATGAGTGAGGAAGAAACGGCTTTGTTAGAAAATTTAGGTACTTTTTCTAGACCTGAACTGAAAAGGCGGACTGGAGGGGGGCTTGAAAGAAGAACTGATAACCCCTTTGTTTTCTAAATTATTAGGCTTCTTTGACTTCTAATGAGAAGTTTTCCCCCTTGCTTTTAAGTGAAAGAAGGGTTTTTATTGCTCTGATTGTTTTTCCACCTGAACCAATTACGGTTCCAATTTCTTCTTTAGGTAGCTTCACAGTAAACATCTTTTCATCATTTTCCTCTATTAGATTGATTTCGACTTTTTCTGATTCATTAACAATATTGGTAATTAGGTATTCCAGTAATTTTTTCATGTAGTTATTTTTTGATCATTAAACAACTTTTTTGTTCCCTCGGTTAATTGGGCTCCATTGGAGATCCAATTTTTAAGTTTTTTCTTATCAACCTTAAATTCCTCCGTGTGGGGGTTCCAAAAGCCTAGTTCATCAACATATTTCCCGTCTCTTTTAGATTGGGCTTCCGCAACAATAATTCTAAATGTTCTTTGATTGCGTTTTCCTCGCATGGATAGTTTTATTTTTAACATAGCTTCAAATTGTACCTTTTTTTGCTGCTAACGTCAATGCTTTTTCGGCTGCTGCTTCTTCAGCCAAACGCTTTGATTTACCTGTTCCTTGAGCAATTTTTTTGTTACTATAAAACACGGCTGAGGTAAAGGTTTTGTCGTGGTCGGGGCCTTGTTCTTCAACTATTTTATACTTGGGCGTTATTTTAAGCTTTTGCTGAATAAGTTCCTGGAGCAAGGTTTTAGCATCTTTAACATTTCCTTTTTGAGCAAGTTTCTTAATTTTACCAAGCAAGAGTTTTTCTAATAAATTTCTTGTTTTCTGGGATCCTTGGTCTAAGTAAATTGAGCCAATTAGGGCTTCGAAGGTATCAGCTAGTAAGGAGGGGTTGTTGCGTCCACCGCCTTTTTCTTCACCTTTGGATAAATAGAGGTAGTCGCCTAACTTTAATTTTTCAGCAACTTCGGCAAGACAGGTAGTACAAACAACGGCTGCCCTGATGTTGGTTAATATTCCTTCCGGCAAATTAGGATAATTTTCAAAAAGTTGCTTAGTTGCCCACAATTCCAAAACGGCATCCCCGAGAAACTCCAGCCGCTCATTTGATTTTAGGTCTTGGTTTTCAACTTCATTAAGGTATGAACGATGAATAAAGGCTCGTTTTAGCAGCTTTTTGTTTTCAAACTTAATGTTTAATTTTTTTTCAAGATGATCTAGTTTGTTCATGATGTTTAATTGTTCCTAATTCTTGAGTAAATGTCGCCAAGAACTCCATTAATAAAACTTGGTGAATTTTCGCCTCCGTATTCTTTGGCTAATTCTACCGCTTCATTAATGGCCACTTTTGGGGGAATTTTTTTTGAATGTTTTAATTCGTAGGTAGACAGTCGAAGAATTGCGAGGTCAATTTTATTTATTTTTTTTAATGGCCATTTAGGAGCAGACTTTTTTATTTGGCCGTCAATTTCTGACAGTTTTCCAATTACTTTATGAGCCTTTTCACTGAATTCCTGATTGGGATTAAAGCTCCAGCTAAATAATTCTCTAACTATTTTTTGTCTTTTTTTGTGCCTTGGGTCGGCTTTTTTTTGTTTTTTGGGCATTTTTTGAGGTTGTATTTTCCTTTTGTTTAGGTTTAGCACCATATTTACCGCAGCTTGGACAAGCAAAGTGTGGTCGTTTGGTTGCCCCACAATGGAGACATTCAGTTAACTCCGGAAGTGTTTGCTGGTGCTGCTTTCTCCTTCTGCCTTGTCTTTGACTAGAAGGTCGATATTTAGGTACTGCCATAACAGGCTATATTTTACCTTTTAAGCTTACCTTTTGCAAATATTTTTCACCCCGGGGGTGGTATAGGTACGCCACTTAAGGCTAATTATATTAGTCTAAGATCAAATGCTTAATTACTTCTAAACTTTTTTGATAATCGGCTCTGGATAGAACAAATTGTTTATATTTTTCGGGGTTGTTGAATTTATTTAAAATGATGTTTTTGTTACATAATTCTTGCGTTGTTAAATTTAAATATTCTTTAAAAGAAGACCACTCATAATTAATAAGTTCATTAATATTTTTCACTACATATCCCGAATATGGGTTTAGGTGAATATATCGACTTACATGAAGTAATTGTTCCTCATTGGATATTCTGATTGCTTTATATTGACTTTCAAATAGTGGTCCTTTTCGATTATGTTTAATGTTGTAATACCTTACGTAGCTGTTTTGTAAATCACACATAAACCTAGTAATTCCATTATCTTGAGCCTGTTTTACTAAAAGATGAAAATGATTGGGCATAAGGCAATAACAAATAATTTCGACTCTTTTTTTTCTTCCTGGATTAAGCTCGAGAATAATTTTTTCTCTTCTTTCTTTGGAAAATTGTTTATATCTGGAAAATTTGCAGGGTCGATTTTTAAAAGAATAATAATTGATTAGGTTAATAATTCTCTTTTTTTCTTTAGTATTTTGGAATATAGGAATTCGTTGTAAACTTCTGTTTAAGATATGATAAATTTGGTTATTGGCCAATACAACCCTTCTTATTGGCATCTTCTTCCATAAATTTACCATAAATGCAATAATTATTTTTAAATTGACTAGGTGGCGTACCTATACCACCTCGGAGGTGGAAGGATTATTGCAAATTAATTTTGAGCTAGGGGTTCAGGGGTTTGATCTTTGAAAAAGTTAGGATTTTCAGCCAAAATTTGTTGAGCAGATCGACGAGTTTTCTCAATTAATTCAATGTCGTTATAGCTAGCAATTTTTAGTTCCGGATAGCCGTGTTGTTTAGTCCCGTATATTTCTCCGGGGCCGCGAATTTTTAGGTCAATTTCAGCCAGTTTTAACCCGTCATTAATATTTTCCATTGCTATCAGTCGCCTCTTTGCCTTTTTGCTAATTTTTTGAGCAAAAAGAAAACAGTAGGCTTGTTTATTCCCCCTACCTACCCGGCCGCGAAGTTGATGTAACTGAGCTAAACCAAAACGATTGGCGGCTTCAATAATCATGAAGTTAGCATTAGGTATATCTATACCTACTTCGACTACGGGAGTGGCGACCAAAATGTCAATTTCTTTTTTAGACATTTGATCAAGAACTTTTTCTTTTTGATTGCTTTTCATTTGGCCGTGGAGTAAGCCTAAGTTTAAATCAGGAAATATCTTTTTGGAGAGCCGCTGATATTCTTCAGTGGCGGATTTGACTGATTCTAGGTTCTCTGATTCTTCTACTAATGGACAGATAATAAAACCTTGGTTCCCGTCCTTAACTTGAGATTTAATCCATTGGTAGCATTTTCTTCGTTTTTGACTTGGAATCAAATGTGTTTTGACCGGCCTTCTCCCAGGCGGCAGTTCATCTAGAGTAGAGACGTCTAGGTCACCGTAAATCGTTAATGTTATTGTTCTGGGTATGGGTGTAGCTGTCATTGTTAAAACATGGGGAAAGAGGTTATCCTTATCTTCTATTTGGGTCTTTTTTATTAGTTTGCCACGTTGAGTGACGCCAAAGCGGTGCTGTTCGTCAATAATTACTAGCCCAACCTGTTTAAATTGGGCGTGTTTATGAATTAACGCGTGGGTGCCGATGACTAGCTGTTTGGTGTTGGTGGATAGTGGTTTGTGGCTGCTGGTAAGCAAGCTGGTTTGTAAATTAAATTTAGTTAAATAATTGCTTAGCGTTTGATAATGTTGTTGCGCTAAGATCTCGGTTGGGGCCATGAAGACAGATTGGTGGTTATTTTGAGCAGTTTGCAGGATAGCGGCGGCAGCGACAACGGTTTTGCCAGAACCTACATCTCCTTGAAGTAGACGATTCATTGCTTGTTCTTTGGTTAAATCCTGACTGATTTCTGTTATTGCTTTTTTTTGGGATGAGGTTAACTTAAAAGGCAGGGTCTTAACAAACTTTTTTAGAGCCTCCCTTTTTGTTGATAGTTTTGGAGACTTTTTTTGTTTTTTCCAGGTATGCTTTTTTTGAAGCTTTTTGAGTTGGATGATTAGTAATTCCTCAAAACTGAGGCGGTAACGAGCTTGGTTTAAAGCTTGTTTATTTTTGGGAAAATGGATTTGGATAATGGCCTCTTGTTTGGAAATTAATTGGTTATTGGTTATTATTTTTGATGGTAAATTTTCAAATATTTTATCTTGAATTTTGGGTATAACACGGGTAATTATTTTACGTAAGTATTTGCTGGTTATTCCCTGCGTTGTCGGGTAGATGGGAACTAATCGGCCGGTATCTTTGGTGGTATTGTCCCGGATTGATTTTTTGGCGACTTCTGCTTTACTGCCAATTATTTCATAATCTGGGTATAGCATTTGACGTTGACGATGGCGTTGATTAACCTTTCCGGATACGGAAACAAGCTTGGGCGGCTGGAGAGTTTTTTTTAAGTACGGTTGGTTAAACCAGATAAGGTTAATTTTTCCAGTTTCGTCTTCTAAAACAGCTTTTTGGATTGTTTTTTGCTTCCGAGATCGGGTGTAGGAGGACGAAATTTCCAGAATTTTACCAATTAAGGTGACTTTTTCTCCGGGTTGGGCTAATTCTATTGGAGTAATTTGTGAGTAATCTTCGTGACGAAATGGATAGTGATTTATTAAGTCTGAAACGGTTTTTATGTCAAGCCTAGCCAAACGGCTGGCCATTTTTGGTCCAACACCTTTTACGTATCTGATATTTGTTTCAAGGTTTAGGTTTGGTTTTTTGACCATTTAAAGCAAGTAGGATATAAAGGGAACAATGCCGCTAAGAAGCAATGCAAATGAAGCTAGAACGATGAAGAATTTGGCAATTTTCTTTTTTTTGATTTTAATTTTCATGATTAATTATACTATAATCTAAACATGTCCAAAAATAAATGGTGGCAGATTTTTAATTTGAAAAAATCACGAAGGAAAAGAAGAAAGAAAATTCCTTTCAAAAAGAAGTTAGTTTATTACCTACCGATTGGCCTTTTTGTTGGGTTAATTTTTGTTGTTCTAACCTCGTTAATTGCTTTTGCTTGGGTGGCTAGTGATTTGCCGTCCCCAGATGAGGTTGTTCGGCGTGAGGGTTTTGCTACCAAAATTTATGACCGCGATGGTGAATTGCTTTATGACGTTTATCGTCAGGCAAAACGTACGCCGGTATCATTGGAGGATGTTCCTAACGAATTGAAGTGGGCAACAATTTCTATTGAAGACAAGGATTTTTATAATCATCCTGGCTTCAGTCTAAGAGGTTATTTGCGAGCCGTTTACAAAATTATTTTTGAACAGAAACTACAGGGGGGGTCAACTTTAACCCAGCAGTTAGTGAAGAACGCGTTATTAACTTCCGAAAGAACTCTTATTCGAAAATACAAGGAGTTAATTTTGACATTGCAAATCGAAAGAAAGTATTCTAAGGACGAAATTTTGCAGATGTATTTAAATGAGGCTCCTTATGGTGGTCCGGCTTGGGGGGTAGAGGCTGCTGCCGAAAGATACTTTAATAAATCTGTCAAAGATTTAAGCTTAGTTGAATCTGCAATTTTGGCTGGGTTGCCTCAGCGACCGACGGCTTATTCTCCTTACAAAGGGGATGTTTGGCAGGGGCGGACAAAGGATGTTTTAAGGAGGATGCATGAAGACGGTTATATCTCTGAAGAAGAGAGAGAAAAGGCAGTTGATCGGTTTGAAGAGATTAGCTTTTCTTCGCCTGAAGGTGTTTTAGAAGCACCGCATTTTGTTATGTATGCTCGTAATTTACTAGCCGAAAAGTATGGCGATGAATTAGTTGAGGGCGGTGGGTTGAAGGTGACGACTAGCTTGGACATGGATTTACAGAAACAAGCTCAGAAAATTGTTACTGAGGAAATTAACCGAGTGGAGGGTTTAAATATTACTAATGGAGCCTCGGTAGTAATGGATCCAGAAACCGGTGAAGTCTTAGCCATGGTAGGTTCCAAGGATTATCAGAATGATGAAATTGAGGGTAAGTTTAATGTTATTGCTCAGGGTTTGCGTCAGCCAGGATCTGCGATTAAACCAGTAACTTATCTTACTGGTTTGAAGAAGGGATATACTGCTTCGACAATGATTATGGATGTGGAAACGGTTTTTCCAATAAAGGGTCAACCGAATTATGTTCCGGTTAATTATGATGGCAGTTTTCACGGCCCAATTCAGATAAGATACGCTTTGGGGAATTCCATCAACGTGCCGGCTGTAAAGATGCTGGCGATGGTTGGTTTAGAGTCAATGTTGGAAACCGCTCAACAAATGGGTATGTCCACTCTTGCTCCAACCAAAGAAAATTTAACTAGACTTGGACTATCAACTACCTTAGGAGGTGGAGATGTTGTTCCACTGGAATTAGCTTCCGCTTACCAAGCATTTGCTAATGGAGGCACCAAGCGTGAACCGGTATCGATTTTAAAAGTTGAAGATAAAGAGGGAAAGGTAATTTTCGAACATAAAAATGTTTCTGGAACTAAGGTTCTCTCCCCCGGAGAGGCCTTTGTCATTAGTCATATTTTGGCTGATAACGGGGCAAGGACAATGACTTTTGGCCAATCCAGTGGGTTAGTTATACCAGGAAGAGAAGTGGCAGTTAAAACCGGAACGACTAATGATATGAGAGATAACTGGGCCGTTGGTTGGACACCAAATATTCTAGTTTTATCATGGGTTGGGAATAATGATAATTCTGCAATGAAGCGGGTGGCCTCTGGAATTTCCGGGGCGACGCCAATTTGGAGGCGGATAATGACGGAAGCAATCAATCAATATGGTTATGAATCTTTTCAAGCTCCAGATGATGTAGTAACTGCAGAGGTTGATACCATTTCTGGCTATCGGGCTCATGACGGCTTTCCTTCCCGGGTTGAATATTTCCTAAAAGGTACTGAGCCGCCAGCCAATGATCCAATACACGTTAAACTTAAGGTTTGTCCCCAAACTGGACAATTGGCTACTCCTCCCCAGGTAGCTCGGGGTGAATACGAAGAAAAGGAATTTTTTAAGTTTAAGGAAGAAGACCCAGTTTCATGGGACGGAAAGAATCGTTGGCAAGAAGGAATTTTGGCTTGGATTGCTGATCAAAATAATCCGAAGTATAACCCGCCCACGGATTACTGCGATGTAGGTGGGGCAATAGAAGTTGGAATTGATTCTCCCCAACACGAATCAACTGTTGGTAATAATTTTTCGGTTGATTTAAAGGTTGACAGTGTAAATTCAATTGCGGAAATTAAGGTTTATGTTGACGGAGATTTGAAAAAGACATTTTCCAGTAAGCCTTATAAAATGGATTTGAATCTTGATGATGGTGCTTATACTTTGAAGGTTGTTGCTGAAGACGGGCAAGGGAATGTCTTTGAAAGAGAAAGCAAATTTGGAGTTAATGTTCCTTGGAATTACTCCCCTTCTCCAACACCAGAACCAACTAGTCAACCAACTTCAACGCCGATTCCAACAGTTGAATTAACTCCAACTTCCCAACCAACTGAAGCTATAACCCCAACACCGTAAAAGTTTTTAGGATAGTTGAAATGCTTGCATGTGGATTTTTCTAGCCACTGCCGCTTTTGCATTATAATAATAAGCTCGGAAGGTGTATTTGTACCGATCATCTTCCGTTTGATAGATATCAATAATTTCCAATTTCCACAGAATGTTCGGGTCAATTTTTGCCTGATATTTTTTGATTAGCTTTTCTGGTTTAACTTTTTTGTCAAGGATAACATTGGCATCAAGGTTAATAATTTGACGATTAAGCTCGATTGCTTGACCAGTTTGTTTTTCTGGTGTATTAAGTTCAATCAATGGCGCCTCATCCAGGGAATCACTTATTTTATTTAGATTTAATTCAATAAATTTCTTGTTATTGATTATTTCAACCGAATATTGATTAACATTAATCCCCAACCCGGTTAATACTTCTTGGATATCTTCTTCTAATTGCTGAAAGTTGGGTTGATAGATTGAAACAGTGTAATTTTCTAAATAATTCTTGTTTAGTTGGTAATAGGTTTTGCCTACTTCGAAGAATTTTTGATCAGGTAATTTCAGTTTTTGAGCTTGAACTGTTTGCAGATAAAGAGAAGATGCCAGGGACATCCTCAATAATGGATACTCACTATTAACGTTATTTTCGGTGTATATTGGTTGAGCCTTTTTTGGTAAATATGTTGGTTGATGAAAATTTTCTTCTCTGATTATTGGCCAAGACCGAATTTCATCGTAGCCAAAGTTAACGAGTGAATTTTTAATCGAGTTGATTAGATAGAGAATCTTTGGGGTGATGTCCGGTAATTCCTGAGATGAAATTGGCTCATCGGTTGGAATTTTATTATAGCCGTAAAAGCGAACTACTTCTTCAATCAAGTCTTCTTCTAGGTTTAAATCCGTTCGCAAAGTTGGTGGAATTATTTGATATTTGTTATTTTCTTTTTCAATTTGACAGTCGAGTTTTTCTAAAATTTCTAGGCCATATTTTTCCGGTATATCAATTCCGGCATATGCCGCTGGTTTGTTAGGATTATATTCTATCTTGGGCCGACTGGGTTTATTGGGATAATAGTCGAACGTTTGACTATTAATTTCCCCGTCACAGTTTTCTAAAATTAATGAGATTAGATGGTTGAAAGCCTGAGGTATCAGCTCTGGGTCTAGATTTTTTTCCAACCGGATGCTTGCTTCGGTAATTATATTCATATTTTTAGCATCAAGTCGGACTCTTTTTGGAAGATAAACGGCCATCTCAATTATCGTTTCTGTTGTTTCTAGATCAATGGCTGTTCGTCTACCGCCAATTATAGATAAGCTCGCTGTCCCAACAGGATCAGTAATGACTAATGACCCTGCTGGAATTTCAATGTTTGTTCCATCCAGAGTAGTTATTTGATCTTTTTTACTGTTTATTTGCCATTGGAGTTGGTTAGAAGCTTTCGCAGCATCGAAGGCATGACAGGGTATACCGTAAATGAGCATGATGTAATTGGTTAAATCTACTAAGGTGTTAACTGAATTGATTTCATGTAACTCTAAAAAGTGTTTTAACCAGGTCGGAGAGGGTTTATTGCTGACATTTTTAATTTTCAAGGCCATTAATCGAATAACTTCCTTTTCTGCTGAGACAAAAACGTTAATTTTTTCTTTATTGGTAGATTTAGGTAAATCAATTTTTGGCAATTCTAATTTAAGGTTGTGAAGTACACTGATTTCTTTGGCTAATCCATAATATCCTAAACAATCTCCGCGGTCTTTGGGAATTTCTAGATTGATAACTTTTTCATTATTAGTTACGTCAGTTCCTTCGCTTAAATGACTGATTAGGGTTAGATCATCGGCGATTTTTTGAGCAGGATAATCTAAATTTGGTAAAAGCTTTTTAAGTTCAGAATAAATTAGTTTCATTTTTTAATTTGGTTTATAGGCTAAGTTTCCCCCTAGCAATGTTCTAATGTCATCGATATTGTATTTTGCCATTGCCCATCGGTCTAGCCCTAAGCCGAAGGCATATCCCCGCCACTGGTTATGGTCTATTCCTGCTTTATCCATTACTAACGGGTGGATAATTCCAGCTCCTCCCATTTCAATCCAGCCAGCACCCTTACATACTCGACAACCTTTTCCTAAACAATTAAAGCATTGTAAATCCATGCCTAGGCCGGGCTCTACTTCTGGATAATATTTACACCGGTAACGGACAACTACTTTTGAACCATAGATGTTTTTGAATAGTAAGTCTAAGGTGCCGATTAAATCTTTAAGAGAAATGTTTTTGTTAACCGCCACCCCTTGGTAGTGATGGAAGATGAAGTGATTACTTGGATTGACCTTTTCATTTCGGTAAACTCTGCCGGGAAAGGCTACTTTAAAAGGCGGAGTTTCATTTTCTAAAAGTCTAGCTTCAATAGATGACGCTTGGGTTCTTAGTAAATAGTCTGGCGACTGAATGTAAATTGTATCCTGCATATCTCTCGAGGGATGATTTTGGGGGACGTTTAAACGCTGAAAACAGAATTCATCATTTTCAATTTCCGGACCATCGTAAATTGAAAAACCAAGGTTTTTAAAAAGTTTATTAAGTTGATTAGAGGTTACCGTAATTGGGTGAAGGTGGCCGAATTTGGTTAATTGATATTTTTCATTTTCTGGGCTGACTTTTTCTTTTGAAATAACTGTTTTACTTTTGTCGGCGGACAATTTTTCTATTAAATTTTTAGCTTGGTTTAATTTCTGCCCATATTCTTTTCTTTGTTCGACTGGAAGATCTGGGATCTTTTGCAACAAATCATTAATAATCCCTTGGCGTCCTAGGTATTTTACTTTAACCTTGTCCAATTCTTCCTCAGTTTTAACTGAAGCAATTTCTGTTTTAAATTGATTAATGACTTTTTTGATATCCATAAACAAAAACCTCCCCTTCGGGAGGCAATCTTAGTTATTAGATAATCCCCTCCCCTATTTGATTTTAATTCTAAACGGGTTGGAGGGAATTACTAAATCCATTACAATAATTTTAATTTTGACCTTTAAGTTTGTCAACTATATTTTTAAACGTACTTGGGTCATTTACTGCTAGTTCGCTTAATGATTTTCTGTTTAATCCTACTTTGTTTTCTTTAAGAAGATGAATAAATTGCGAATAAGTTAAATCATGCTGACGTACAGCTGCGTTTATTCGTTGTATCCATAACTTTCGAAAATCTCGCTTTCTTAATTTTCGGCCAATGTAAGCATAGTTTCCAGCCCTAAGCAGGGCCTGATTGGCTACTCGATATAATCTACTTTTGGTCATTCGATAGCCTTTAGTTTGTTTAAGTACTTTTTTGTGCCGTTTTCGACGGACGTTTCCTGTTTTTACTCTCATTATGCTTTCCCTAATAATTTTTTAACCTTTCGAGCAATTGCTCCTTTTACTTCTACTGGTTTTTTTCTCTTTTTATCCCAACGGTATACTTTTCCGTTCTTAATTTTGAATCTTTTTTGAACCGATTTTTTTAGTTTTAATTTTCTTTTATTAGGCATTTGTTATTGGATTCATAATCATTATTAACCTTTTGCCCTGCTTTTTTATTTTACCGCTTTTTTGGTAAAATTCGCTTAGCTCCTCAACTACTTTATCCAGCAGTTCATATCCAAACTTTTGTTGTGTTATTTGCCTACCTTTAAATCGTAAAACAATTTTTAAATTATTTCCTTCTTTGGCAAATTCTTTTGCTTTTCGTAGTCTGTATTTTAAATCTGCATCTCCGATGAATGGGCTAAGCTGAATTTCCTTTTGGCCACCGCTGCTAGTTTTTTTCTTTGACTTAGCTTCTTTCTTTTCTTGTTCATAGATAAATTTATTGTAATTTAAAATTTTAACCACCGGAGGCTTTGCCCCAGGGGCAACCTCCACTAAATCAAGATTTCTATTCCTAGCTTTTTTAAGTGCGTCTTCTAATTTGACAACGCCAACTTGTTCGCCTTCCTTGTCTATTAATCTTACTTCTCTAGCTCTAATCTGTTGATTTATTCGAAACCGATTGTTATTTCTTTTTCTTCCCACTAACCTGGCCTTTAGTTTATCATACCTAGATTAATTTGACAATGAAGATTTAACCAGCTGATCTAGCAGGTGAATGTTCCCCGGACAGTAAATATTGAGCTCCACCCTTTTTACTGGTGAAGTTAGACCAGAAGGCACCTCTCTTTTTGCGTTTATTTCCCCAGGCTTGGAGCCATAAGGTAGCGTCTTCTGCTTTCTGAGTTAAACCTCGGACAAACCTAATTAAATTTTCAAGAAAAGAAATATCCGATTCCCCCGGATTGATTATTGGGTCTTGAAGAGCTCCTTGAATTTCCTGTCTTAACTTATTCCCTTGTTTATTTAGTCTCTTTACTTCCTGGGCTAAAGCCTTCCTTAATATTTCAATTTCTTTTTCCGTTTCTTTTTTTTGGCGGCTGTAGACTTCCTTTTCCAGCCTTTTAACTCGCTGAAAATGGCTTTGGGCTTTTTCACGCTTTCTTTCCAACTTTTCTTTGTTTTCGGCATCTTTTTTTTCAGCATCTGGTGTATAAATTTCTCCAGATTGCTTGAGCATTTCGATAAATCCAGGCGGTATATTCCCCTTGTTTTTTGAAGACTTATTTTTCTTGTTAGAAAAAATATCGCTTTGTTTACTCATTTATGCCATAAATTATACTACAGGGTTAGTAGGTATTCAAGCGTTTTTTGCCGGCGTAATATTTTGGCTGCAATATATGGATTCATTTTAGAATCATCAATTTTTTTGGTATCTTCTTCGGTTATTTCAATATTGTTTTCATCCGAAATTTTCTCAAGAGCCAAATCGATTTTCCAACTATTGACAATTTCTTCCCGGTACTGATTTTTTAATTCATCAATGGTGACACTTTTGGAAGATAAGTATTGCTCTAGCTGCATTCCGGCTTGATTGACTTGGTCGATCAACTGGGTAAGCTTTCTTGAAATTTCTTGTTCTATTAAGACATCAGGAAGATTAATTTCCGTATTATTTATAATTACATCAATTATTTTTTGTATTTGCTTATCCTTATTCTGATTATCTTCTTCTTTTTTAATTTTTTCCCCTGGTTTCCAAATTTTGCTTTTTGCATTGGTTTCTTTTACTTTGTCTAATAGACCTTTAAGCTCAATTTCAGGTAGCTCTGCTGAAGTAAAACTAATTTGCCAGTCTTCTCCTATGTTGGTAGATTTAATGTTAATTTTAGGATGAATAATTGG
This sequence comes from uncultured Gammaproteobacteria bacterium, assembly GCA_964498425.1. Classification (GTDB taxonomy): domain Bacteria; phylum Patescibacteriota; class Microgenomatia; order UBA12405; family JAHJSD01; genus CAYSLZ01. The sequence continues at coordinate 103,225 of CAZCGQ010000002.1, read as the reverse complement.
ATTTAGATCGAGTTCCTTTACCGCCTTGGGATAAACTTCTTTAACAATCTCCTCAACAAGAATGTTTTTTAGCTTATCCTGGCCAATTTTATCTTCAACTACCTTAACTGGTGCTTTTCCTTTCCTAAAGCCTTTAATATTAGCTTTTTTTGCTTGTTCCGTTGCAATTTCTTCATATTTGATCTTAACTTCTTTATTCGGTATTTCTACCTCAAGAAGAAAGCTATTGTCCTTATTTTTTTGCAAATTTGTTTGGAAATTCATTTCTCTATTTTAATGCAAATTGTCCGTCTTGACAAGAAACAATAATTTGTGGGACTATTTAAGGGAGTAATGAAGGAAAAATTGTTTGTCCTGGTTCTTTTTTTTGCGTTCGTCCCCTTATTAGTGATTTCACAGGGGTATTTATTGTTTATATCTGCGGGCAAGAAAAAAACAACTTACTCTCCTTTGTTGACCCCTACGGTAAGTCGTCAAACAAAGCTTATTACTAGTTCAATATTTGCCTCAAATGACCCTTTAGATGTTAAGGTAAGTGGAGATGTTGTGTCTGCAGATGCCCGTCCAATTCTAATCAGAAAATATCTAGAAAAGTATAATTCCAAGTTGGCTCCTTATGCTGATCAAATTTTTAAAGTTTCTCAAAAATATGGATTAGATTATCGATTAATAACAGCCATAGCTCAACAGGAATCAAATTTATGTAAAAAGGAACCAAAAAATTGTTTTAATTGTTGGGGAGTTGGTATTCATTCCCGAGGAACAATGTGCTTCGACTCATACCCTGACGCTATTGAGTGGGTTGGAAAATATCTTAAAGAAGAATATTTTGATTTGGGTATAACTACGATTGAAGGAGTAATGGCTAAATATTGTCCCCTATCCTCTGGCAGTTGGGCTTTTGGGGTCAGGCAGTTTATGTCCGACATTGAAAGAAATGAATAACGACAGCACATGGTTTGCAGGAGAGTTATACGATGACTTTAACTATCAGGCATTTTGGAAAAGCAGAAAGTATGAAAATAATTCTGGAAAAAACGCGTTAAGAACTCTAATAGATAAAATAAGTTTAACTAGTAAAAAGGAATTGATCGATGTCGGGGCTGGATACGGAAGATTAGCTGAAGTTTATGGTAATAAATTTAAACATTCTACATTGATCGACCCTTCTATTAAAAATTTAAAAATTGCTGAAAGAAAATTAGGTACAAAAAATTTCACTTATATTGACTCCATTGGTTCTAGGTTGCCGTTTGAGGATGAATCTTTTGATGTTGCTATTTTTGTTCGAGTCATTCACCATTTAGAAAATCCCAAGATAGTCTTAGAGGAAATTAACAGAATTCTAAAAAGTAATGGTTGGTTAATTTTGGAGTTTGCTAATAAACAACATTTCAAGTCAGCATTTATAAATCCTGCTTCTCTTTTTAATTTTAAGCCAATAGATATAAGTGACGAAGATAGTTCACTGCCTTTTAAGAATTATCATCCCAAATGGATAAAAAGCTTACTGAGCGGAGTTGGTTTTGATATTGTTGAGAAATTATCTGTATCTAATTTTAGGAATCCATTGGTTAAGAAAATAATACCCGATAAGATTTTACTATCAATAGAAGGGGTAATTCAAAAACCTTTAGGCTACTTTAATTTCGGTCCGAGCATATATGTGCTAGCAAGGAAGACCACCCCTTGACAATATTATAAGACCTTGATATATTATTGACACATCCTGGGGTGTCTTCGCAAGAAGCACACTCTGGGATTTTTTTTTGGGTTATGATAAACTTAGGTATAAACTGGCCGCAGTGCTGGAATTGGCATACAGGCACGGCTTAGAACCGTGTGCCCTTTTGGGCTTAGGAGTTCGACTCTCCTCTGCGGCACCATGATTGTAAAAAAAATTATCTTAATCTTTATTTTTTATTTTTTCTCGATAAGCTTAGTTTCAGCACAGAACGTTGAATTGGAGTCGAGATATGTTTTGAGCAGGGATTTTTACCTTGAAGCTTATGATAATTACCTTTCATCACGAGAAGCATATTTAAATCAGCCAACATTAGAGCGTAAAAATATTCTGTTTCGTAGCCTAAAAAGCTTTCTCTATGCTAGAAATAAATTGCAAAATGATTATCTTGGATTTCTAATTAATGAAATTAATCAGACGTTAAGCAAGGAAGGGCTAGATAAATTGCAGAGTTGGCAGGTTTGGTTGAGTCAGGAGGAGGATTTAATTAATGATCAGCAAAGCGTTGAAGCCCTGTATGAAGTTAGTTCTCAACTAGGTGACGTTTATCCGGATATGGAAGCAGACATTTATTTGCAGTTGACCAATTATGCGATTACAAATCAGCGAAAAGTCATTGAGGAATTATCTCTTATTCGTAGTCAGCTTGATCTACTTGTAGAAAATCGGACTTGGGTGAAAGAAGTTAATCAGAAAATTGAGGCAGCTCAGGCTAATCAAAATTTAGCCTTGGAAACTGTTAGAGAAACTAGAACTAGACGACCAGGTGATGCTAAAAAAGCCTGGAACACCGCCGTTGTTTATCTGAATCGAGCTCAAAATAATTTAAGCGGTTCTTTTCAATATTTAGATGAGGTAGTTAAAAGATTAGAATGAAATTTCAAAATATCGATTTACCGTTTTTATCATTTGAGGGAAAGGATAAGCCCAAAAATAATTTTATCAAGATTTTCATTATCACTGCCCTCATAGTTTTGGGAGTAGTAATCTTTTATGTTTTGGCTGTTAATTCAAGTAAAGATAGGACTGGTAATTATTCAGCAGTAACGCCAACTTTAGGGGTATCCCCTTCTCCAACTATTGCTGAGACAATGTCGGATATTGAGAAAATTAGACAAAAATGGAACCAGACAAAGAATTTGTTGCAGGAAAACAATTATGATTCCAAACTTCTACAACCACCGGATTTGGAGCTTGAACTGGAATTAGATGAGTAATAAGATCATTCAAAAAATTGAATCGATTAAGGAGGAAATTCGCCAAACCCCCTACCACAAAGGCACAGAGCATCATATTGGAAAATTAAGGGCTAAAATTGCGAAATTAAATCAACAGCTTCAGGAAGATATTGAAAAAGAGTCAAAAAAAGGAGGTGGAGGAGGATATGCGGTTAAAAAGCAAGGTGATGCAACGGTTATTTTAATTGGCCCACCATCGGTTGGAAAATCAACTTTATTAAATCAGCTAACTGAAGCCAAGTCTAAAGTTGGAGAATATGATTTTACAACCTTGGAGGTTATACCTGGGATGTATCGGTATAAAGGGGCAAATATTCAGCTTTTAGATGTGCCAGGATTGATAACAGGAGCCGCAATAGGGAAAGGTAATGGAAAACAAATTCTGTCGGTAGCCAGGAACTCGGATCTGATTGTATTAATAACTGATGTTCATCGACTCAACTGGATAGAAAAAGCTAAAAACGAACTCTATGAGGCGGGAATAAGGCTTGATCTAGAACCTCCACAGGTTGATCTTGAAAAAACAGTCAAAGGTGGTATCAACGTTATTTATCCTTACCAAAATTTTCAGATAAAAACAATTGAGGAAGTAGCGAGAGAACTTGGGTTTAAGAATGCAAAAATAACAATTAAAGAAAAATTTTCATCGATGGAACGCTTAGTTGATAGCTTGTCGGAAGATAGGGTTTATTTGCCAAGTTTAGAAGTTGTCAATAAATCCGATCTGAAAAGGTTAACTTTCAAAAGCCCTTTGGCTATCAGTGCCGAAAAAAATGAAAATTTAAATCTCCTCAAAGAAAAAATATGGAGTAAACTAAATTTAATAAGGATTTACTTGAGACCAGGCAAAAATCAAGACCCAGATTTTAGTCACCCTTTGATATTGAAGGAGGAAGATACCGTGGAAACAGCTGTTAAGTCAATTTCTGAGGATCTACTAGAAGAGGTTGAAGAAATTATGGTCTGGGGTGAAAAAGCCAAGTATCCTGGGCAAAAGGTTTCTCTTTCGGAACCGCTTTTTGATGAAGCAATATTATACTTCAAAAAATAATTTTTAGTTGGTGCCGCGGACAGGGATCGAACCTGCACGGCCCGAGGGCCACGAGATTTTAAGTCTCGCTTGTCTGCCAGTTCCAACACCGCGGCGTTCTACTTTTATTTTAACAAATTGGTTCGGGGGCATGGATTCCCGCCAAACCTTAGTTTTCGCCTTTTCAGTACTATTCGTACACGGCTCAAACTGCGGTAATCAGGCGGGCACGGCGAACCAAAATGGTTCTCACCAGCCCCGTCACTTTGTTCGGGGGCATGGATTCGAACCACGATAAACAGTTCCAAAGACTGTTGTCCTACCATTAGACGACCCCCGAGATGTGTCGGGGATGCCGGACTTGAACCGGCGGCCTCACGCTCCCAAAGCGTGCGCGCTAGCCACTGCGCCAATCCCCGTTGGTGCCGAGGGCGGGAGTTGAACCCGCACGTCTTAAAAAGACACAGCGTCCTCAACGCTGCCTGTCTGCCAATTCCAGCACCTCGACATAATTAGGCTTATGTGCCTTCCACGTATTGTACCAAGCGTGCCAATTCCCCGCCCGCCATGCAAGCCGAGCTTGTCCGGCGTTGCGGGCGCGGCAGCACCTCGACTAAGTGGGTTCGGTAGGACTTGAACCTACGACCTTTCGGATGTAAACCGAGTGCTCTAGCCAACTGAGCTACGAACCCGCCTTCGCTAAAGCTTCGGCGGGCAGGCCCGCCGTTATGTAAACTATTTGTAGTTTAGCAAAGACTAACTGGGTGAGCGAAGGGAATCGAACCCTCAACCACCTACTCCACAGGTAGGCGCTCTGCCTTTGAGCTACGCTCACCATAATATTTTTTGAGCGGGAGACCGGATTCGAACCGGCGACCTTCTCCTTGGAAGGGAGACGCTCTAGCCAACTGAGCTACTCCCGCTTCCGCCGTTATCTTACGGCAGGCCCGCTTATTTCGCGCTTGCCAACCATAGCTTTAGCGACGGTTTGTGCCAAGGGCCGGAATCGAACCGGCATCCCAAGTTTTTCAGACTCGTGTCGTGACCTGCTTGACTACCTTGGCATTTTACGTAATGCATTCCCCGTTGAATTAGACGGGTGCCGAAGATAGGATTTGAACCTACAAGGTCCTAGGGACCACACGGTCCTGAACCGTGCGCGTCTGCCAATTCCGCCACTTCGGCAAATTCAATTTCAAGTTTACCAAAAAAACATACTTGTAGCAAGCTAAAAGTTGAGGACTATTTCCTAATTATCTTGTATTTTTTAGGATAAAAAAGAAATATAGCGGGTACTTCTTCTGATAGTGTTTGCTGGAAATCATAATATATTTCCTTTCTTTCTTCGCTGTCAATTGTTTTTCGTCCCTTTTCGAGTAATTGATCAATTTTAGCATTGTTTAGACCAGTTAAATTTTCGGATTGAGTGGAATGCCAAAAGGTATATTGGTCGGGATCTGGGGGTATAATTCCATATCCTAAAAATACATCAAAATTATTAGGTTCTGGGACAAACCTTGACACCTTTATAGTTATATTGATATTAAGATTATTTTGCCAATCATCCTTTATTTCTTCAGCCCAATCTAATAACTCTGGTAGGGTTGACAAGGTTAAATTCATTTTTTCGCCTGGATCCCAACCTTCTTCAAAAAGTTTTCTTCCGTGGGAAGGATCGTATGAATAAGTTTTTACTCCCTCGTTGTAAGCCCAAGATGATGGAGATATTGGGCCTATTGCTCTATCTTTTTTGGGTGGTTTTTTTAAGCAGTAGGCTAAGGCTTGGCGAACTCTTTTGTTATCCAAAGGCGGTTTTTTAGTGTTAAAAAAAACTGCTGCGTAGTTAGTCGTTGCATGTTGTTCAGTTTTAATTTCAATATTTTTCCAACTTTTTATTTCATTTAATTCTGTTACATTCCAAACTTCATCGATTTTTCCTAACTGAAAAGCGGTAATTAATTCCTCTTGGCTTGGGTAAAAGCTAAGAAGTATTTTTTCTTTTTGGGGTTTATCTTTAGATAAGGTCATTGCGGATATTGCACCAGCCTGAATTTGTAGTGATTGAATTCTATATTTGCCGAGCCCAATTTTTTTCTTTTTTATCAGCGGTTGATTAAGTAAAGTTGGCAACGGAGCAAATGGTGAATCGAGCTTAATGATAACTTTGTTTAACTCCGGATTAAATGTCGCTCCTTGAATATCATAATTGATTTGGTCAGATTTTAATGGGTCTCCGTTTTGCCAGTAGACATTATCTTTAAGGTAAAAGGTGTATTCTTGACCTTCAGCATCAATAGTCCAATTAGAAACAATCGGAGATCGAGTCGCTCTACTGTTGGGCATAATCTCAGTTAGACCGTAGCTGAATAGTTTATATATGTCTGGAGGCAGGTTATTTAAACGATATTTGCCAACAACACCAACATATTTTTTATCGGGTATTTGCTGGCTTATAAGGCTGGAAAATTGAACGGAGAAAAAAAAGATTAAGCCAGTTAGAAAGCAGCTACCCAAAATAAAATACCAATATCTGTTTATCAGTTTAGTTATGTATTGAAAAAGAAATTTAATTCTTTTCATAGTTAATGACTCAAATAAATAACTGTACTATAGAAAGGGCAACAAACAAAAATAAGAAGAAAAAAGTAAGGAAATAAGTTATTTTTTCCATTCCCCTTCTTGAATACTTAGGTTTAATTAATGTTGCTCTTTGCTGGCTTGTTTCCGGTGAAGTTTGTAGCAAAACCAAGCCGATTAAAATAATGGAGGTAACAATTTGAGTAATTATAACTGCTTTATTCATTTTTTTAGAATCCAGGTTACTAAGGTAACATTTAGGTTAATTAATAATGAGGTCAAAATATAGGTTGGAATTAAACCAAAACTGACTGCGGGAACAACTACTCCTTGCCACTCTAATCCCGGAAAGTTATAAGGCGAGAGGCTAAAACCATCAACAAAAATTGTCACCAAGTACAATCCAATTACATTAATAATCCAGCGGAGAGTTCCCAAAGTTAATATATTTATTGGTAGAAACAGTATTTTGGCAATTGGCTTTAGTAAATATTCAAATCCAGTAAGGGCTAAAGCCGCAAAAAGTAACGATCGTAGACCCTGGGCAAAATTGAGACTGTCTATGATTAAAGCAGTCGTCCTTAGAGCGATTAAACTGATTAGAGTTGTTTTGAGTATTTTTTTCATTTAACCTGGCCAAAGGTTAGCAAAAAAGTCAAAAAAATTCAATTTTTTCCGAGGATATTTCAGTTCAAATATTTCTTTATCAATTTCAACTTTGTACTTTGATTTGCGAAAAAGCCTGGCCCAAAATCCGGGTTCTTCAATTTCAAACTTTACTTCTCCTAATGGAGGCAATCCGCCAATAGTTTTAGTCTTCACTTTTTTATTGCTCCAGCCATGAAGAACAACCTTAGTCTGGTAAGCTGGTGAAAAACTATTATTTTTAATACTTATATGGTCTTTGGCAATTTTTGCTTCAAGGTTTGAGCTGGGTGGAGGGATTAATTTTTCAGCAAAATTAACCTTTACGTTTTTCTTCTGGTTATTGGTGGTTTTGTAAAAGCCAGGAGGAGCTGGGTTTGTACTGCTGTGGCCGTGAATTACAAAGGCAAAATGTCCAAGATCAAAGTCATCAATAAAATCTATTCCTTCCGTTGTTTTTGCCCAGGTTGGGTCAGCTGGCACCCATATTTTTTTACTAGAGTCCCAATATTCAACCCAAGAATGTAAAACATCATTTTCAGCGGCTAATGTAAAAAGTTCTTTATTTTCAGTGAAGGCAAAACCCTGTAACTCCCGAGCTGGAATTTGGGTTGCTCTGGATAAAGTTATAAAAAGGTCGCTAAACTCAGTGCAAACTCCTTGCTTTTGTTTGTAAGCTTCTACTGCCCCTAATCTTTCCGTGTTTTTTAAGTTTTCAAAATCATATTCGAGTTCGTCAATGACAAAATTATATATTTGTTTTGGGCTAGAAAAATAATCGGCGATATTTTGGATAGTTGGAGAATTAACCTGCCAATACTCATCATCTTCTAAATATGGTGATAAAGAGGCATTTCTATTTAATTCTGTTGCCTTGATATTCTCTGGCTTAGAATATATTTTAGCTTGACCTTGAACATTAATTTCAATAATTTGGCCAGGAGACAATTGATAATAAGCTAGCCAATTATAATCTTCGTCATAGTCAATTTTTATTGGCTTGGGATTAATTGCAGTTAGGAAAACACTTTGGTAGCTTGTATCTGGAGGTATTGGCACCGTTTTGGTGGTTATTTGGCTAGTTTCATTAATCAAGGTGAAGTCAAGGTCAAAATCAAAAATTTGAAATTCCCCAAAGGCTAGCAAAATCGGGTTATTGCCAAGCTGATTTTTGTTATAGGTTAATACTTGTTGATTGTTGAGGGTTTTCTCGGTTTGGGGAGAAATTGAACTGTAGGCAAGGGAGCCAAAAGCTTGAGGAACCTTAACGATAGTTTTCAGTTCTTCAAATTCATCCTTACTACCGAGCTCAGGGATAGCTATTTCCCAAATTTGACCACGTTTAGTTGCTAGGTTTGGCAAATCATAGTTGATAGTAAAGGCAGTTTGTTTGTCCTTACCAACAACGGAGTCGTTAAATGACAACTTAATGATTGTCTTTTCATCATACTCTTCAACCTTCTTTAGGATTGAACCTTTGGAATCAGAGGCGGTTATATTTTCAATTTTATTTCCCGTAACTTGCAGTTGGTATTCTTTGGGGAAAATATTGGAAAAATTATTAGTTAAGCTGATTTCTTGAGAAACACTACCGTTTCCTCGTGGATTTACTTCATAAGTTAACTCGTTAGTTGCTGTAAATTCAGTTATCCCCTGAATAGGAAAGGCAAAAACGCTTAAAATGAAACTAAGACAAACTAAGTTTGCTAAAATATATTTAGGTTTCATAAATTCATTATACATAAATTATGGCATTATATTTAATAACTACTCCAATTGGAAATTTAGGTGATATTACCCAGCGAGCTCAAGAAACACTTGGCCAGGTAGATCTAATTTTGGCTGAAGATACCCGACAAACAGCTAAATTACTAAAACATTTAAAAATCGATGATTATGAAATTACAACCTACAATGATCAAAATAAACACCGAAAAATTCCTCAAATAATTACTCAGCTTCAACAAGGAAAAGAAGTTGGTTTAGTTTCTAATGCTGGAAGTCCAGTGATCTCTGATCCTGGCTATGAGTTAGTAAAAATGGCGATTAAACAAAAGGTTGAAATAATCTCAATTCCGGGGCCAACAGCCTTAACAACTGCTTTAGTTGTTTCAGGTTTTCCGCCAACCAGATTTACTTTTTTAGGCTTTTTACCAAAAAGCAAGACTAAGAAAACTGCAATTTTCAAGTCCCTTAGCCAAACAAAAGAAAATATTCCGACGGTAATTTTTTATGAATCGCCAAAAAGATTAATTGCTACCTTAGAGGTTGCCCATCAAGTTTTTGGAAATCTTCCAACAGTCATTTGCCGAGAATTAACGAAAAAGTTTGAGGAAAAAATCAGGGGTAAACTTGTCGAAGTAATCGATAAGTTAAAGCAAAGAGATGGAATAAAGGGTGAAATTACTGCTTTAATTAAACTCGAGTAAGCGGTTATACTTGGCAATTCGCTCTCCCCTGGCTGGAGCTCCGAACTTAACGTAATCAACCTGGTTGACCAAGGCAAAGTCAGCAATCCAGGTGTCATTGGTTGATTCTCCGCGGTGAGAAGCAATAGTTTTTATACCCAAATTTTTGGCGGTTTCAACTGCCTCAACTGCGGCAGTAATCGTACCTTGTTGATTTGGTTTAATAATTACTGCGTTAATTAATTTATCTTTAACGGCAGCTTCAATCTTATCCTTATCAGTTACGGTTAAATCATCGCCAACAATTAAAATATCAGGGTTAACTTTAATTGCCTCCTGATAAAAATTCTTCCATGAATTTAGGTCATCTTCTGGGAATGGATCTTCCAGACTAACAATTGGGTAATCCTTAATTAAACTAACTAATTCAGCAACTGTGGGCGGGTTAACATTTCCAGCCACGTCAAGAGCAATATTCTTAACGCCGCTATTAGCTAGTAGGTCTAAAACCTCATCATCTGACTTTAAACCCGCAGGCGAGAACCCGCCCTCTTTTCCCACCGTATCCAAGAGACTGCTTTCTTTAAGTTTTTTTTCCAAGAGGCGATAGTATTCAATACCGGGCTCTATTTGATCAACCACAACCATAAATTCCTGAATAGTAAAATTGGGATTTCCGTGTTCTTCACCTTCAAACATAAGCATCATTAGTTTTGGGACGGTAGGGTTATCCAACTGTTTAGTTAAATTAAAAAATGCGGCTGAAACTGCTAAAGTTGCATTACTTCCCCATCCGCCGGTACTGAGTAAATAATCCAGTGACTTTTGTTCAAACTTCTCGTGCTTAACTTCTTTAAAAATCGATTCGTTAATTTCTCTAATTGCCTTTTCAATTGGCGAAACTTCTTTTTCTTCCTTCCCCTGTGAAATTCCAGTTGGAACTCCTGCCAATGCATTTCCTCGATCAGTTTCCAGCTGACATTCAATAGTCCAGTTCCCGTTAGAATTCAAAATTTTTCTGGCCTTCAATTGCTTTATATTTATTTTATTCACTAGTCGCTAGTCACACTTATTACTTTTTTAATTTATTTTTTTCAGCAGAAGCGATAATTTCCCGGCTGCGTTCAATTGCATCTGGGTTAACTGAGATGCTAGTAATTCCCCATTTAACCAAGTCTTCAACAACATCCGGATATTGACTAGGTGCCTGTCCACAAATTGAAGAAGTGACATTATTCTTCTTACAAGTTTTAATGGTTTTCTCAATTGATTTCATTACAGCTGGGTTAGTTTCATCAAATTGATAAGCAATTTCATTATTATCTCTATCTAATCCTAAAGTTAGCATGGTCAAATCGTTACTACCTATCGAAACTCCGTCAATTCCAACCTTAATAAAATCTTCAAGCAAAATAACATTACTTGGAATTTCAACCATCATCCATAATTTAAAGCTTGGGCTTCTCGATAATCCCTGAGCGGCGGCAATTCTTTTCACTTCCAACAATTCTTCAGGTGTTCTAACAAACGGAACCATCATCCAAAGATTCTTTAAGCCATGTTTATTGCGGACTTGTTTAATCGCTTCCAGCTCCAATTCAAAGACTTCTGGCGTACTAATATAGCGCAATGCACCCCTAAACCCGAGCAAGGGATTTGGCTCTTCTGGTTCAAAGTCTTTACCACCCTTTAGATGGCGGTATTCGTTGCTCTTAAAGTCAGTTGCTCGATAAACAACCGGTCTGGGGTTGAAGGCCTGACAGAACTCCTTAATTCCCTCTGCTAGCTTGTTAGTAAACTCCTTACCTTGATTTTGCTGAAGCATGCGTTGAGGGTGGGTTCCAATTTCAGCAATCATAAACTCAGCCCGCAAAAGCCCAACACCATCAACATTTCTTTCCGCCATATCTTTGGCTAAAGTAGGTTCAGCCAAATTAACATAAAGGTTTGTAGCCGTTTTGATTTTTTTCTTTTTATTCTTCTTAGGTTTTTCACTTTTCACTTTTAACTTTTCACTGATTGTACCCAGCCAAATCTCCCCTGTTTTTCCATTAACAACAACCTCATCCCCTTTTTTAAGAATCTTTGTTGCCTTTTCTGTTCCAACTACACAAGGTATACCTAACTCTCTGGAGACAATGGCAGCATGAGAAGTCAACCCACCTAAATTGGTTACAATTGCTGCTGCTCTCTTCATTGCTGGAACAAAATCCGGGGCAGTCATATTAGTTACCAAGACATCTCCTTTTTTGACCTTGTCAATATTATCCGCCTTTTTAATCAATTTCACTTTTCCGCTTCCCATTCCTGGACTTGCCGGATCACCTTTTAAAACTAATTCCCCATTAATTTTTTCGTCACTTTTAGCACTGTCCTGTTTCATATTGGTCGTTGTTACTGGTCTAGTTTGAAGAATATAAAGCTTATCCTTACTGGCAGCCCATTCAATATCTTGAGGAAAAAAGTAATGCTGATGAATCTTTTCGCCTATCTCAGCCAAGTCAATAATTCTTGAAGAATTCAACTTTTGAATATTTTGTTTTTCTTTAGGGACCTTAGTTTTAACATTTTTGTCCTGCTGTCGAATAAGTTGGTAACGCTGGGGGTTAACATCCATTTCAATAATCCGATTCTCCTTCTTTAATATCTTGTAATGGTCTGGTGTAACTATCCCCTGCACAGCGTATTCTCCTAATCCCCAGACCGCCTCGATAATAATCTTCTCCTTTTCATTAGTAACCGGATCAATAGTAAACATAACTCCGGATACTTCCGACTGAATCATTTTTTGAACAACCGCCGCTAATCCGACCTTAAAATGATCAAAGCCTTTTTCTTCACGATAAAAAATTGCTCGCGGGGTAAACAAAGAAGCAAAAGCCTTTCTGACATGATTAATAACATTAGCTTCTCCCTTAATGTTTAAATAAGTTTCTTGTTGCCCAGCAAAACTAGCATCAGGCAAATCTTCTGCTGTTGCCGAAGATCGAATCGCAACCAGCGACTGTTTTAAACCAAACATATCGCCAAGTTCATTATAAGCCGTCATTATTTTATTAGCCATTTCATCAGGAAATCGGCCGTTAGTAATCAATTGTTTAATTTCTTTAGAAGCAGAAGTTAATTCTGTCTGACGTTCAATATTAGTTGTTTTCAAGACATCGCGGATTTTGTCTGACAGATTATTAAACTCAATAAACTTAAAATAAGCGGCAGCCGTAACCATAAATCCGTTAGGAACCAAATCCCCCAATACTTCAACCATCTCACCGAGATTCGCTCCCTTTCCTCCAACCAACTCAACATCATCCTTCTTTACTTCCTTAAACCAAAGAATATCCTTGCCTTTTCTGGCAGAATTATTTTTCTTCATTATCGCGTTGATAATCGTCTTCTAATCGGTAAGTAGTTCCTGCTTCCGGGCCGGAAACTTCAAAAATAAAGCTATCCTCGATTGCTTCGATCCGGTGTTTCTGACCAACAGCAATTACGTAACCTTTATTAATCTCCATCGGTTTTTTTTCTATCTCTCCTTGATCATTTTCTATCCAAATTTTTGCCTTGCCGGAAAATAAACATAAAGCCTCTTCTTTTTGATCATGGTATTGAAAAGAAAACCTCTTTCCGCTTTCAATAAACAAAATCTTTCCGGTATGTTCAAAATCCTCTGGCGTAAGCTTAATTTCGTATCCCCAAGGTTTATCAATCCTTTTCGAATAAGGTTTGGTTATATATTTTTTAAAATTTTTCACTAATCGCTAATCACTTTAATAATCTTATCTATAATTTCCTCTCCCCCACTTACTCCGCGCTTATCAGTGATAAAATCGGCTCCTTCGATAATACTCTCCGGATCAGTAGTTACGCTGATTCCAGCCCACTCCACCATTTCCTTATCATTCGGGTCATTTCCAACCGCCAAAACATTCTCCATCTTAAGATTAAGCTTTTTTAAGACTGATTTCAAGCCATTACCCTTATTAAACTTTCTCGGGGCAACATCAAAAGCCTCACCGCTCCATAAACAGTAAAACTCATTTTCAGTATCATGCTTATCAACAATCTCCCTAACTTCATCTAGCTCCTCTTGACAATGAAGGGAAATTAAAAATTGCTTTGGCTCAAACCCATCAACCTTATCATTACTATTTGCCAAGCGTCTCAAATCCGCTTTAATCCTTGTTGCAGTTTCCAATAACTCCATTGGGTATTTTTCAAACTGACTAACCTGTCCGTTAAAAACCGTCAGCAAGCCATTCTCACCTTGTAGGATAACCTTGTCCCAAAGAATAGCTTCATACATTCTAGCTAAATACAAGGGGTGACGACCGCTGGAAAACATAATGTAGAAATTATTCTTTAAAAGATTAATCTTCTTAGTCATCTCCGGGGTTAACTTTGAAGTTCTAACTGTCAATTCCCCCTGTTTTTCCTGAAGGAACGTACCTTCTTTTATGGTTACTCCATCGCAATCAAAACACAACAACTTGATATTTTCTAAATCCGCTTTAGTTAAATTATCTAACGATTTCATATTTATATTTCACAAACCACAAGCCACTAGTCACTAACCCCCTAGCGCTTACTAAATAATACCATTAAATTCACCAACTCCGCGTCCAACTCTCGACCAAGCTGCCCGGTTTTATTCTTATATTCAATAATAACAGTTTTCTTGTACCAATCAGCAATCAAATCTGTAGATATTCCCTTAACTTGATTATACAAATTTCTCTTTTGCCAACCAGCTCCGGTTAAATATTCTGAATCTTCTTTGGCCAAAATCATCTTTCTCAAACGCTTTTGAACCAAATAAAAAATAACCTCCGGTGGATGAGTTTGAAAACTACCCTGAAGAAGGGTTAACAGTTGGTTATGATTACTCTTTCCAATAGAATCTAATAACTTAAAAATAGTATTCGGCAGTTTGTACTCATTAACCTTCGGTTTATCGGCAATCTTTTTAATTTGATTGGGGTAAAGCCGTTTTCCCTGCCAGATAAAAAAATCATAATCTGGACTAAGTTTTTCGATATACTTATTAACCTCTTTAAATTGATTTTTTCCAAGTGAAAACAACTTCTCTAAAACTAAAGCAACATTGCCTTGACTAAATAACCCGCCACTAGCCTGGATTATACCTTCAGAAGATATATCCTTACCTTCAAAGCGTTTAACTTGGGGATATCCTTTCAAAGCATTAGTAAGTTCCCGGCGACTTTGAAAACTATCGTCACCGTGGTAAATGTAAATCGCCATAATATTAATTCTCCTGGTCCCTAATCTCTAGTCTCTGATCTCTATTTACTCAACCTTAAAAACCTCATCACCCTCTTTAACCTGCTCACCTTCTTTAATCTTTAGTCCGACACTTACTCCGGGCTCAGCCTTTTCAATACTATCGTGTTCAACCTGCATAGAAGTTACTTCTTGTTCAAATTCCTCTCCCCTTCCGACAATCTTAATCGTGTCTCCAACTTCTAGAGCTTCATCTTCAATATCCAAAACACCGACATTAATCTTGCCAAAAAAGTGAGTAATAGTTCCAACCTTTAAATCAGCCATATTCTCACCCCCCTCCTTGCCCGCCTAAATACTATGTTTTCGGTGGGTTCCATCCTCTTCATAACTCTATTTTAGAAGAAATAAGTACCATTCACAAGCCCACGCTTGAATTGAAGTTTGATATTTCGTAATTGCTATTCAAATTCGTGTATTTTGCAGCAAAGTTAACATGAAGTAACGGGTCTTTGTGTTCTAATTCTTTAAAAATTTTCCTACCTTCTTGTTTTCTAATTAAGTCAATACTAGCTGTGTCTATTGCAACTGGATTTTGGGAAAATAATGCCCCTATATCGTTAGCGATAATTCCGCCGTGTTCTACTTCACAATCACAGTATTTAGTGACATTTTTTATTAGGTTAATGTAAAAAGTTTTTTTGGGAAGATTATTAATAACTGCTGAGGCTGCTTGAGCTAACATATCATCAAATATTGCTTTTTGTGGAGCAAGGCAATCGTGAGGACATTCGATTTGACAAATTGAACAACCCCAACAAATGTTATTGTTCAAAACAGCTTTTCCATTTTTCATGCTTATGGCTTTTGTTGGACACAATTCAGCACATATACCACAGCCTTTACATTCTCTAACAAATTTAGGTTGTGATAACCCATGTTCTAATCCCTTGGTTTTCTTACTGACTCCTCCCATCCCAAGGTTTTTAATTGCTCCGCCAAATCCTGAACAGGCGTGTCCTTTAACATGAGAAATGACCAAAACATTTTCTGCTTCAACAAGTTCTTTGCATACTTGGGCGGGTAAGTTTTTGGTTTTAACCTCTACATAATTATCGGAAATAATAAAAGGAGCCAATTTATTCCAACCTTTTTCTTTGACTATTTTCTCATAACCTTTAACTGTTCCCCTGGGTGAAGGGTATGCTACCGGGGTGTCAATCAGAGTTGGTTTCAGTTTAAAATCTTTAAGTACTTCTATTATCGGTCTAACATCAGCTGGTTTTAATGTTTTATTATTACCTGGTTCGCCAAAATGGACTTTGATATAAATTCTTGAGTCTTTTTGATAGAAATGTTTAAATAAGCCTCGAGCTATTTGACTAATTCTAGAGAAGTCTTTGGTATATGTTACTTGATTCATGTCTCTATTTTAACAACTATTTTAAGTATTATGAATTAATCGAGTTTAATTCTTATTTTTTCAGCAAAATCCTTTGTGGTTATAAATGCAACGGAAGAAATATTCGGATCAGTAATTTGGATCATATCCCATTTGGGACGGTTAAATAAACTAGCATTTATTATTTTTCCTTTAACAACCTTTTGTTTTAGTTTTTTATATTCAGTTGGTTGCATTATAAAATCTATATCTCCTAAATATTTTCCGAACTGAGAAGGGTCGGGTTTTCGAATATAAAGATGAGTATATTTTGCTTCCGGAATGTTGTTTTTATTCGGAATAACTATCGGTTCTCTCAGTTGAAAGTATTTTTGATTGGGGTTATCAGATAAAAAAGTTATTTCTTTTTTTAAATTTGAAAAGGTTTTACATTCACGGTCAGATTGGCAGAATATTCCAATATTGCCAGCAACCGGAAGATAGTTCCCTAATGATTGTTTTATTAATTGGTGACAATCCCTGTGAACAGCATATGATCTTTGGTAAAAGTCTTTCATAATTTATTCTAGCAAAATCATTAATTGCAGGTTACATCTGAAAAATATCTTTATTAAAAAGCAAAAATTAAGTTATTGGTGTGGCTTTAAAAAAACTTGTGAAGCAAATCCTGTGCCGCCAACGGGAATCGAACCCGTGTCTTCAGCTTGAAAGGCTGAGATCCTCGGCCACTAGACGATGGCGGCAAACTATTTCGATATTATAACATTTGGAGTAATTTTTTTGCAGTTATATTAGTTACTGGTCGGTAACACTCATTGGAGGACCTTCTAGATCTAGCCCTCCGTCTTTTCTACATCTTTTTAATATTTTTCTTGTTTCTGTCATGCCTTTTAGACGAACTGTTGCAATTGCTCTAGCAGCACGAAGTTTTGGTCGTAATTGTTTTGGCGTTATTATCCTTCTTGAAAGAATACCTGATTTGACAACATAAGCTTCTGTTTCGGGGAGACCTCCTTTTTCTTGAAGATATCTATCAAACTCAGTTGTTTTGTTTGGCATTATAAACGAATGATATCATATATAATACAAATCACAAATATCGTGAGTTATTTCTTTTTCTTTTTACTGCGGGGTACGCGGGTTTAGTAGAGTTTTGCTCTCCTTACTTTTCTCTTTGGTACGGGGACTATGGCGGCAAACTACTTCGATACTATAACATGAATTTAGGTTAGATTATCGCTACGTTACACCATCCGAGGAGCCGTCAAGCGTCACCTCGGAGGAGTAACTCGCGGTTAATTTCCTGGAGTCGTTTTGTTCCTTCTGGCGTGTAAGCATCCCTAGCCACCTCAACTCGGTCGATGGTGGTAACCGTTATCTCAATTTGTTCTTCAGACATACCCATGTCCTTGAGGCAGGCGGTAAGTGCTTCTTTGTCGGCCATTATTTTTTCTTTTTCTTCTTTTTCTTTTTACTGCGTTCTTCTCGAAGAAAATTCAGTTTAGCTCGTCGAACTTTATCTTTAGGCTCCTTGGTGACCTTAAGACTTTGTATCCAGGGAGAATTTAGTGGAAAAATACGTTCAACTCCAATATTGTCAACCGCTTTTTTTCGAACAGTAAAAGACCGGCTTTCTCCCTTACCTCGAATACTAATGACTACTCCCTCATAAGGTTGGGTCCTGTCCTTTTTTCCCTCTTCAACGATTTTATAATCAATTCGGACAGTATCGCCAACATGAAATTCAACCTTGTCGTTCCACTTTGCTTTAATTGCCATGGAGTTGATTCTATCAAATACCTAAAAGTTTCTCAATCTTTTTCTTTAATTTTTCCGTCCAATTCACCCCAAACGGCACCTGGACATCTCTGCCATTTGGAAATTTCAAAACACCATTATGATCGCCATTATTATTTTTAAGCAGGTTATTCAGCTTGACCAAAGCATCTCTCGTTGTTCCCTGGGGGATTTCTAAACGAAAATCAAGGCTATCTTGATCATCATCGTTAGAATTAGAATCATTACGCGGGTTACCAGCCTTCTTTTTTGATTTCTTTTCAGTAAACTTCTCGGCCTTAGTAATTTTTTCAGCAATTAATGATTGTTCATCATCACGCATATCAACTTTAGCTTTAACAACAACTACATGTTCCCCGTTTAATAAATGCTTACTGGCATCAAAAATACCTGGAAAAACAACCATTTCCACCTTACCGGTTTCGTCCTCTAGATCAACAAAAGCCATTTCTTTTCCTGATTTGCGGGTAGTTACAATTCTTTTATTAGAAACAATTCCAGCCATTTTAACCTTACCCGACTTCATTTCCTTAACCTGATGACTCTTGTGGGTAATAATTTCCGCTAATCGATCCAGCTTATTTTTCAACGGATGTTCGGTTAGGTAAAAACCTAACAGCTCTTTTTCCAGCCGAAGCAGTTCTTCTTTTGAATACTCCTCCATTTCAATCATATTATCCTCCAAAACTTCATTCTTCTTGCCTCCGCCAAATAAACCCACTTGGCCGTTACGCAAATTCCTTTGCTTCTTGTCTGCTCGACGTTTAATCTGTTCTAGTGAAGCCAACATTGAGCTCCGATTGCCAAAATCATCCATTGCCCCAGCTTTAATTAAACTTTCAATAACCTTTTTATTCACCTTTCTAGAATCCACCCTTAAACAAAAATCAGTCAATGAAGTGAACCGGCCGCCGTCTTCACGGATACGAATGATTTCCTCAATCGCCGCCTCGCCAACATTCTTGATGGCAGTTAATCCAAACCTAACCGCTAAATTATCAACCGAATCTTTATCCTTCTCCAAAGTAAAACCAGTACAAGAAGTATTAATATCAGGCGGTAAAATCTTAACTCCCATTTTTCGGCATTCCTCAATAGCCAAAGCAATCTTATCTTCATTATTAGCTTCTGCCGTCATTAACGCCGCCATAAATTGAACTGGATAATTAGCCTTCATCCATGCCGTTTGATAAGCAATCAGCGCATAACAGGAAGCATGGCTCTTATTAAATCCATATGCCCCAAAAGGTTCAATCAACTTATACAGCTTTTCCGCCTTTTTTCTTTTTAGACCGTTTTTAACACATCCGTTGACAAATTTTTGTTTAATTTTTTCCATATCCGGCCGATGTTTTTTAGAACTCATTGCGTGCCGAAGCTCATCAGCTTCAATCCAGGTATAGCCGGCCACATTAACCGCTGTCAAAAGAACATCATCCTGATAAGTGATTAATCCATAGGATTTATCTAAAATTGATTTTAACTTTGGATGCATAAACTCTATCTGGTCAGAATGATGCTTTCGATTAATAAACTCATCAATAACCTGTATCGGACCCGGTCGGTACAAAGCAAGCATTGCCATGACATCAAAAATTGAGCTTGGTTCCAGTTTTTTGACGTATCTTTGCATTCCTGAAGACTCCATTTGGAAAACACCGATAGTATCTCCGCTGGACAACAGCTGATAAGTTTTTTCATCATCAAGCGGCAGTTCAGAAAAATCAATTACATTTCCAGTAGACTCCTTAACAAACTTTTTTGCCTTTTCCAAAATAGTTAAATTTCTCAAACCTAAAAAGTCAATTTTCAGCAAGCCAATAGCTTTTTTATTAGCATCGATATCGACTGAATACATGTCATACTGGGTTACACGCTTTTCCTTTGTCTTTGGTTCTAACTGCAGAGGAACATAATTTGTCAGTTTCTTATCGCCAATAACTACCCCAGCGGCATGAATCGAAGCATGCCGAGCTTGGCCTTCAAATTTTTTGGCCAAATCAATCAGTTTCTTAAACTCTGGCTGTTGATAAATACTCTTCAGCTCGGGGCTGGATTCTAAGGTTTCATCAATCGAGTCTCCCTGGGGAATAAGCTTGGCAACCTTATCCGGTTCAGAATAAGGCATACCTAAAGCTCGGCCCGTATCTCTAATTGCCGACCGGGACTCCATCCGGCCAAAACTAATAATGTGTGCTACGTGATCATAGCCATACTTTTCCATAACATAATGAATAACTTCATCCCGCCGGTCATCAGCAAAATCAATATCGATATCCGGAGTTGACGGCCGATCAGGATGCATAAACCGCTCAAACGGGAGTTCAAAAAACATCGGGTCAACACTAGTAATCCGCAAAGCAAAAGAAACAATTGACCCAGCTACTGACCCTCGCCCTGGACCTACTCGAATTCCCTTGGACTTAGCCCAGTTAACAATATCCTGAACAATCAAAAAATATGTTTCATATCCCTTAGTTACAATTGTATTTCTTTCATACTCAGCTCGCTGGCGTATTTTATCGGTGATCTTGTCATAGCGTTTTTCTAAACCCTCTTCAATTAAATGGTCAAAATAATCAGCGGCAGTATCATATTCATCTGGAATTGGAAACGGCGGCACCCGCCACTTCCCCCGTGGGATCTCAATATTACATTTATCGGCAATTTTTCGTGTATTAGCTATTGCTTCTGGATAATCAGCAAAAGCCTCAACCATTTCCTCCTCTGGTCGGATATAAAAATCTGGGGAATCTAACATTGACAATCTATCCGGGTCATCAACCGTCTTTTGCATTTGAATTGCCAATAAAGCATCTTGGGCCTCGGCGTCCTCCGGTGCAATATAATGGTTGTCATTGGTAGCTACTAACGGGATTCCTAATTCCCTAGACAACTTAACCAATCCCTGATTAGCCTTTTGCTGAAGTTTAATCTTGGGATGGTCTTGAATCTCCAAATAAAAATCCTCACCAAAAATTTCTAAAAGTTCCTCAGCCTTTCTTTTTGCTCCCTGATAATTATCCTGCAAAATCAAAGATGGAACTTCACCTTCAATACAAGCTGTCAAAGCAATCAATCCTTGATGATGCTCCCTAAGTAAATCCATATCCGCCCGGGGTTTATAATAAAATCCTTCCAAATGTGCTTTAGAAACGATCTTCATTAAATTTTGATAACCCTGATAATCCTTTGCCAGAAGAACCAAATGATATTGATCAGCATCAACCTTGGGTTGTTTGTCTAATCGTGACCGTTGAGCCATATAAATTTCACAGCCAACAATTGGTTTAACCCCTTTTTCCAAACAAGAATTATAAAAATCAATTACCCCATACATTACTCCATGGTCAGTAATCGCAATTGTATCCATTCTCAATTCTTTGGCCTTATCCAGCATTGGGTCAATTTGACTCAATCCGTCCAAAAGTGAATATTCTGTATGGTTATGCAAATGAACAAAATCAGATTTTTTTGACATTTTAAAAAATTGAGCGAGGGGCAACTCTCACCACCAACCGTTAAATTCTTAACACAGTATAACAGAAAAAAATCTTCGCTATAATGAAGAAGTAATGAAATTAAAAACAATTTCCGATGTATTAACTGACCTTTATAAAAATACGAAGCGAATGCTGGAATTGGCTTGGAGTGTTGATCGGCAAATAACCTTTCTTTATTATTTTACCGCTGCAATCGGAGCCTTAATTCCTCTTGGAGCAAGTTACGTTATTAAATTATTAATAGATGAATTGCAGTATTTGCAAACAGCCAATATTCGTAGTGTTCCATTTGTTATTGTTTTCATTCTTGCTTCCCGCTACATCATTTCCTTAATTGAAAACATCCTTTATTGGGGATACAACCAAACTTATCTAGACTATCTTTTTCGTTATAAGCTTCAAAACAAGGTTACTCTGGAGTTTCACAAAAATAATGCACAATTAGACATAGGTCATCTAGAAAATCACAAAACCCAAGACCTGATAACCAAAACTCGAGATACGATGCAGTGGCGGTTACCTGACTTTCTCAGAGTATTCTCATATCTTTTTCGGGATGTCGTTGGTTACTTTGCAGCTTTTTTTGTGGTTTTTTCGTTTCAATGGTGGATACCCTTATTAATTACTGTAATAACCTTGCCACGGCTGTACCTAAAAGCCAAATACGGTTCAATTCAATGGTCAATATGGGGTTCTGGTGCGCCGCAGGTTAGGAAGTTATGGTATTTTAATTGGCTTCTACAAGAGCAAACGGCAATCAAAGAAACGCGGGTATCGCAATCCTCTTCATATTTAATTAGAAAATTTAAAAATATTCAAGAAAAACTTTATGACTTAAATAAAAAACCTCTTGACGACTACCTAAAAGTATCAATTATTCCACCATTCTTTGAGGTGCTAATTATCGTTCTTGTTTCTGCCCAATTTCTTCCAACAGTGATTACTGGGGCAATGACTATTGGTAGTTTTACCTTATTCATAAACATGCTCGAACAGCTAAGCGGTCGAGCAGCAAATGCTTCCGCTAAACTTGGAGAGCTCTATGAAAACAGTTTATACGTTAATCATTTCTTTGACTTAATGAACTTGCCTAAAATTGTTAAACAAGCCAAAGACCCGATTGTCTTTAAAGAAATCAAACCTCCTAAAATTGAATTTAAAAACGTATCTTTTCAATATCCTGATGGGCCAAAAGTTCTCAACGATGTTTCACTTGTTATTGATCCTGGGGAAAGTGTAGCCTTTGTCGGTCACAACGGTGCTGGCAAAACCACAATTATCAAGCTCCTTTGTCGTTTTTATGATGTTACTAGCGGTGAAATACTAATTAATGATGTCAATATTAAGAAAATTAGCTTAAGTAACTGGTACAAATTTATCGGAACTTTATTTCAAGAATTTGTTCGTTATCACTTCAATGTTAAAGAAAACATCACCCTTGGTGCACCAGGCAGAAAAGATCAAGCGGCGATTGAAGAAGCAGCCGAAAAATCTGGTGCTTCTGATTTTATTGAAAGATTGCCCCAAAAATATGACCAAATGCTTGGTCGGGAATTTGAAGATGGTGAGGAATTATCTACTGGTGAATGGCAAAAACTGGCAATTGCCCGAGCGTTCTATCAACAACCGCCAGTATTAATTCTAGATGAACCAACCAGTTCTATAGACGCTGAAGCCGAATATCAAATATTTAACAACCTCCAAAGCCAGTATCAAGACAAATCGCTAATCTTTGTTTCCCACCGTTTCTCTACCGTACGTAACGCCAATAAAATATTTGTAATCGACCAAGGACAAGTTATCGAACGAGGTAATCACGACAAATTAATGTCTCTTGAAGGCAAGTATGCCCATCTCTTTAATCTCCAAGCCAAAGGCTATAAATAAGCACTTTACCCTTTAGTTTAGGTAAAAAGGTTTATTTTAAAATTTTAATCCAGCCTAGTTTTAGCCAGAGATTAATTTCATCATAAGACTGGACTTGGCTAGAGGGTTCTTGTAACAAATAGATATCAATATTTTTATTATCGATCTGATTTAAAATAACACCAAAAGACAATTCCGCAAAAGTCTCTGCACCAATGTAGCCTTGAATGTTATTCTTCGTTTCATTCATAATAAACAAAACATCAGCTTTTCTGAGATTACTCATGAATTCACGATAAATGCTCGCATATTTGGCTTCGAAGTCTTCGACAATTGGTTTAGGGTAATCAATAACCTTGTATCCCTTATCCTTCCAATACTTAATCCATTTGTTAATTTTATTTTGAAGTGAAGCACTGCCAGCAATAACAACCCTCTTCATAAACTGATTTTATCAAAAACTTGCATGAATTTTTAACAGACATATTTATGGTAGGATTTAGTTGTGGCAGACAAGTTGGACGAAAAAACTGCAAAGGCATTTGACAAAGCAGAATTAACTGCTCGGCTTGCCTATTTAGAAGCTTCATTTCTGCAATTTGAACAGCTGAAAAAATCAAATGGGGATGCCATCTATGTAAACAACGAACCAGTTTTTAAGTATCGTCAAGAAATCGAAAACTACGATCTTTACGTAATGGAGCTCCCGCGAGAGGTAAAAAGAAATATGGTTGAGGAGCACGTTAGAACCAAACCTCCTGGAATAATAAAATCTGTTCAAGAAGAATTACGTAAGCCAAATCAAATTAAACATTTGTCTGAAGTGTTAAAGCTTCAACGGGCGGATGGAGATCAAGAAAAACCACTTTCAGACTTTGTCATTGTTGGCCCATCGGTAGAAACAGGCTTCAGAATATTAATGATCGTTATCAAAAAGTAATTGCTCCTCGGAAACTTACTTTAAAAACTTATCGACAATTTGTCGGGCCTGATTAAATTCTCGAATTTTGTAAATTCCCGGAAACTTTTTGTAATTTAATGTTTGGTGATAACCGTAGTCAACAATATCCTTAATCAACCACTTCTTAATTTTATTTAAATCTTGCTTATTCAAATCCAAAGGCGACTTCTTAGAAACCCTGGCCATTTCTAAAAACTGTTGATATCCAGCTACCTTCTCTAAAATTTCTCGATTAACACTGCCCTCCTCTATTTGTTCAAATAGCCTTTTAAATTCCTCATACAGTCCTTGATTAAACATATTCTTAACATTCTTTTCGACGGCTCTTTTCATTGCTGGTTTGGATACCGTCAGTCCAAAAACTAAAATATTATCCGGAATCTTTTTTGAATGTTCTTTTTCTCCTTTCTGCCAGTTTTGCAGAATTGCTAAAAGATACATAGCCGACCCGCCGACCAAAATTGGCAAATTTCCTCGGCTTTGAATTTCACTAACCTTTTCATCAACTGCCTGTTTAAAATCGAATAAATCAATTTCCTGATTAGGCGGAAAGGCGTTAAACAAATGAACTTCAACCTTTTCCTTAAAATTCTCATTAGGATAACTTTGGGAAATGTCAAATCCCCGGTAAGCCTTAATCGGGTCAGTGTTAATCACCTCCGGGTCAATTTCATATTTCCCCCAAACATACTTGCTTAAATTGTAAGCCAACCCCAACTTATTAGAAGTAGTCGGCCCATAAATTGCAATTATCTTATTCATGGATAAATCTCAATTAATTCCTTCCAAACGGTATAAAGTGGAAGAATATCTTCTTTTAATTTAGGTAAAAGACTGACATCTCTAAAGTCACGTTCAAGTTTGCTAAGGGCATACTTTTTTCCCTGGCTTTTAATTATTTTAATATAAACATAATCTGTCATATGGCTTGCCGAATCGGCAGCAACTAAGATTTTTGCTTCAGTGGTTTGAGGCGGTACATCTTTATTTCGATGTGACCTAGCGATGTGAGCAATTTTATTTGCTTTATCTTTATTTATATTCTGTTTTTTAAGAAATTTTAAAGTTTCGGTTTCCGATTTGATTGCATGATCTTTTTCCTTTGGGGGGAATGCTTGTCCAATATCATGTAGCCAGACCGAGGTTAAAACAACTTCCTTATCGGCTTCGGGATACAATTCTAGAACTCTTTTGGCCCACTTTTCGCATTCTTTAACGTGGGTGGGTAGGTCTTCGTAAAGAAGAATGTCAGGGTCAGCTTGCTGAAAAGATTTTTTAAAATGATTTTTAGCTTTATTAATAAGATCAGTTTTCATTTTATTTTAATACCTTTTAGTGAAAGTTTATTAGATCGGTCTATATCTTTTTGATTAATTTCATAAGGTTCACCGTCTTTGTCAATAACAAAATGCTCAAAAATTACTTTCTTATTTAGCCCCCTTTTTAAATATTTGCTTGCGTAATGCATTTGAACGCAATGAGGTGAACCATCGGGGGTAATGAATCCGACTTTTTTTGTCTTGCCAATTGCCAAAATATCAAATAATTTTGCAATCAGTTGATTGTAGTGAAATTGTTCTAAACAAAAATAGACTACATTTTTCCAGTTTTCACAAAATTGTTTAATAATTTTAGGGTGAATATCTGGTAAGCATGAAGCCATAACTAAAAATTCGTCTTTAAATTTTTGGCTGTAAATATTATGCGATAAAATATTATCAGTTTTCATTATTTTAGTTCTTCTATTAGCAGTTGGCGGGCGGTGTTTGGATCAGCCCGGCCGGAAGTTAATTTCATTACTTGCCCAATTAAAAATCCAACCGCTGCCTTTTTGCCTGACTGGTAATCTTCAACAGCTTGTGGATTTTCTGAAATTGCCTTTTTAACTGCTTTTTTTACTTCATTTTCACCCAAATCAAACTTGTCTTGTTCTGCTTTAATTATTTTGGCCAAATCTTTTGCGGTAGTATCCTCGGGTAAAGGGTTATTAACCATATAATTAGCCACATCTTCAGCGTCAAGTCCGGATTGAACAGTCTGCCAAAACAAGTTAATCGTTGCCGTTTCCCGAGCAATAATCTCCGCCCACTTCCATCTAACCCCGGCCTCAATAATTTTCCTCTCTTCCTCCCAAGGTAATTTATTAATTTTCTTTTTGAACATTTGGATATTGGATTTTTGAACATTAAAGGGTGGTATATCTGGTTCAGGGAAATAGCGATAGTCTTTAGCGACTTCCTTTCCGCGTTGAACAAAAGTCATATCTTTGTCAGAATCATAACCGCGAGTTTCTTGCCGAGGTTTTTCACCTTTTTCTAAAAGCTTTATTTGGCGCTTAACCTCATAATCAATTGCTTTCTCCACAAACCTAAACGAATTCAAGTTCTTAACTTCTACCCTGTAATCAGGTAACGCGGCCACCTCTGAGGAGTCCGCGACTGAAATATTTGCCTCCAACCGCATTGACCCCTTCTCCATATCACAGTCAGAAACACCCAGCCAGCGTAAAGTCTGTTGGATCCGTTTCAAATAAACCTTAGTCTGCTTAGCTGAATGTAAATCCGGGCTGGAGACAATTTCAACCAGAGGCACTCCACTGCGGTTAAAATCAATCAATGACTTATCATCCTGATGGACCAATTTACCGGTATCCTCTTCCAAATGGACATCATTAATTCCGATATCCATAAATTCCCCGTCAATCAAAATTGGCACTTTTCCCTTAACCCCAATTGGAGAAAAATGTTGGGATATTTGATACCCCTTTGGCAAATCTGGGTAAAAATAATTTTTGCGGTCAAACCAAAACTCCTCATTAACATTGCAGTTGAGGGTCAAAGCAATCATGATTGTGTTATCAATAGCCGCTTGATTAGGTACTGGCAAGGCACCCGGTAATCCTAAACAAACCGGACAGACATGGGTATTCGGTTCCACTTGAAAATGGTCGTTCTGACATCGGCAGAACATCTTTGATGCCGTGTTCAGCTCAACATGGATTTCAACTCCGATTATTGGTTGCCAAGATGATTGCATTTCCTTTGTTAATAATTATAACGCCAAGAATTAAAATCAAGAACCCGACCCCGGCCATCAATGCTTGAATACCTAAAAGCTCGGCCAAAGACGTTGCCAAAAGCGACGATGGAATAATCGCCAGATTAACAAAAAACATCAAATTGGCAAAAGTATGTCCCCGAACTTGGTTTGGGGTATATTCGTGTAAAAAAGTTACCGATGGAGCAAAAATGACAGACGCTGATACCCCGATCAAAACCAAATAAGCCAAATCCAAAAACAACTGGATAACGTAATTACTTTGACGGCCAAAAACCACAGCCAGAACCATCATTCCCATCAAACTAAATCCAGTCCCAATCCATTTATTCTTTCGACTTTCCTCCTCACCACGTTTATTTAAAATCGTTGTTCCAACAAATAATCCAACCGCCACCGGGAGGATAATAAAATAACCGGCATCAAAGGCAGAAATATTAAAAATATTATTGGCAATATTCGGCAAGAGCAAAACTGCTAACGAAGTCAAAACCCGAAAAATAACCACTAATCCAAATGAATAAAGAACTAAAGTATTGCTGGATAAAAACTGATAGCCAGCCTTAACGCGTTTTAGCAAACTTTCCAGTTCCTTAATTAAAGAAAGTGGCTCTCCCCCTCCATTAGCCGATGGAAGTTTAGAAATAACCAAACTTGCCGTTAAAGGCATCAAACCAACTAGACCTAAAGTAATTGGAAAAGAAATAAAATTAACTAAAATACCGGTTATTGCCGAAGCGGTTATTAATGAAGCCTGATCGGTAAAAAAGAAAATATTATTGGCCAACATCAAATCATTTTTATCCTCAACCACATTTGGCAGTTGGGCTAACTCTGCCGGATCATTTACTGAAGTTACCGTTGAAAACAAAAACAAAAGAAAATAAATCAAATCAAACTTGCCCGACAGAAAGCTCAACGCTGCAAAAGAAATAATCGCAAAATGGCTCAAATATGTAGCAATTAAGGTTCTTCTTTTTGGCCAAGCATCAACCAACGATCCGGCAAAAGGCGAAACAAAAACCATTGGTAAGGAAAAAGAAATATAAACTATTCCAGTAATAACACTGGAATTAGTCAACTCAAAGGTTCTAGAAATAACTAAAAACAACAAACCATAACCAGACAATTGAGACAAAATATGTGCCGTCCACAATTTTATAAAATTCCGGTTTTTAAACAAAGAAATTCTTTTAAACATTTTCCGCCATACTTGCAATTCCTAAAACTAACTTTTCCTTAAACTGAGGGGCAAAAAATTGAATTCCTATTGGTAGTTTGTTGGAAAATCCAGCGTTAATACTTATTCCTGGTAACCCGGCTAAACTGCTAGCCTCTACTAAAACGTCTTGCATTTCGCCAAACATCGGACTTTTGGCGCTTTCCCCAATTTTTAAAGCTGGAGTTGGAGACGTAGGGGCGACAATAACATCAACTTCTTGAAAAGCCTTATCCAAATCTTCTTTAATTAGTGTTCTTACCCGCTGGCCTTTAGTGTAATACTCATCATAATATCCCGAGGACAAAACATGGGTACCAAGCATAACCCGTCTTTTTGCCTCAGACCCAAAAGCAGTACGGTTATTACCATAACGAATGCCGTCAAATCTAGCTAAATTTGAAGATACCTCCGCTCGTTGAACAATAGTGTAGACAGCAATAGAATATTTGGGATCAAGAAGCGAAACATCTTTAACTTTAAAACCAGCTTTCTTCAAATCTTCAATCTTTTGATTAACAACTTCTTTTACCTCTTTATTCATATTTTCAAGAAAATATTCTTTGGCAATTCCGATAGTGATTTCCTTTGGGTCTAAATCATAGCTTTGATAATCGGCGACCGGTTCATTCGAACTGGTGGCATCCTTTTTATCCTTACCAGCCAAAACGCTCAACAAAATTCCAGCGTCTTCAACAGTTTTGGTTATCGGCCCAGGAGAATCAGTCGATGAAGCCATGGCAATCAATCCCCATCGGCTGACCCGGCCGTAAGTAGGTTTCAATCCAACCACACCGCACCAAGCCGCTGGTTGGCGGATTGACCCAGCTGTTTCCGAACCAACCGCCGCAATAACTTGATGACTAGCCACCGCAGCTGCACTACCGCCCGAAGATCCACCCGGCGAAAAATCGGTATTATGAGGGTTTTTAGTTGTGCCGTAAGCTGAAGTTTCAGTTGACGAACCATGAGCCCAAGCATCCATATTAGTTTTACCGATAATAATTGCTCCCGCTTCCTTAAGTTTAGCGACCACAGTTGCGTCATAAGGAGGAACAAAATTATCCAAAACCTTAGAGCTGGCAGTCGTTCTTACCCCTTGGGTACAAAAATTATCTTTAACAGCGATAGGAATGCCAAGTAGCGGCTTGGTGCTAGTGGCTAGTGATCCGTTTTTTAAATCCTGGTCTAATTTTTTGGCTTGGGCAAGAGATTCCTCTTTGCAGACAGTTAAAAATGAATTCAGTTCTTGGTTCGTTTCTTCAATTCGGTTAAGACAAGCCTTAACTAAATCTGTAACCGTAAAATCTTGATTCTTAAGACCCTTTCTCGCCTCAGTTATTGTTAATTTATTAAGACTTTTCATAATTTATATACCACTAGCCGCTAGCACCTAACACCTAACACCTAATTATTCTCCCCACTCAATCTTTTTGACAACAAAATAACCATTCAATTTTTTAGGTGCGTTAGCTAAAGCTTCTTCTTGGGTTAAGTATGTTTCAGGCTCATCTTTTCTAGAAACGTTAGACTGTCCGGTAACCTGAAAACTTGGTTTAACCTCATCGGTTTCCAGTTCATCTAAAACTTCAATATAGTCAACCGTGGCTTCCAGTTGGCCAGCCAGTGTCTCTTTTTCTTTTGTACTAACTTCCAACTTGGCTAGTTTTGCCAAATGTTCAACATCAACTTTGTTTGTCATTGTATTAAGATGAGTTTCTCCTGCGAGGTGGCAGAATTGACTCCTCGGAGGTGAAACACCTTAGTAATTATAATACATTAATCCTCAAAACCTTAACTTCAATTTTAGAAATTTCTTCATCTACGTTACAATATAGCTATGATTTTCTATATTATCTTAGGTCTGCTGGGAGGGTTTGTTCTCGCCTTTTTATTTTCTAGCTTTAGAAACAAGCAACAGGCAAACACACTTACTACCAGCTTAGAACAAAAAGTAAACGAGATCTTTCCTAAAATCAACGAACAACTGATTATGATGGCTGACCAAAAGCTTGGGGCCGAAAAAAAAGAAATAAAAACAGATTTGGAGAACAAGCGAGAGTCGATAAAAGAATTAGTTGATAACTTGAAAAAAGAACTCGAAAAAAGCAATAAAAAGCTGGAAGATGCCGAAAAAGACAGAATTGGTTCCTTCCGAGAATTAAAAAACAAAGTTGAAGAACAAACCAAAATCACTAAAGATCTCTCCAGCACAACTGAAAATCTCAAACGAGTTCTCTCCGACAATCGTCTTCGTGGCCAGTTCGGCGAGCAAGTTGCCGAAAACCTGTTAAAAATGACCGGGTTTGTCAAAGGAGTTGACTACGAATTCAACAAAGAACAAAAAGAATCCAAAACCCGTCCAGACTTTTGTGTTTTCCTTCCCGATGGTATGCGGGTAAACGTTGATTCCAAATTCCCCTACTCTAATCTTCAACGCGCGGTTGAAACCGAAGACGAAGACGCTAAAGCCAGATATTTTCGCAAATTCTCTCGTGACGTTAAAGAAAAAATCAAACAAATTACCAGCCGTGATTACATCAATCCCGAAAGCAACACGGTTGACTTTGTCATCCTCTTTGTTCCCAATGAAATGATTTTTTCCTACATCTACGATAAAATGAATGAAATCTGGTCAGAAGCAATGAGGAAAAAAGTTATCCTTGCCGGCCCGTTTTCATTTACAGCGATCCTAAGAATGATTCGCCAAGCCTATGACAACTTTCGCTATCAGGAAAACATCTATCAAATCATTACACAAATAAAGGAATTCGAAAAACAGTTCAAAAAATACAACGAAGCCTTTGAAAAAATCGGCTCAAGAATCGAATCTCTAACTCGTCAATACCGCGAAGTCGATTCCACTCGAACCAACCAGCTTGTTCGGGCGATTGATAAAATCCAACTCGACCAACCCAAACAAATTTCCGCTGATCTAGAAGAATAATACTATCTGTTATCTGTAGGGACAACTCTATAGTTGTCCCTGTGATGAAAATTTTGCACAAATAAAATATTTATGCTATTAATATATTAATGAAGTTTTTTAAAACATTAACTTTACTTGCCCTATTCTTTTTACTTTCAGCACCCCAAGCTTTTGCTTCTGGTTTTAACCTTAAATCCATTGGAGGGGTTAATACCGACGGCAAGCTTTACTCTCAGTGGTATCACACCAGCCTACAACCAACATTTACCGGTGAAGCTCCTGCCGATTCAACGGTTACGATTAACATTGACGGAACAGATTATACGACTACTGCCGACAGCTCCGGTTCTTGGTCTTGGACCCCGTCATCAGCCTTATCTGGCGGCGATCACTCAGTAACCTTAACCAACAATGAAAGCACAATTTCCTTTACTTTAACTCTTGGTAATGAGAATATTAATTGGGACTCTGTTGGCAGCGGTACAGCCACTGACAGCAGTTTGCCGACCGTTGGAGTAACCTTCCCGACAATAATGCTTCTCACCAGCGGTGTAGCCATTTCTCTCTTCTTCTTCACCAAATTCGCCCGAAGTTAAAAAACCTTAAAAAAGAAATTAGTTTACCTTGTTAAGGCCGATGGTGTTTTAATAAACCCCTCAAAAGTGTAATTGTTTTCAATAAGCCAATGATATTCGGGCCCCATAACTTCAAATCCTAATTTTTTTATCTTGTTTAAATCTTGTTTAGCAAAAATATGAAGGGTATTTAATATTGCTACTCTAACTCCCCTAACTGCCCTAAGAGAAAAAAGATCACAACTTACATAGCGTTGTTTTCTATCATGCCATTCTTCGGACAAGGTTGCCAATCCATTTTTTCGAGCAATCCAAAAATGTAGGTCACTCCACTTTCCTTCATATAAAACTTCTGCTTGGGGATCATATATTGCCGTGCAGTATTTCGACAAAAAACGAAATCGAGGAGGATTTTCTAGCATATCATCCCTGCTGGAAGTTCGTGACATTACAGATTTGTAGCGAGTTTGAAGAAGTTCATCTACAACCAAATAATTACTTAGAAGTGAGTCAATTTCCTTTTGTTGGGGTGAGAGTAGTGCGTCAACAGCAGTCAAGCCGGCCATTCTTTCTACCATATTACTGGGATATTATCAGAAAAATAGGGTTAATTCAATTTTTACATCAAGCCTTTTTCGGAAAAGCTAAAGAAGGTGGTTGGGGAAACAATCAGGTGATTATAAAATTATTTTGGTAGTTCTACGTCACCATACCTGATGTTTTGTTTTAAATTGTTTGGGAGTTGAGGTTTTGTCCTTCTAAAACTAATTCCACCACCTCTTGCCTCAATATCTAAATCAAATTCATCTTGTAGATATTCAGTGAAAGAAAGCCGGTCTCCCGTTTTTGTATCAACCAATCCTACTGAGAGAGGATAAATAAAGGCTACTCCATTAGGAGTCAATTGCCGCCAGACTTTTTTTAAAATTGCGTAAGGGGGATATTCTATATAGTTTAATGACCAGCATGCAGTCACAACATCAAAAGAACTGCTGCCTAATTTCTTATGTGCTTTTAGGAAATCTGTGTGAATAAAGTTAATATTGTTCTCCTCCAACTTTTCTTTTGTTGGCTGCAATGGATATCTGCCGAAATGTGCGTATTGTCCTTCTTCAATGTCAGTTTGATGGCCAATGACAGCAATGTCCAACTTTTCAGGTGGGAAAATTTCTCTTAAGTCTAAAGCAGCGAGCCCAGTTCCGCCGCCTATGTCAAGGTACTTTCCTTTTCCTTTATCATCAACCAGCTGGTACAGGTGATCCAGGAAAGTTTTCTTTTCAAAACGTGGTAGCAGGTCAACATAAGAGGCTGTTGCGTCAGTTAGACCTAGACCTTCAGGTCTTTGCAATCGTCTTGTTTTAACCCACCCGGAGTTTCTTTCAAAATTTTCCGTAGATTTTTTAATCCGTTTCCTGATCGGTTGGCTTTCAAAACCTTCGTCCATTTTTCAATAATATCACACCAAACTTACATCAAGCTTTTTTCGGAAAAGCTAAAGAAAGTAGTTGGGGAAACAATCAGATGATCGATTAAAGGAATATCAACCAGTTGACTGACTTGTTTTAACCTTTCCGTCAACTTCAAATCACTATCGCTTGGTTGAACATCACCAGACGGATGATTATGACAAAGAACAATCGCCGCCGCTCGGTGGTCAATTGCCGCTTTAAAAACTTCCCTTGGGTGAGACAAACTAGAATTTAGTGACCCAATAGAAATAACCTCCTGGCTGGTAACGCAGTTGCGGCTGTCTAAACAAATTAAGATAAAAAATTCCTTTTGCTTCTCCCCTATTTCATCCTTAACCAACCTATAAATATCATTGGCAGATTTAATCTTCCTTTTACCTAAGCTTTTTG
The DNA here is from genome assembly GCA_964498425.1 of uncultured Gammaproteobacteria bacterium. Taxonomy (GTDB): domain Bacteria; phylum Patescibacteriota; class Microgenomatia; order UBA12405; family JAHJSD01; genus CAYSLZ01. Next base: position 69,177 of record CAZCGQ010000002.1, on the reverse strand, counting down.
TTTTGCCAGCCTGACCGAGACAAAAAGCAGCTTTCAGTTTGCAGGCAGTTGCTGGCCCAATGCCCTTAACTGAAGTCAGTTGTTCAAAAGTTGCTTTTTTTACCTTTCTCAAAGAACCAAATTCAGCAATTAGCCGTTGAGCCAAATGTAAGGCGTTTTCGCCCTGACTGCCTTTTTCAATAATAATTGCCAACAATTCTTGATGAGAAAGATTACCTGCTCCTACCCTCTGAAGTCTTTCCCGCGGCCGTTCTTCCTCAGGCAAATCATGAATGGTGTAAGCCCTTTTCCCCACAAATTCATCATATCATAATTAGGTTCAAACCTAATTAACCTTCAAGGTTGTTTAGGTTTGAACCTTGGAAGATTCAACTTCGGTGGAAGCGTTTGTTTAAATCAGTTAGAGAGATTTTAATATATGTCGGTCGACCGTGAGGGCAAGTCATTCCAACTGCTCCAAGATCACTCAATTTATTAATAATCTCTTGACGTTTTGCTGGAGTTAATTTATCTCCCTGTTTAACGGCTGACCGGCAGGCAAGATAAGCCAGGTTTGTTAAAGTGTTTTTGTCAATGCCGGTATCGCCTGGATCCGGATGCAGTTCTTCTTCTGGCGACTTCAGCTCATCCAGATAATTTCGAAAGATTACCCCAATATTTTTATCTTCCAAAACTATCGGGATACCCTTTATCTTAATAGCATTATTTGTAATTTCGAATTGAAATCCAATAGCTTCCAAGGTTTTTTGATGTTCCTTAACTAGGTTTAAATCCTCGGGAGTTAAACTAATTTCTTCTTCAAACAACAGTTCCTGGCTGTCCCCGCGTTTGGCCATAAAATCCTTTTTAAATTGCTCAAAAAGTATCTTTTCTTCCGCTGCATGCTGGTCATAAATTATCAATTCTTTATCGCCCCTAACAACCAAATACAAACTACTAATCTGCCAAATATCATTTGGCCCAGAATTTACCAAACCTGAATCTTTGTCTTCAAGGATTGATTGCACAAACTGTTGTTGTTCAGTGTAGTTCGGTTTTGGCCGAGTTTCCGGCTGGTAATTACTTTTGGCTGTCCCTCCTCCTGCCGATTGTTGGTGAACCTGACTTGGTGGAGCTTTATAAACAACTCGTTGGTTTTCTGCCGCTTGGTTCAGTTTTGAATAAATTGCTTTATAAAGGTTGTTAAAAATCACTCCCGGAGAAATAAACTTAACTTCCTCCTTACGAGGATGAACATTGACATCAATCAAATCCTGTCGGACATTTATTTTTAAAACGTAAGCCGGTTTAATTCCCGAAGGCAGTAACTGGCTGTAGGCTTTATAAATCGCCCCGGAGACGGTTTTATTTGACAGGTACCGCTGATTAACAAACAAATACTGAACCGATTGTTTCTTCCTAGCCACCTCCGGCAAACCAACAAATCCTTTCAAACTGAAATAATCCGCCTTCAATTCGATTGGCAAAAATTGTTCAAGATCCAAATTAAGCAAATTAGTTAGCCGGCTGGACAGCTTTTGATTTTCAGGAAGGTTAAAAACTTCTCTTTCGTTGTGGTTTAAAAGAAAGCCGATTTGAGGATGACAAATTGCTTGAGCAGTAACAAAATCCCGAATATGTTTAAACTCTGTTTGATCGGTTTTCATAAACTTCTGCCGGGCTGGTACATTGTAAAAAAGATCATTAATTTCTACCGTCGTTCCCGTCGGGTGCGCACAGGTTTCCGCTTTCGGTTGACCGTTGTCGTCAAGAGTAATCTTTGTTCCTTCAACAGAATCGCTAGGCTTCGTTTTCAAGGTAAATTTTGACACCGAAGCGATACTTGCTAAAGCTTCGCCCCGAAATCCAAAGGTTTTAATTTGGTTTAAATCATCAACGGAATTAATTTTTGAAGTTGAGTATCTTTTCACCGCTAACAAAGCATCTTCCTTAGTCATTCCCTGGCCGTTATCCCGAACTTCAATTCCCTCTTTCCCACCTTTAACAATGCTAATTTCCAAAAAAGTTGCCCCAGCGTCTAAAGCATTTTCAACCAATTCCTTAACCACCGAAGCCGGCCTCTCCACTACTTCCCCCGCCGCAATCTGGTTAACCAACTCCTCTGGTAATACTTTTATTTTGTTCCCCATAGATGTATTTTATCAAAAACCAAAATAACTAGTGGTTCTAAGAAAGTTAGCATTATTATCTTTGAACGAGCCTCTAGGAGCACCCTGCTAAAAAATTCAATTAAAAAAGTTACTTATTGGGTGCGAGTAGCGGAATGAGCTTTTTAAAAAATGTGTATGTCGGCACTAAAGAATGAGCGATTGTCTCAGAAAAGATAATATGGTAACTTTCTAATTAGTTAGAATAATTCTTCTTGTTTATCTTCCTCGGATTTGCGTCGGGTGCGGTATAAATCCTGTTGATCCTGCTTAGTTTTCTGCAGAATTTTCTTTGCCCGGCGGATAACTGACTTCGGCAAACCGGCCAACCGGCCAACTTCAATGCCGTAACTGTGCCAAGACCCGCCCTCAACCACCTGATGGAGAAAAACAATCTCATCTCCTTCACGTTTTACCGCTACCTGGTAATTTTTGATTTGGTCATACTTATCAGCCAGGTTAGTTAATTCGTGGTAATGAGTAGCAAACAAAGTTAACGCCTGTTTATTCCCATTTTCAGCAAGGTATTCAACTACCGCCCAAGCCAAACTCATCCCATCAAACGTACTTGTTCCTCGGCCAATTTCATCAAAAATTATTAAACTTTGGGGGGTACAGTTATTAAGTATATTGGCTGTTTCAATCATTTCTACCAAAAAAGTACTTTGCCCCAAACTAATCTTGTCACTTGCCCCTACCCGGGTAAAAATCTGGTCACGCAGAGGTATTTCAGCCGATTCTGCCGGCACAAAACTACCAACCTGGGCCATCAGGCTAATTAGGGCAACTTGACGTAGATAAGTAGACTTACCGGCCATGTTCGGACCGGTAATAATTAAGATTTGCTGGTCATCACTTTTCATTACGGTGTCGTTGGGGACAAACGGCTCATCCTGGATACTTTCAACTACCGGGTGACGGCCCTTTTTTATACCTAGCTCGCCATTTTCAGTTAAAATTGGACGGACATAGCGGTTTTTTTGAGCGGATTCGGCTAAGCTGGTATACACATCCAGCTTAGCAGTTGAGATAGACGACTGCTGAATAAAGCCTGTGTATGACAAGATTTCTGCCAACAATTTTTGAAAAATCTCTTTCTCCAGCTGTTTGCTCTTTTCTTCAGCTTCCAAAGCTGACTCTTCCCGCTCTTTCAACTCCGGCAAAATATAGCGCTCAGAATTAACCAAAGTTTGCTTGCGAATATAATTATCGGGTACTTTATTGAGGTTAGATTTGCTTACCTGAATATAAAACCCATAAACTTTATTCTGCCCAATCTTTAAACTTTCAATTCCAGTCAGCTGACGCTGTTTCTTTTCAAATTCTTTCAGCCAATTTTCACTACCTGAAAGTATTTCCCGGTAATTATCCAACTGCGAATCTACCCCATCAGCAATATATCCGCCGTCAGACAAAGTCGCTGGTGGTTCCGGTTTAACCTGATTATCAATCAAAGTAATTGCTGGTTTAATTTCAGTAATCAGCTCGTCCGGAAAAAGGTATTCTAATTCTGGAATTTGGTTAGACAGGTAATCCTTAATTTCTACACACCGTTCTAATGAAGTTTTCAGTCCAATCAAATCTCTTGGGTTAGCTGTGCCAATAGAAATTCTTGAAACAAGCCGTTCCATATCCATAACTTGGCTTAACAAATCCTGAACATTTTTTCGTTTATCTGGTTGGGTCTTTAAAACTTCTACTCCATCCAGGCGTTGATTTATCTGATTAATATTGGTTAACGGGTGAAGCAGCCAATTGCGCAGTTTTCTTCCGCCAGCCGCGGTATGCGTATTGTCAAGGACATTTATCAGCGTTGCCTCGCTTCTCTCCCCGCGAACTGTCGTTAACAGTTCCAAATTAACAATTGTTGTTGGATCCAGCCGGAGAAAGTCACTTTTCCTAAAGGGGGTAATCTTTTTAATATGTTCTAAATCGTTCTTTTGGGTTTCTTTCAAATAACCTAAAATTCCTGCCGCCGCCTTTAGTCCTATCCTTTGTTCTTCTTCATCAATCCCAAATCCTTCTAAAGATTTAACCTGAAAATGATCTTTCAAAACCTGGAGGAAATTCTTAGTGCTCTTTTCCCACTTATCATCTGGGTAAATATTAACGTTAGGGGTAACTCGCAAAGCTCTTAAAATCTCCGGTTGGTTGTAATTCTGATGAGATGAAATCACTTCAGCCGGTTTAATCCGGATAATTTCACCGGCCAAGGCTTCTTCCAAATCTCTAAATTCAATTTGGCGAAGATAAACCTCCCCAGTACTCAAATCAGCATAGGCCAGACCCAATTCCTTTTTACCGATTTCTATACCAAGAGTAAAATTATTCTCTTTCTGAATCAAATTCTGATCGTCTAAAATTGTACCCGGTGTTACTACCCGAACCACATCACGCTCAACCATTCCATCAGCCTCATCAGCCGTTTCCATTTGCTCACAAATAGCCACTTTATAGCCGGCTTTAACCAGCTTACCGAGGTAAGAATCAAGTGCGTGATAAGGTACACCGCACATTGGTATTCGGCCGTCGCTTCCACGTTTGCGGGTGGTTAAAGTAATTCCCAAAACCTCAGACCCGATTTTGGCGTCATCCAGAAACAATTCATAAAAATCCCCAAGCCGGAACAAAACCAAACAATCAGCGTATTCCTTTTTAACTTTCAAATACTGCTCCATCATTGGTGTCGAAAAGTCCAGCTTGTCTAGCTTTGCCAACTCTTCTTGTTGGTCCAACTTTGCCATAAATCAATTATATCAATAACCCTTTATGTTAGAATAATGAAAGTGGCAGGTAGAGTTGAACGAAATTTTGACGAAGAAAAAAGGGAATCCGCCGTTAAATAACTACAAACCCGCTGGGAAAAGTCTTTAACCGCTGATTAGTGTATAATGACCTTAATGAACGTATTTTTATTTACGTTTTTGATTATTTTAGGTCTTCAAGTCCTCTTTTTTTTAATTGCTTCAACTTTTAAAACTGACAAAGTTACCGACTTAGCTTACGGCATCAGTTTTTTTATTGCCCTTTGGCTGGTCTATCTTTCCTCCGCCCATTCTCTAGTCAAACTGCTAATTGTCATTGCGGTTACTATTTGGGGTGCTCGTTTGGCCGGATACTTATTTATCCGGATATTAAAAATCGGGCGAGATAAACGTTTTGATGACCGACGGGACAAGATTTGGGAGTTTGCCAAGTTTTGGATTCTCCAGACAATTACTATTTGGATAATTCTTTTACCCCACATCTGGGTAGTTAATCAACCTCCGATGGAGGTAAAACCGTTGTTTTATGTTGGCCTAATTATTTGGGCTGTCGGATTAACTATTGAAGCAATTGCCGATCAACAAAAATTTAACTTTAAAAACAACCCAGAAAACAAAGGCAAATGGACAGATGTTGGTTTATGGTATTACTCCCGCCATCCGAATTATTTCGGGGAAATTCTCTGTTGGGTCGGCTTATTTATCGCTGTAGTCCCCTATCTATCTGGTTTCCAATACCTATTTGTTATCAGCCCGATTTACATCATTTCGCTGTTGCTTTTTGTTTCCGGCATACCACCGCTAGAAAAACGTTATGAAAAAAAATATGGCGACAATCGTAAATACCAGCAGTATAAAAAATCTACTTCTTTACTAATCCCTTGGTTTAAACAAAACTAAACTTCAACGTGGCGGATTGGGCAAGTAATAGGTCGCGAAGTAATAGTCAACTCTCCATTAGCTGTTGATTCCGGCTTTATCGATAAGTCAATTTCCAAAAAACCTGTAGCTAGACAACCTCTGGGAACCATTACCGGACTTTCAGTGCAAATTGCTGGAATAACTTCAATTTCTCTGGAATAAGGTAAATCTCTAAATGTTTTTATTTCGGGAAGTTCTTTTCGGCATACTTCATGGTAAAAATAATCAGCATAAACCTCGTTAATTACTGTTGATATTGTTTGATTAACAGCCTCCGCAAAAACTGGACAGCATCTTGGGTTACAAGATATTGGAGCCAAATTTGCTTCTCTTTCCATCGCAGATTATAACATAATATTAAAGTTATAAAGATGATGGATTAATTCCCAATAATGATCAGTTCTTCTTCGGCTCGGGTAACCGCGGTGTACAGCCACCGCCGCCAATCATCGTCAGTCATCTGTTTAAATCGTTCTTCAAAAAGAAGCACCTTTGGGGCTTGACTCCCTTGGGCCTTATGAACAGTTAAAACATAGCCGTAATCAAACAAATCCCCCATATCTTTGTAATCCAAATCATCAGGTTTATTAATTGTTTTTTTAGCGTTAAACTGTTCTTGCAAAACCCTACCGGAGTAATTAACTCCATCATCCATTTTGGCTGACATTTCATACCACAATCCTCTGCCCTCGGCATCTTCTTTTTCTTGAATCGAGGTTATTACTCCTCGGATACCGTTGTAAATCCCCTTTTCATAATTATTCTTCAAACAAATTACTCTATCTCCGCTTTGCGGTTCTTCCGTCATCATTCCATTAACTTGGCGGATTTCATTATTCAGTTGAACCCGTGACCGGTTATAGCCAACCAAAATCAGCCAATTATCGTCATAATTGCTAACGATGTCATCAACCACTGCCTTGGTTTCCCAGTCAGTTTGGTCAAACTTTTTTACCTGGCCAAAATCACCAATGGGGATTTTCTCCCCTTGGCGAACTTTTTCCGACAACTCAATAATCGGGTTTCCCTTAGCCTGGCGATGAATTTTTTCCAGTTTAATATCCGGTGTTTCCATTAAATTAAACTCGCCTCGAATTGGCGGGAGTTGGCCGTGGTCGCCAACCGCTAAAATAGGTACGCCAAACGACTGCAAATCTGACCAGATGTAGCCGTCCACCATCGACGCTTCATCAACAATAATTAAATCCACCTCCAGTGTTTTCTTTTTCTGCCAGCCAATAACTTGGCCGTTATCATTAGTTATTGGTTCATAAATCAATGAGTGGATTGTTCCGGACTTATCGCCCGGAAGTTTAGCGCTAAACTTATCCAAAGTTTGTTCCAAAACCCGGGTTGCTTTACCAGTGTAAGAACAAAAAGCCACCTTCTTTTTTGGTTTACGTTGATGAAGTCCCTGTCGAAAAACCGCCATCATCGTTGTTTTCCCTGTTCCAGCATACCCCCCAAAAGTCAAAAAGGACTTATTCTTAAACTTGGAATCAAACTCCTTCTTGAAGACCCACTTCCAAATTTCTCTCAAAACCAATTTTTGGTCATTACTCAATTTCACCGCAAAATAATTCTATCAAAGAAGTGTAGCTTTCTTTTTAGTCGTCTTTTCTTTAGGAAGAACAAAAATATCACTACCGTATTTCCCCTGGCCAACCAACTCCCCTTCTCCATTAACAATTCTTTCTAGCGACCGGCAGTATCGGCACCCCTTTTCCCCTTCCGGACAAGGAAACTTATTCAACTGTCCAGACAGCTTAATCTTTTTGCCAATCTTCATCACTTTCTTTTTAGCTTCCTCGCTTGAGGGCAACTTCTTTTCCTCCATTTTATTGTGGCGCAAATACCAATAACTTGCCTTTTCAACCGGCCAGGTTTGACAGTTTTCTACCAGCAGCCGGTAAATTGGCAGTTGAAGTGAATTCTCGTCATTCCGGGCTTGCCCAGTTTTAAAATCAATAATATGGACCGAATCCGTCTCAGGCAAATATTCCAGCCAGTCAATCTTGCCGCTAAGAATAAAATTATCCTCTTTAGACAACCAGTAATGAGGTAGATCCATATTAATCTTTACAGCCAACCGTTTCAGCGGTCCCGGCTTATCGGTTACTGCTTCCAGCATTTCCTCCGCTTCACGCCGATATTGATTTTCAACCTCATCGGAAAAAAAACCACCTTTCTTCCCAGAAACGTTTTTCCAAACATTTTTCAATCTAGCTAACAGCGAAGTTTTAAACCGTTCCTCCTTAGGTAAATCTGCGATGCTTTCCAAAACCTCATGAACCGCTTGGCCAAGAGCCAATGGCGGCTGCATCAACTGGATTTTATTCCCTGTATCCGGATTACGGTAGATGTTTTTAAGGTAATAAGCCCGCGGGCACTTCAAATAAGCCTGAATTTTGGTATGCGACAGCCACAACGCCTCGTATTTATCCTGCTCCATACAAAAATTGTAACACATAGAAGTTCTAGATTATTTTTTTGAAGTGAAATTCCCTCTTGACAAGTGAACGATCGTTCACTAGTATTAAATCATGACCTTAAAAAACAAAAAGAAAAAAGTCAGAAACTTCTATCAGCAAAACAAACGCATGCCTACTTATCGGGAAATGATGGACATGTTCGACTATAATTCCAAAAACTCCGTTTACAAACTCGTCAAAAAGCTGGTTGCTGAAAAATTTGTTTCTCAGGACGGTCAGGGACGACTGATTCCCAATAACCTTTACGGCCAAACTCCAATTTTGGGTCAAGTTGAAGCCGGTTTTCCAACCGATGCTCAAGAAGACTTTGTCGACACCGTCAGTCTAGATGAATTCCTAATCGACAACAAAGAATCAACCTATCTTTTAGAAGTCAAAGGCTTATCTATGAAAGACGCCGGCATTTTACCCGGCGATCTTGTTTTAGTTGAAAAAACCGACCGAGCCGACTTTGGTCGGATTGTCATTGCCGAAGTTGACGGTGAGTGGACGATGAAATATTTGCAAAAGAAAAACGGTCGGCCATATCTCATGCCGGCCAACAAAGATTTTAAACCAATCTATCCTCAGGAAGATTTAAAAGTTGCAGCTATTGTCAAAGGAGTTATTCGCAAATGCCGATAAACGCTCCTTCCCTTCTCCATGTTGACGGCGACGCTTTTTTTGCCTCTTGTGCTCAAGCGTTAAACCCGAAATTAAAAGGTAAACCGGTTGTTATTGGGGCAGAAAGAGGGTTAGCGACAGCAATAAGTTATGAAGCCAAACGTTACGGTATCAAACGTGGCATGCTTGGCTCAAAAATCAAACAGCTTTGCCCGGACTGTAACTTTGTCAATTCTGACTATGAAGTTTATCACCTTTTTTCCCAACGCTTGTTCAATATCATCACCCAGTTCACTCCCGAAGTTGAAAAATATTCTGTTGACGAGTGTTTTGCTGATTTGACCGGTTTACGCCGTCCCTACAACACTTCCTATCTAGGCATTGCCCGCCAGATCAAAGAAAAAATTGAATCCGACTTAGGCATCACTGTTTCCGTTGGATTGGGCCCGAATAAAACTATTGCTAAAATTGCGTCCGAGTGGGATAAGCCATCTGGTTTGGTTGCTATACCAGGCAATCGAATTCACCACCACCTCAAAGACCTACCCCTTTCCGAAATATGGGGCATCGGCAGCCAAACCAGTGCTTATCTCAAAAAGCTCGGTGTCAAAGACGCTTGGGACTTTGCCCAAAGGCCTGAATCTTGGGTCAAAAAGCATTTAACCAAACCCCATCATGAAACTTGGCAGGAACTCAACGGCGACAAAGTTTACCAACTAGATCTTGGTGAGAAAGAAGCCTATCAATCAATTACCCGGTCAAGGACTTTTCATCCCGCTTCCGACAAAGCCGACAAAGTTTTCGGCGAACTGACCAAAAACTTAGAAAAAGCTTGTTCTCGACTAAGAAGTTTAAAAATGGTTGCCGGGCAGGTTAATGTTATGTTAAAAACCCAAACCTTTAATTTCCAAGCCGAAGTTGTCAAGTTCGACACTCCGACCAACAACCCTCAGGAAATGTCTTTAGCTGTCAAACGGGCTTTTCAAAAAATGTTTCGTCCCCGAATTACCTACCGAGCCACCGGAGTAACCATGAAAAGGCTCCAGCCAGCTGGTAAAGTTCAAATGGACTTATTCTCGTCAAAATTAAGAAAGCAAAAACTAGACCAAGTTTATTATCATGTCGACAAGCTCAAACAACGCTACGGCAGTCAAATTCTGACCTTAGCTTCCAGTTTACCTGCTTTAGAAGACCGCCCCCGAAAATTTAATCTCCCCCATCTAGGGACAGTTAGTTAGTGGTAAAATCAAAATTATGAAATACAAAGCTCGTTTAAAAAGAAATATCTTCCTTTTTAATCTAACCAGTTTTTTCACCGCCTTGGTTTTTCTTATCCCTATTTGGGTTAACTTTGAAAGAAGGATAGTTAGTTATTCAGTAATTGCTATTTATACCGCCATTGCTTCTGTCAGTACCACCATTTTAGAACTCCCCACTGGAGCCTTAGCCGACCTTCTTGGCAGAAAAAAAACAATATTTCTCGGCTATTTAATTAATGGTCTAGCAACTGCCTTTCTTTCCTTTGCTTCCTTACCGGTACATTTATACCTTGGTTATGGCTTAATTAGCATTGGTTCTGCCTTAGTCTCCGGGGCAGACACCGCTTTGTTATTTGACAGCTTAAAAGAACTCGGCGAAGAAAAAAACTTTTCCAAATATTTTTCTGTCATGGGCTTAGTTCATCGCTCAGCCTTGGGCTTGGCTAGTCTTCTTGGCGGTTACCTTTATCAAATCTGGATAGGACTGCCCTATTTAGCTCATGGGGTCAGTTTGCTCGTTGCAACCTTAATATTTGGTTTGATGCAAGAGCCCAAAATTGACACTGAAAAATTTAGTTTAAAATCTTACCTTACCCAGACTAAAATTGGCTTTAATGAAATTTTAAAAAATACTCACATCAAACTATTGTCAGCTTATTATGTCTTAGTTGGTTCGATTACCTGGGCCTGTATTTTTTATTTCAATCAACCGTTTGCCTTGGAGGTTGGCTTCAACGAAATCAGCCGGAGCTGGGTATTTTCAGCAACCTATTTCATTACCTCTATTCTGCTCATTATTCTTACCCGGAGCGAAAAATTTCTTACAAGAAAACGGGTTTACCTCGGTTTGCCGCTGATAATCGGTTTAGCCCTAGTTCCGGCCAATTTCTCTGGCAAAATATATGGGGCTGTAATCTTGCTCTTAACCCAGCTTACCGGCTCTGCTCGGTTTGCCATCTTAAATGAATACACTAATATCGAATTTCAATCTCGTTATCGGGCAACTGCAATTTCAGCTTTAAACATGCTCGTCAGCATTATTTCCGGGGCTTTTATATTCTTCGGCGGCCAAGTTCAAGAAGCAGTTGGCACCGGTTTAATTTATACCGTTCTCGGCCTAATTACTGTTATCACAGTTTTTCCCGTTGCATTCAAGCTTATAGCTAACAGTAACTAGCTCCCCCTATGTTACAATAAATTATGAATCAGCAGTTCACAATATCAACCAATGACGAGGTTGAATTAGTTGATATCACTAACCGGGTAGAGAAAATTGTTAGTCAATCCGGTATCACTGAAGGTAATTGTTTAGTTTTCGTCACCCATTCCACTGCCGCTGTTTTAATAACTGAAAATGAAACCGGTCTTCTTAATGACTGGCAAGATTTTATTGGCAGTTTGCCTTCAGGCCAAAATTGGGAACACAATCAAATTGACAACAATGCAGAAGCTCATCTTATGTCAGGTCTAATTGGCCAGGCAAAATTTATACCGGTCAAAAACAGCAAATTGCAGCGAGGCACTTGGCAGCAAATTTTTTTAGTCGAGCTTGACGGTCCCCGCAGTCAACGCCAAGTAACAGTAAGTATTACTCAATAAATTCTACTGATTGGTATATCTCAGTAAAGTCTTCGGTGTGGTCAGGATAATTAAGCTGACCGTAAATATGAAGTATTCCCTTATCCGGTGTTTCAATATGAACGTTGCCAAGCTTCAACCCGGTCATTGGGCTTTCCGTTTCGTAAAAAATACCATTATTCCCGTCGATGGATATATCATTTCTATTCGTAATCTCCAGCGGCTCCCCGGTAATCGGGTCCGGTTCATTCAGCTTGTTTGTTAACCATTCCTCAACATCAGAGTATTCAGTATCTAAGTACATTTCTACTTTAAATAAATCTCCATCTACTTCTGGGACATAGCCTCGACCGGGAGCATTTTCCGGGTTGTAGTTGGTAATTTGCATCAAATTATTAGATTCCTCTAATAGCCAGTTTTGCGGATAGGATAATTTTACACCTAAATCCTCGCTTTCGTATTCTTGCAAAAATGGAGTAGGCATTGGCATTGGGGTTGAGGTTGGGCTAGGCAACGGCGTTGGGGTTGGTTCCGGTTGGCCAAGAAAGCCCGGTTTTCCCTGGTTGATTAAATAAGCACCTACAATCCACAAACCAACAGCACCGATAATTAACAACGCCTTGGCGTTAAACCCATTCTTATCTTCAGCCATAGTTAATTATAACACTTCTTAAGGTATAATAAACTATGCCTCAACAACCGTTAGCAGATAAAATCAGACCAGATAATTTAAATGAATTTATTGGCCAAAAGCATTTAGTTGGTCAAGGCAAACCGATTCGGTTAGCCATTGAGCAAGACAAAATATTTTCAATGATATTTTGGGGTCCACCAGGGTGCGGCAAAACTACTTTAGCCCGAATAATTGCCAACGAAACCGAAGCCAAGTTTATTCATCTTTCGGCTGTCTCTGCCAAGAAAGAAGATATTCGAAAAATTATTAAACAAATTCGGGGCAAACAACCGGATTTGTTAGATAAAATTGACAATTCACAACGGGTTGTTCTCTTTCTTGATGAAATTCACCGGTTTAACAAAGCCCAGCAAGATTATTTGCTTCCCTTTGTTGAAGAAGGAACAATTACCTTAATCGGAGCGACAACAGAAAACCCAAGTTTTGAAGTTATTTCTCCCCTCTTGTCTCGTTGTCGAGTTTTTACCCTCAATGCTTTAAATGAAGATGATATGGCCGAAGTGGTTGACCGGGCAGTTACTGAACTAGCTGAAATTAAAGATGAAAAGATAAGTTTTAAAGAAGAGTCTAAGGAATGGTTGATCGGTATGGCTAATGGCGATGCCCGTCAGGCTGTGGCTATGATTGAAAATACCTTTGAGCTTTACGGCCGGTTAACCATAAAAAGTTTTAAGGAAACCTTGCAGTCAAAACATCTGCGGTTTGATAAGAAAGGTGAAGAACACTACAACACTATCTCTGCCTACATTAAATCCATGCGGGCTTCCGACCCAGACGCGGCAATTTATTATCTTGCCCGAATGGTTGATGCTGGCGAAGACCCGCTTTTTATAGCCCGCCGGATGGTGATATTTGCATCTGAAGACATCGGTATGGCCCAGCCGACCGCCTTGGTTGTTGCCAATGAGGTTTTCAGGGCTTGCGAAACCATCGGTTATCCAGAATGTGCCATTAATCTTGCCCATGGCACGGTTTATCTCGCAACCGCTGAAAAAGACCGTTCCGCTTACAACGCCCTGCGTGCCGCCCAGAAAGATGTCAAGGAACACGGTAATTTGCCTATTCCCCTCCATCTCCGCAACGCCCCAACAAAATTGATGGAAGATCTAGATTACGGCAAGGGTTACGAAATGTATCCCGATGAAAAAAAGAATTTGTTGCCAACTAATCTTGTGGGGCGTAGGTATTATAGAAAAGAAGATAAATAAAAATTTACTGCTTGCCCTTCCGTAGCTTATTCCTTCTTTTTTAGCGGGATGCGGAATTCAAAGTAGGCACCTTTGGTTTCACCAGTTTCCGGGTCAGACCAATTGCCGGCAGTAGCTGTTCCATCCATTGAGTCCAAAAAGCTTTCTATTGTTTGCAACCCAATGCCAGTTCCGCCTTGACGAGTGGTTTTGCCGACTTTGAGCTGGCCGTTATCAAACATTTCCTCATCAAATCCTCCCGCTTCATCCCAGGCTCGAAAAACAAGCCAATCTTGGTCTTCATTTTCAACTGCACCAACTGAACATTTTAAGCTGGGAAGAATACCCCTTTCCTTAGCAACTAAATCCGAATTAGATTTAAGATTTAGGACAATTACCGGTAAAAATCCGCCGGGGATATAGATATTTTCTAGTACCTTTCGGCTTTCGCGGTTGGGAATAACCAGGTTATTTATTTCGCTAATTAGCCTAAAGTCTTTATTGAGTTGGATTGGTTCGGCTTCCTCTCCCCTTAAAACATTCAAAACCCTGGCCCAACTTTCCACTGCCGGTTTTACTGATTTACTTTCTGCCTGAGCAATGTCCAAATAAGCATTCTTAACCTCAGGGTCTAAAACAGTTCCTTGTATACTGGTGATGATGTTTCCAATGCGATTAATAACATCGTGGCGGATAGAACTGCTCAAGTCTCTTTGGCCTGGTGATCTGGTATATTCTCCCCAGGATTCCGTGACAGTATGAATTTTATCAAGACTGTCCAATAACGTTTCCAAGTTTCCCCCTTTTTCGACTAAATCAGCCATTTCATCCATGCCATCATTTACTACTTTCTTTAACAATTGATACCGATCATAAAAATGCTCAGGCAGAGGCTCAATCATGATTTTTTCCGGATCAAATTCAACTTCTAATTGTTGGTCAGGCTTAATCCTTGTTTCCACTGCCTGTGGTCGGTAGTCAATATCCTTTCTCGGCCAGCTTGGTAGTTGAGGAGTTTCAGTAGTTTCTGGTGTAGAAATTACCATCTTAGTTTGAAGTTTCCTTCTTTACAAATTCATCAAGCTTTAATTCCATTCTTTTCAGCCGTTTGGCCATCGAAGCGTCGATCTTATAGTCCTTAATACTACGACTTCGGTCAGATTCTTCTAGTTGCTTGCTTTGAATTAAGATTAAAACGGTTAGGACAATTGCTTCCAAAGAAACCCACATTGTTAATAAATCAAAATTTAATCCTGAAAGAAGCCAGACAGCGAAAAAAAAGATATTTATAATCAAAAATGCCCAGGAAGAAGCAAATCCTATTATTGCGTTGCCAACTTTTTCTCCAAAACTATCTTTAGCCTTAATGCTAAATTCATCTTCTAAATTTGATGATTTGTCGCGTTCTTTTTTGACCACTAATTTAATATAACATATTTTTTAACTTTTTCTGTATAATCAAATTAATGCGTAAGAGAATGCTTCTTTATTTTGGGGGTTTGCTTTTGTTAACTTCTATCGCTGTAAATTTGTATCACATATTTAATAAAAAACAACCATTTTTAGTTAAGGAAGTTTTTGATGGTGATACGATTTTAATTGAACCGGATCAGGCGATTCGGTTAGCGTCAATTCAAGCTCCTGAACCTGAATTTTGTTACGGGTTAGAAGCAAAACAAGCATTGGAGAAGCTCGTTCTTAATAAACGGATAGCAGTAGAAGAGTCCAGGCGTGGTTCACGAGGTCGACCAATAGCCCTAGTTTATCAAGGTAATCTGTTAGTAAACGAAATTATGTTAAAAAATGGCTATGCTCGTTATGAAAATAGCGGAACATCTAAAGATGGCATTTTACTAGAGGCATCTCATTATGCTCGAAATAATGAGATTGGTGTTTACAGCTATAAATGCACCCAAAAATCGCCGCCCGACCCAAAATGTGCCATTAAGGGAAATATTGAAAAACATTATGGAGATAAAATTTATCACTTTCTTGGGTGCAGTGGTTATAGCAATGTTATTGTTGAGTTAGACCGTGGTGAACAGTGGTTTTGTTCAGAAAAAGAGGCTGTAGAAGCGGGTTATACTAAATCCCAAAAATGCTACGACAAACCTTACCAACCTGCCCCTTGACAAAAACCATCCCAATAATGTTATTATGAAACATGCAGGAAAGAGAGAAAAAAATAGAGTCTCCTCAGAAGTTCAGAAAGCCGGCTAAAAAGGAATCTATTCCTAAAGACAACGGTACGATGGCAAGGTTAAGAAAACGCAGGATGCGTCGGCCAATTCCAAGAAATTAAAATTGATAAAGGTAGATATTGTCTTTCACCGTAATTGGTTCTGTCTCTGGTATTTGGTAGTCGTTAGAAATCACTTTTACCGGATGAGTTAAATTATCTTCCAACATCTTTTTTAATTTTGCTAAGTATTTCGGAAACAAATAGACGAAAATTACATCTGCCTCATTAAAATCCGCCTGCCACATGTTTTTCAAGTTTGCCTTAGCGTTGTCTGATACCCCTGCCTTGTTTATTTTACGTTTGCTTTCAGCTACCAAAATCGGGTCTATTTCGTAGCCAATCGCTTTAGCTCCTTTTTTAGCCGCCGCAATTAAAATTCTACCGTCGCCAGAGCCAAGGTCAACAACCGTATTCCCTTTTTTAAGGTCAGCCATTTCAATCATCTTTTTAACAGTTTCATCCTTGGTTGGTACATAGACTGGCCCGGATTGTGGAGAAAAAGTAACGTACCAGAGGTAATAAATAATTGAAACAAGAGTAATAATTAGGGCGATTAAAACTACCGGCGACATAAAAATATCATATCATAGGCTACATTTGGTAAGATATAGGATAATGGCTAAAGATAAATTTCAAAACTATAAAGCTACTACCGTTCAGGCCTATGATAAATTTGCTAGATTTTACAAAAAGGAAAACGCTCAACCTTTTTTTTGGCAGAAAGAATTCGATTTGCTTCTAAAACTTCTAAAAGAGTCTGGTATCAAAACATCAGAATGTAGATTTCTAGATTTAGGTTGCGGCGTAGGTAGGGATGCCGCTCTAGCTTTGAAAGCGGGTATGAACTATACCGGTGTTGATTTATCAGCCGGCATGTTAAAAGTAGCCCGAAAAAGTTTTCCTCAAGTTGAATTTCATCAAATGGATGTAGCTAAGTTAGATTTTAGAGCTAACACTTTTGATGTTGTTTGGGTTTCAGCTGTACTACTCCATCTTGACTCGCCAGACTTAAAAAAAGCACTAACTGAAATAAAACGGGTGATTAAACCTGATGGTTTAGTCTTTATTACTCTGGAAAAGAGAACCAAGGGAAGAGAGAAAAAGGAAATGAAAATTTCCAGTAAGGGCAATAACCAGATAGCCAGATTTTTTCACCTTTTTAAGCGCAAAGAATTTCAAGAGGTTTTGATTACCAATAATTTTCAAATTATTCAGACCGGCCAAAAGTCAGAAGAAAACGAGGAAAAAGACTGGCTCTACTTTTTTGCCAGAATTTAAATTTATTTGGAGACGGTTATTTTTCCCTTAGAGGATGATACCTTGATTTTGTCGCCTTCGCCGACTTCTCCCTTAACAATCATCATTGCCAATGGGTCCAAAATCTGATTTTGAATCACCCGTTCCAGCGGCCGGGCACCAAAAGTTCTGCTGTACCCTTCCTTAGCCAGTACCTCTTTAGCTTGGTCGCTAATTATAATGTCAATATCCTGTTCAGCTAGCCGGTGTTTGACCAAGTTAATTTGCAGTTCAACAATTTCTTCAAGCATTTCCTCTGACAGAGACTCAAACAAAATTATCTGGTCCAGCCGATTAATAAACTCTGGTCGGAAAGATTGCCGGATTCGCTCAGTAACCTTGTCCTCCATCTCATTCTTATCTTTTTCTTCTTCGGCGTATTCCATGATAATGTCACTGGCAATATTTGAGGTCATGATAATCAGTGTGTTTTTAAAGTCAACTGTTCTCCCCTTACCGTCAGTCAAACGGCCGTCATCCAGAATTTGAAGGAGGAGGTTAAACACCTCATCATGGGCTTTTTCTACTTCATCTAAAAGAATGACTGTGTATGGTCGACGCCGAACAGCTTCCGTCAACTGCCCACCCTCCTCATAACCAACATAACCCGGAGGTGAACCAATTAATCTCGCTACCGAATGCCGCTCCATATATTCACTCATGTCAATTCTGACCATTGCTTCTTCATTATCAAACATTACTTCAGCTAAAGCCTTGGCCAATTCCGTTTTCCCAACCCCAGTTGGCCCGACAAAGAGAAACGACCCAATTGGCTTATTCTCTTCTTTAATCCCCGCTCGGGCTCGTCGAATAGCGTTAGCCACTCCAGTAACAGCATCATTCTGGTTAACAACCCGCTCATGCAGCCGGTCTTCCAAGTTTGCCAGTTTATCCTTTTCTGATTCCACCAGTTTTGAAATCGGTATATTTGTCCATCGGGAAATAACCTCAGCGATGTCCTCCGCCCCAACTTCTTCTTTCAACAGCCGGTTTTTATCCTTAATTTCTTTCCATTTTTCCCGCCAATTCTTTAATTCTTTTTCTGTTTCAGGCATCTTCCCATACTTAATTTCCGCCGCCTGATTAAGATCAACTTCCCGTTCTGCCTTTTTCAATTCTTCTTGAAGTTCGTCTAATTTTGCTTTGGCATCACGAATATTAGTAACGATTTCCTTTTGTCTTTCCCAGGCAGACTTTTTGTCTCGGAGAGTTTCCTTTTTTTCTGCAATTTCTTTTTTTAGTTCCTTTCTTTTTTCTTTTGCCGCATCAGTATTTTCCTTTTTCAATGCCTCCAGTTCAATTTCTCTTTGGCGGATACTTCTTTGCAGTCGGTCAAGTTCAGCCGGCATAGACTCTGCCTCAATCTTAAGTCCCGAAGTTGCTTCATCAATCAAGTCAATTGCCTTATCAGGTAAAAATCTATCCCGAATGTAGCGGTCAGACAGTTTAGCTGCCGCGACAATTGCTTCATCTCGGATTCTAATTCCATGGTGAATCTCGTATTTTTCCTTTAATCCCCGTAAAATAGCAATCGTATCTTCAACAGAAGGTTCAGTAACCATAATTGGTTGAAATCGTCGCTCCAAAGCAGCATCCTTTTCGATGTGTTTCCGGTATTCAGATACAGTTGTTGCTCCGATTGCGTGTAAACTGCCTCTGGCCAATGCCGGCTTCAACATATTCGCAGCATCAACTGCCCCCTCTGCCGACCCGGCACCAACTAAAGTGTGCAGCTCATCTATAAACAAAATATATTTTTCAGGATTTGATTCAATTTCCTTCAAGACCGCCTTCAATCTTTTTTCGAACTCGCCGCGAAACTTACTTCCAGCTAAAAGTGAAGCCAGATCCAAAGACAGAATGGTTTTATCCTTAAGACTTTCCGGAACATCACCTTCAACTATTCGTTGAGCCAGTCCTTCAACAATAGCTGTTTTTCCAACTCCCGGGTCACCGATTAAAACTGGATTATTCTTTTTCCGCCGCGATAGAATTTGCATTACCCGACGGATCTCCTGATCTCGGCCGATAACCGGATCCAAATCCCCCTTTTCAGCCAAATTGGTTAGATTCAAGGTATATTTATCAATAACGTTATAGCCGCCTTCTGGCGATCGATCCGTTACTCTTTGACTTCCCCGGACATCCTCCAATGCTTTTTTAACCTTAGTGACTTCAATACCCAAGTCTTCCAAAACCGATTGTGTTTCCGGGTCAATTGCAATCAAAGCCAAAAACAAATGTTCCCTAGAAACGAATTCGTCCTGGAGTTGCTCCGCTTCCTTATTGGCTTGGGTTAAAACCTTACTTAATTCCCGGGAAAGGTAAACTTGGTCCATTTCGCCGCCGGCTTGCGGGGCCTGTTCCAGCCTACTTTCAGCTTTTTTAACAACTTGCTCAATTTCAACTCCTAGCTTCTTAATAATCTCAACAACAACTCCCTCCAAATCAACAACTAAAGCCAAAAGGAGGTGCATCGGCATTACCTGAGGATGCCGCTTTTCTTCGGCCAATTCCTGGGCTTTTGCCAAGGCTTGTCTAGAGTTATATGTTAGCTTTTCTGGGTTTAGTGCCATCTTAATTAAAATATAAAACAAGCAGTCTATCTTGTCAAGTGCCAATTTGTTAGCAAATAAAGTATTTTTCTGCCAGTTTACACCTCCAGGAGCTTGTGGTGAGCGTAGTCGAATCCATGAATTTATACCTGCACCTAAGGAAGTATTAAAAAATATTGTTTAGCCAAAGGTAAGTAATATAAATTGTGGTAATTAGTGATATTACCGTAAGACATTGCATGGCAATTTGATTAACAAACCAAATTGCGTCATATTCTTCAATCAATTTTCCCTTAAAAATTTTATGTCCGATTAGTTGTTCTGGCGGGTACCGGTGAGTACCGCTGAATTGTTGGTTAAACCAATAGATTGTTTCCCCAAGGCTTCTAACCACCCAAAAAACTGAAAAGACCAGTAAAAATAATAGCCAATCTTTTAGAAGAAGACTAACAATACTCGCCCCAGCCCAAAAGGGACCAAAAATGACTGCGTCACCCCAAACAAAAATCCCTAGCGGAAATAATCCCCAGGTTATGCCATATGTATTAGCCTTTCTACTGCACTGAACAAACCCTTTTAAACCCAATAACAGGTTAAGGATACCGAAAAAAGCTATAAAAATTGTTTGAAGCTTGGTCAAAGCATTTGAGTTAAATTTCTAATTCTGTCTTCAAGCGGCGGATGGGTTGAAAACAAGCCAGCCACTTTTTGCAGGCCGCGCTTATTTTTTAAGGGGTTAGTGATATATAAATGAGCGGTTGCCTGATTAGCCGTTCTTAGCGGTACTGGACTTTGGCCCAATTTTTTCAGAGCATTAATTAGTCCTTCCGGCTGTCGAGTCAGTTTAACTGCTGTTGCATCGGCCAAATATTCCCGCTTTCTCGATAAAGCCAATTGGATTAATTTTGCCGCAATTGGGGAAACAATCACGGCAATTAATCCTGCCGCCATTGTAATCGGGTTAGCCTTTTTATTGTCATCATCAGAAAACCCGATTCTCCCTAGTCTCAACAGCCAATCACTAACAATTGTTATCATCCCGACCAGAACAGCGACAATCATCATCAATCGGATATCAAAATTAGTGATGTGTGATATTTCATGAGCAATCACCCCTTCCAGTTCAGTTCGATCCAAATTCTTCAGTAAACCACTAGTAACGCAAATAACAGCATGTTCTGGGTCACGTCCGGTAGCAAAGGCGTTCATTGCCGGTGAGTCAATCACATAAAGCTTCGGCATTGGAATTTGGGCAGCCAAACTTAAATTCTCAACAGCAGTGTAAAAGTTAAAATGTTCATCCCGGTTAGCCGGTTTAGCGCTGGACAACTTTAAAACTATTTTGTCCCCCCAAAAATAACTGCCAAACGAAGAGAACAGAGAAAAAATGCCAGCCATGATAATTGTTCCTTGGCCGGCATCAGTTAACTGTCCGATCAGGTAAACAAAGCCAACCACAAAAAAAACAAAGCCAATCATTACGATTACTGATCGCCTTTTGTTTTGGTCAACGCGTTCATAGACGTTAAGCATTTCAGCCTATTATATTACAAATCAACCTTAGGTGCTTTTGTTTCCTCTTGACTAACTTCCAAGTGCTCACCGCTTTCTGCGATTTCCAAACCTTTTTCAGGCTTAAATCCGAAAGCTGTTGCCACAATATTGCTAGGAATAGTTACCAACTTACGGTTGTAGTCAGCAACTAGGTCAATTAATGTACGTCTTGAGTACATAACCTTATCAGCCGTATCTCTTAGTTCTCCCATTAATTTTGAAACAACATCAGCTCCTTTTAGTTCTGGGTTGCTTTCCACAACTACTTTAAGTGAGCCCAATGCGTTTTGGACTTTATCCTGAGCATCAAGCATTTTTTGGGTGTCGCCTGACTCTACAGCTTGGTTAACTGCCTTTCGAGCATCGGCTAATTCCTTAAAAATACCTTTTTCATGTTCCAAATAACCTTTAGCTGATTCGCTAAGGTTTGGAATCAAGTTAGCCTGCCGCTTCAGTTGGTTACCAATTTCCTGAATAGCAGCTCTAATTCGTGTTTTTAAAGTTTGCAGTTGATTGTAAGTTGTTACAACATAAACAGCTATAATAACTAAAACTGCAACGATAATAAGTGCCATTTAAATATCATCACCTCCCTTCACTACCATGATGTTAATCAGCATTACTTAAAAAAGCAAATGTTAAATTAAATTTAACTAGTATAAAATATTTAAACGATGCAACCTAATATGTCCCAAAAGACAAACATCATTCAAAATTCTATAAAAATTATTACTTAGTTATTGCATTAAAAAGTCTTACTTGATAAAATCAATGTTGAATTGGGGCTGTAACTCAATCGGTCAGAGTAGTTCCCTGTCGAGGAACAAGTTGCGGGTTCGAGTCCCGTCAGCCCCGCCGCGGAGCATTAAAAGTTCCGACTTCTGCCCACCTGCCCTTGACTGCCCAATTAAGGAGGTGAATAAATTGATAAACTACGAAGAAAACCAAAATTTAGTTCAAAGAGTTAAAAACTCCGAGCAAGTTATTAGTATGATTATGGGTGTTTTGGTTGTTCTCGCTATTGGTGGATTAGCCTATCGTTATTTTCAAGGTAAGGGATTACCCTCGATGCCTAAGAAAAATCAAGAGCAAGAACAACAGCAAGAAGATTCTGATCAAGAGGAACAAGAAGCAGAATTACCTGCTACACATAGTGTTAGTCAGGGAGAAAGTCTTTGGGAAATAGCCGAAAAATATTATCTATCTGGTTACAACTGGGTGGATATTGCTGAAGAGAACAATCTCGGCAGTCCTAATCTTTTAGCCGTTGGTCAAGAGCTCACCATTCCTGATGTTGAGAGAAAAGAAATGACCGTTACTCAACTACCAGATACAGGTGTTGCTGATGACATGAAAATCGAAGGAAGCACTTACACTGTCAAGGAAGGTGATTCCCTCAGCAAAATTGCTTTAAGGGCCTATGGTGACATGTTTGAGTGGCCAAAGATTTGGGGAGCCAATCGCCAGTCGATTGACAATCCTAATGTAATTGAGCCGGGCATGGAGCTTGAAATTCCTAGAGATTAAAAGTAAACTTAAAATTAGTTACTAAGTTTAAGTGATAGGGCGGGTTTACCTCGTCGTATTCGTGTTTTAGCGGATTAGACGGGTTTACCTCGCTGTAGTCTTAGCGTAGGCGGGAGTAGCTCAGTTGGTTAGAGCGTCTGCTTCCCAAGCAGAAGGTCGCCAGTTCGAATCTGGTCTCCCGCTCCTTCATGCCTGCGTAGCTCAGGGGCAGAGCAATCCCTTCGTAAGGGATAGGCCGTCGGTTCAATTCCGACCGCAGGCTCTCTTTTATTAGCCCATTCTTACTTTGTTTGTAAGCGATAATTGATTCTGGTACAATTACTCCGAGCTGGGTTTGCCAGTTCAATCATGACGAAAGCAAATCAGTTTCATCAAAAAGAAAAACCCGTGACTGAAGAAGACAAAATACGGCGAAGAGCAGTAATCTTTGGTTTACTAACTATTGTTTTAGTAACCGTTATTGCTGTCTGGGGCATCCCTTTATTTATCAGCCTCGTTGAATTTCTTGGTGAAACAAAATCTGAAAACGAAAGAATTGCCAATGAAGATGTCATTCCTCCCCCAGTTCCCCTTTTCAATACCATTCCGGAAGCAACCAATAGCGGACAATTAGAATTAAAGGGAGTTTCGGAGTCAGAAGCTGAAATAAAAATTAATCTAAATGGAGAAGTAATCGAAACTAAAGCTGATGAAGAAGGGGAATTTAACCTTGAGAAGTTAATGTTAGACGAAGGCAGCAATGAGCTTATTGCCTGGGCAGTTGACTCTGCTGATAATGAAAGTGAGCGAACAGAGCGGCTTGAAATCATTTATGACACAGAAGCTCCAGAATTAGAAATAATTAAGCCGGAAGATGGGGCCGCGTTAGAAGAACAAACAATAGAAGTTCAGGGCAGGACTGAGCCCAAAGCTCGAGTGTTGGTAAACGAACATGTAGCTATTGTTGACCAAGAAGGTGAATTTTCCGACAGCGTAATATTACAAGAGGGCGGTAATAAAATTGAAATTGTTGTTACCGACAAAGCCGGCAATCAAACAGACAAAACACTTTCAGTTACTTATCTGCCATAACTTACTTCGCGTTAAAAAAGACTGAAAGGCCATCAGTAAGGAATAAATAAATCCGGCAGTTTTATCTTTATATCCACCATGCCAAAAAAAATCCTTAAAAAACTTTGCCGTTGGGTATGTCAAAACATCAAACAAATTACTAGTTTCACCGTTATCAGCCAGCTCTTTTGCTCGAATGGTTGAGTATTGGTTAACCTTTTCTAAAGCAGTTGTTATATCCGGATGAGAAAAGTGAATTAGTTTTCCTTCCAACTCACCAATTTCTCCGCTTATTTTCCAAACCTCATGAACCTTTCCTTCCCACCTTCCGGCATCTTTTTTGCCAAGCCGTAAAAGTTTATTAAAACCAAAAGACCAATCCCAGGAAGGTTTATCAGTGCAATGAAGTTTATGGTTAACAAAATATTCCTGGCGGGGAATTAAAAAACCGCAATACTTTTTATCCTTTACGCGTCGCACAATATCCTCATGAAGAAGAGGGGAGACAACTTCATCAGCGTCTACAAATAATGCCCACTCGTTGCTAGCTTTTTCCAGGCCAAAATTTCTCTGAGCGGCGAAATCATTATTTAGTTTTCTTTTCACTACTACCGCTCCCCTATTTTCAGCAATTTTGCGGGTATTATCCGTTGAGAAGTCGTCAACTACAATTACTTCATTGCACCATTCAATGCTCTCTAAGCACCTTTCAATATTCCTTTCCTCATTTTTGGTTAAAACTATCCCCGTTACTTTCATTTAAGTACTGATTTTTTAATTTTAAGTAGTATATCATCCAGAAAATACACTACTATTAGCAATCTTCCCAGTGTACCAAAATATTTTTTAGAAAAATACCTTTTAGATTTGTCCCAGAAAGCCTGATTGATTTTATTTGGTTTATCTACACTGCTGCCTCCTTCAATATGGTAACCATAACTAAGGGGATCAAAATAAATATTTCCATTTTTATTACCAATTCTTAAACATAAATCAAGATCTTCTAGATACAATTTAAATTTTGGGTCAAATTTACCAATTTCGTCAAACCACTTCTTTTTGATTAACATGAAGCACCCTGAAACAGCATCGACCTGTACAGGTTTTTTAGATCTTAAAGCTTTACAATCCCAGAAATTACTAGCGTTTTCGATGTTAAAAAGCTCAAATATTTTCTTTAAAGAAGTGAATTCGATAAATAAAGTCATAAAACTTGGTTTGTTGGCAATAGTTTTGAGTATATTATTATTTTGACCTATTGCTTTTCCTCCTACAACCGCTGTAGACATTTTTAAGTTCATAGTTTTCCATATGCTTTCAATTGCCTTTTTATTAATGTAAAAGTCCGGATTTAATAGTAGTAAATAATCCGTTTTTGATTGTTTACTAGCTTTATTTACAGCTTTTGCGAAACCGATATTAGATTTATTTTGAATTGTTTGAATTTTAATTTTTTTGTTATTTAGTTTTTTTATCTCTTTAAAAGGTGAAATATTTGAATTATTATCAAAAATAATTATCTCCTTTGGTGTCTGGGTAGATTTACTGATATTTTCGATGCATTTGAAAATATGTTTATTACTATTGTAGGTTACAATTATTACTGTTATTGGTAAGGTTTTGCTTGACATATTATAGTTTAATGAGTTAGCTTATAATTATAGTAATGCCATTAAAGGTAATTGTTAATTACATCTTCTTTTTTCTTTCTGTAATTATAATTGGCTTCCTTTTTAATTCAAAATCAGTATATGCGAGTTCTGTTTATTTTCAAGATAATTTTGATTCAATTAGAGAATACTGGATTGGTTCAGAAAATTGGAAATTAGTTGATAATGATTTGGGTAACAAGTCAATTGAAGTCAATTTTGCTGAAAAAAGAGTTTTTGAAACTTATTTTCCTTCTGATAGCCAGATTTACGATTTGAGTGACTACATTATAGAAGTCAAAATGTATGGAAAAGATGGAGTTGATCAAGATGTACTAATACGAGTGGCAAGTGATCAAAAAAGTTACTATTTTATTGATTTAAGAGCGAATGCCCCTCTATATTGGGAGGAAAATAATATTAGAATAGTAAAGGTTATCGATAAACAGGAAATTGATATTTTTGACTGGGCAGAAATAATTGGTGATGATGAAAATATTAATTTTAAAAATACTTGGATGGAAATTCAGCCGGAAAGGATAGGTTGTTCGATTTACAATAACAAATGGTATTCATTAAGGGTAGAGGTATCCGAAAATAAATTTAATTTGTTTATTAAATGTCCGGATAGTACCAGTTTTTATGAAGTTGTTAAATTTAAAGATATAAGCGTAAACCCTTTATCGGTTGGAGGCATTGGTTTAGCTTCTTGGAGTGGTACTTATCCAAGTGTGTCAGAAGGTAGAGAAATGATTAAGAGCTTTGATGATGTATTAGTCCGCTCTGTTGGAGAACCGAATTTAACGAGTGAGGGGGTGGTGGTTGTGCCGGGGTTGTCGGCAAGTTGGAATACAAAGGCAATGGTCTTAGACCAGGAGGTTGATCAAAGCGAGTGGAAGCTAATCCCATTCGCTAAACCAGTCTATCAACGGTTATATCATGCACTTGAGCAAAATGGTTATACAACTGGTGAAGATTTGTTTCTTTGGCCGTATGATTGGCGTCAGCCAATATCAGAATCCGCCGATGATCTAGCTTTTTTCATTGAAAATACTGACGGCTTAAAAACAAAGGACAAAATTAATTTAATTGGACATTCTTTAGGCGGTATGGTTAGTAGACAGTGGGCTAAAGATAATCAAAACAAGGTTGGGAAGATAGTAACCGTAGGTTCTCCTCATCAAGGTGCTGTTCAAGCCTATCAAGCCTTAGCCGGCGGTAAAATTGGCGAACAGCGAGATCTAGAATGGATTGGCATGGAGTTATTAGTTCACATCAATCGACGTGGTTTTCAAATCGATGCTGCAGTAATTCAAAACTTTGCTCCAGTTTTATACGACCTAACACCCTCCTTTGATTATCTTTTTAAAGATGGTCAGATGCTATCGTCAAATAACGGCCACAATTTTATTAATAACTATTTGATTGACCTCAATGCCGATCCGGTAACAAATACATTTATCAACCAGACCAGTTTCATTGCCGGAAACATGCCGGACTCTACTCCAGAACAGCTTAATTTAAATCAAACAAACCTCGTCGACAAATTGCTTAATTTGTGGCCTGACGGTAAGCCGATTCAAACCTTATTTGGTGTTGGAGACCAAACAGTTCTTCGTTCGAGCAGTTATCTCGGAAATGACAATCCATTAGAGTTCCCATTAGAACACAAGGAACTAGTCCACGATGACCAGCCCTTAGAAGAAATTTTAAAAGAGATTGGAATTAGCAACCCAGTAATCCCAACCCTTGCCCCTGGGTATAAGTTACCCTCAGCCAGCGATATGCTAATTTTTTACTTAGCCTCTCCTGCTGTTTTAGAGGTTGAAGACTTAAATACTGGCCAAACTTACACTCCAGAAGAAGATGATCTACAAATGGTATATATTGATCATCCTCAAAATCCAAATGACTATCTAGCAAAATTAACCGGAATTGCCGACGGAACCTATCATCTCTATTTGGGACAGTTAACCCCACAAGGCAGTTACTGGCAAACCTATCAAGGCGAAATAAGCTTAAGTCAAGAAAAAGAATACTTATTTGAAATCAAGCCCAATCAACCAGAAGAAGACCCCTTAGTTGATCAAACTGGAAAAAACTTGCTCGAACTAGCCTTGTTTGAGTTAAGAAAACTAAACGACAACAATGCTCAAGTTCTCAATACTGCTGAAAACAACATTTCTTCAGCCATTGATAACGTAGACAGTCAAAATTGGTTAGATGTAATCGCTGAAATCAAAAATGCTCTAGATAACTTGTCGGAATATAGGAAAAAGCTATTAGAAAACGAAATTGCTAAATTCAATCATTCACTAGAAATTAGTCGCTTGCTTGTTTCTGCTTGGCAAAAAATTAATCAATATCACTTGTCGATTTCCAAACAAGATGCCTTAAATAATTTTAAAAAAGCAGTTGGTTATTCCAGTTTAGGCAAAAATTATTTGCAATTAGCCAATGATCGTAATCAGGATATCAATAAGTTGAAGCCGGCTAGTTTAAAATTAGGAGAAGCAATAAATGGTCTAGCCGCTGAAGAAACCAATCAGTATAAATATTTTCTTGCTCAACCAGATGCTTACTTTGGCATAAACTTAGGTCAAGAAACATACTTCAAAAATCCATCAAGAGTTCGCCAACCGCGATAAAAGCTTTATAAGTTATAATGTTTCATGCGGCAATACTGGCACCAAGCCCTAATCAACTGGATCAAACTATTCAGCAAAAATGGATATTGGGATACAAAATGGTTGTTAAATTATGGTTGGGAATGGGTTACTCCTTTCAATAGCCAAGAAGATCCTCTTCAAAACAAGATTTCTGACCGTCAAGATATTCGTCTGGTTAGACAGAAAATAAAAAAGCTGGGTGAATTTCATTCTGGTTGGTTTCAACGGATATTTGAGCCGGAAACATATGGCATACGGGCTTGGGAATATGGCGCATTGCTTAATCTACTAAAAGATACTAATTTCAAGGGATTAAAAATTCTTGATATTGGTACTGGCCCAAGCTTACTTCCAGAATATTTAGCTAGTTTAAAAGCAGACGTTACGTCCTTAGACATAAAGAAAATAAATAAGCCCTGGTCGGATGTGCCGGAAACAAAGGTTAATTTCGTTAAAGCCGATATGTGCCAAATGCCGTTCAAAGACAATCAATTCGACCTGGTCATATCCATATCTGCCATAGAACACCTAGACGACTGGCCAAGAACAAAACAAGCGTTAAAAGAAATGCTTCGAGTGAAAAAAAACAACGGCAAAATATACTTAACAACCGACTTTTATCTCTCTCAGCAAAAGACCGATAATTGGAATCAATCCGGTGGAAAACCAAAAGAAGCTTACTCTTGGGATAAACTATCAAAGTTTACAGATATACTAAACCCTAAGAGTTTTAACATTGACGAAGCCAAGAAACTAATTCTCTCCTCTCCCCGATTTTCCAACTACCGCGGGCGTTATTTCACAACCATCAATCTGTGGGCCTGAGTGGATTCGAACCACTGGCCTCGCCGATGTGAACGGCGCGCTCCAACCGCTGAGCTACAGGCCCGATTACCCCTTGAGATATTATATCAAAGGGTATAAACTGTACCAGTATGTTTAAGAAAGTTTTCAGATTTTTTCTAGATTCAGTTCAGGCCCTTGTTTTGGCCTTATCCGTCTTTGTTTTGCTCTACCTCTTTGTCGCCCAGCCAAACCAGGTTCACGGCCACTCAATGGAGCCAAACTTTCACGACAAAGAATTCGTTTTAACCGAAAAAGTCAGCTATAAACGACGTGAGCCGCAACGAGGGGAAGTTGTTGTTTTCAAAGCCCCTCCCAGCGAGCCTTGTGCCGAAAACGAATGTGAATACATTAAACGAGTTATTGGACTTCCCGGTGAAACCATCAGAATTCTAAACGACCGGATTTGGATAAACGGTGACCCGCTTTATGAAGAATATCTGCCATTAGACTTTAAAACCGCCTCAGGAAGTTATCTTCGTGAAGGAAAGCCCTTAATTGTCCCCCAAGGCCAATATCTACTTCTAGGCGATAACCGTTCACATTCCCGTGATGGTCGCGAATTTGGCACGACACCTAAAGAAGACATTGTTGGCCGAGCCTTCTTCCGTTACTGGCCAACGGATAGAGTTGGCTTAATTGAACACGCCGACTATTAACTATTCAAAAAAACCTTTAAGATTAGTCGGCTCACCTTAGGATTAGCCTCAATTTCACTAATTTCAACATCAAGAAGTTTTTCTAAAAAATCCTTAATTTTTTTAGCTTGTTTTTCATCAATATCTACTTTACTTTTTTGGTCCTGCTTCTTTTCCCTAACCAATTCTTCCGTTTCTCTAACCGTAGCATGACTTTTCAAAACCTCTTTATAAACTGAAATACAATCGGTTGGATTATTTAAAGAAGCCAAAGCTCTTGCGTGTCCTTCTGAAATTACCCCACCCATTAATCCATCCTTAATTGCAATCGGAAGATCTATTAATCGAACAGAATTAGCAACAAAAGAAGCACTCTTATCAATTTTCTTAGCAAGTTCCTTGTAGCTTAAGCCTTCATCCTCTTTAATTCTTTTAAACAATCTCGCCCGCTCAAGAGGATTTAGCTTATCGTAGTTGCCGAGTTCAGCCATTGATTAAATTTAATAAACGCAAACAAGTTTGTTATCTTTTCTCTTCTCAAACTTGACTACTCCCCGCCTGTTAGCGTAGATAGTAAAATCGCGTCCCATCTTAGTTCCCGGCCCGGGGTGAAACTTACTGCCCAACTGTCGAACAATAATATTTCCCGGTTCTGCTGTTTGGCCGGCGTACAACTTAACCCCGCGGTGTTTTCCCCTTCGCATCCGTTGACTTTTCTGGTTTACCTTTCCCTTTGCCTTTGTCTTTGCCATTATTTCACGCTTATATCTTTAACCTTAATTTTAGTCAAATATGGACGAAACCCCTTAACTCGTCGATATCTAGTCTTCGCTCTAAACTTTGAAACCCTAATCTTATCTCCTTTAAAATGTTCAATAACCTGAGCCGTAACCTTAGCATTTGCAACAGTCGGCTGGCCGATGCTTACATTCTTACCATCCTTAATCAAAAGTACTTGATCGATAGTAATTTCCTTATCGGCATCAACATCTAACCTATCAACAATCAACTCCTGATTAGGTTTAACTTGGTACTGGTGTCCTTTGAAATCAATGATTGCGTAATCCATGTCAGGGGTAATTATATCAATAGCCTTGAAAATTATCAAAACATTCCCAAACCAAAAAGAGTTGAAATTAAGGATGAACCTCCGTAAGACAACAGCGGCAGGGGCAAACCAACAACCGGAAACAACTGCAGGTTCATACCAATGTTAAAACTAGTTTGCAAAAAAAACAAAATAAAAAAACCAAGACGATAATTATACTCACTTCCACTAGACGCTTCCTGAATTTTCTTCACCATCCACAGTAAAAAATAAAGGTAAAAACCAAGTGTAAACAAAATTCCGATAAACCCTAACTCTTCACCAATAGCGGCAATAATAAAATCAGTTTGCTTTTCCGGCAAAAAAGCTAACTGTGTTTGCCGTCCCAAGCCAAAACCTCTCCCTAACCAACCCCCTGCTCCAATTGCAATTTTAGCTTGAATCTGGTTATATCCCTTACCTAACGGATCTTGGCCGGGATGAAGGAATCCAGTTATCCGGTCAATTTGATAAGGTTGAAGGAGTCTACTCCAGCTGAAAGCCAAAAAGACTAAACCAATCAAAATTAATGGACCCCACCAGTGAATCTTCGGTTTTCTAATAAAAAGTAAAATAATTAGGCTGAGAAAAATAACTCCGGCACTGCCTAGATCTGGTTGCATTAAAATTAAAAAACAAGGTAAACAAATCAGGCTTAAGTCAATAATAAACTCTAAAAAATTACCCATCCCTTCCTGAGACAAATAATTACTCAACCAGCCAAGAATAACTGGTTTAGCTAATTCCGACGGTTGAAAGCTATACCCGGCAATAGTTATCCAGCGCATTGACCCACGAACAACCCGGCCAAAAATTAAGGGCAGGCCCAAAAACAAAATAGTTGCCCAATAAATATACTTATTCCACTTAAATAAATTCTTTCTGCCTATTTTTTTGACACCAAAAAAAATGGCGAAGCCAACTAGCCAAAACAATAACTGCCTCCAAAACAAACTCCGGTCAAGTCCCCAAATCATTAGAAGATTAATCAGCATCAGTCCAGGTACAGCAATCATTTCTTTTGTTTTCTCAAGAAAGAAGGAATATCAAATTCATCATTTATTTCAACTCCCTCTGGCAAGTCCTCTTCAGCAAAAGGCAAATCCTCACTCTCTTCTTCCTTAGTCTCTTTGGGTTGAGATTCAGATTGAGGCTGAGGTTGGCTTTGGGGTGGCTTCTTATCCTCGCTAACTAACTGTGACAAAACCTGCCGGGACTGATCAAACCCAGTGGCAATAACTGTAATTTTTACTCCCTTATGATCAGGAACAATATTCGCTCCAAAAATAATATTGGCGTCTCCCCCGACCTGTTGACTAATTTCTTGAGCAGCCATTTCCACTTCAATCATCGTTAAGTCATTAGCGCCGGTAATATTAAAGAGAATGCCCCTGGCTCCGTCGATACTGACATCGAGAAGCGGCGACGAAATAGCCTTATGAACCGCCTGCTTAGCTCTTTCTTCTCCGCTTGCTTCACCAACTCCGAGCATGGCACTACCGGCATTCTTCATAATTGACTTAATATCAGCAAAATCCAAATTAATCAATCCTGGCGTAGTAATCAACTCCGAAATTCCTTTTACACCCTGAGTTAAAACTGAATCCGCCAAATTAAAAGCCTCAACCAAAGTCATTTTTTCATTAGCAATATCCAAAAGCTTCTGGTTGGGAATAACAATTAGGGTGTCAACTGCCTCCTTCATTCGCTCAATCGCTTCTTCAGCAATAACCATTCGCCGCGTCCCTTCAAACATAAACGGTTTAGTAATCACACCAACGGTTAAAATACCTAATTTTTCCTTAGCAATTTTCCCGATAACCGGAGCGGCTCCGCTGGCAGTTCCGCCTCCCATCCCTCCAGCAACAAAAACCATATCCGAACCCTTAATCAAATCCTCTATCTCGGTTTCTGATTCCTGAGCAGCCTCTCGTCCAATTTTAGGATTACCTCCAGCTCCTAACCCCTTGGTTAATTTTTTACCCAACTGAATTTTAGTATCTGTTTTAGAAGAAATTAAAGCCTGAGCATCGGTATTAGCAGCAATAAAATCAACCCCTTTGATTTGGTTAGACTTAATCATATGATTAACAACATTTCCTCCGCCGCCGCCAACGCCAATAACCTTAATATTGGCAATTTGACTTGGTCGTGGTTCAACTAAAGCCATAGAAGTTTACGGCAGCAACGGTTTAAGGATGTCTCCTAACCGTTGAACTGCCCCCTTAATTGGTAACTTGCCCTTGAATTTACCTAAATCAAACATCCGATGGGGCAAAGTTCCTTGAGCACGTTTAGATTTGACACCATAAAGTATCAGCCCGATAGAAGAAGCGAAATTAGGGGTCAACAACTCATCAACAATCCCGCCAACATCTTCAGGTTGACCGATCCTAACCGGAAGCCCAAGAGTGTGTTGGCAATTATATTTAATTCTAACGGTTTGGGCTCCGCCTCCGGTTAAAACTACTCCTGCTGGAGTAGCCCCGCCAAAACCACTTTCCTTTATTTCTTCCCTAATCAACTTAAAAATTTCTTCCAAGCGTGGAGCAACAATACCGTCAACAGCAGTCTTAATAGAAACCTTCTGGTCAGATTGACTTACTCCTAACTCTTTCAATCCAACCTCATCTTCAGCATCAAGGTCAGTAGTTAACTTTAATTTCAGCTTTTCTGCTTCCTCAAGCGACAGCCGAAGACCAATCGCCAGATCATTAGTAACATTTTTAGCCCCAATTGGAATCACACCAGAATAAGCCGGAGCTCCTTCGTGAAAAATAGTTAAAGAAGTAACGCTGGCACCCATATCTACCAAAATTACTCCCAATTCCTTTTCAGTTGGTGTCAGAACCGACTCCGCTGAGGCAAAGCCGGAAAAAACATAATCTAAAACCTTAATCCCAGATTCATCCAAACACTTGCTCAAATTTCTCAATGCTGCCGTTGAAGCTGTTACAATGTGAGATTCAACTTCCAACCGAACACCCGCCATACCAACCGGGTCAACTACCCCCGATTGTCCATCAACCGAGTAATGCCGGGGAATAACGTGTAGGATTTCCTGAGAAGACGGCAAAGATACCGCTTTTGCCCCTTCAATCACCCGCTCAACATCCTCCTTAGTGATTTCGCCTGTAGGATCAGATACTGCTACTACACCCTGCGAATTCAAGGAATCGATATGGGGGGCAGAAATACTCACAAAGGCTTCAGAAATCGGGAAGTTTGCCATTCTCTCCGCCGCCTCAACGCTCTTGATCATTGACTGGGTCGCTTCATCAATATCAACAATCTGGCCCTTGCGCATTCCCTCCGCTGGGAAATTAGCAACGCCAATAATATTTAATCTTTCTTCCTCTGGATAATGTTGGCCAACCAAAGTTACAATCTTACTACTGCCAATATCTAAGCCAACAATCAAATTAGAACGAGACATATGGTTTATCTCCGGTTAAGTCAATTAATTTGGGGGGATTTCCCCCCGCTAATCTCTCCTCAATTTTAGACTCTTTTAAGATAAGTTGTAAAGAGGCAAGTTGGTTTTGCGGCGGTTGTTGGGTAGAAAAAATCACTTTCATTTGATATCCCTTTTCTTTAATAATTACCTCTAAACCATTTATTTCCGGTCTAGTTTTGGGTCCACTTAAAATTGGAATGCCATTTTCCTTCAAAGCAGAGATAAGTTTAGTCTTGACAATTTCCGATTCCTGAATAGGTTGATAACTACTCTTATTCCAGTTCCTTATTTCATTGATGGCATAGGGAAGAACCTTAAATTCAAAAAGCAAAATAATTCCAGAAATTAAAATAGCTATGGGCAGTTGCTTTAATTTCATAGACAGTCTTTAGCCAACTGCCAGACCTTTTTCCCCGCCTTTCTCGGGTCGGCTTTTGACCACCAATCTGGCAGATCAACGACTTTACTTGATTCTAGCAATGATTTGATCTCTTTGTGTAAACTATTTGCACTTAGTTTATTCTGTTCAACTTTTTTGCCCAATCCAATCTTCTCCATCCAATCAGCGTTTCTCTCCTGTTCATTTTGAGAAGTCCAAGGTATAGGAATTAGAATTGCTTTTTTCCTTAAAGCTGCCAGATAAGTACAAATATTCGCTCCGCTTCTTCCGATTACCAAATCTGACTGTCGATAAAGCCAGCCAAACTCCTGGTTATCTTTAAATCTAACTGCGACGTAATTAGATTCAATTTTTTCCTCAACCTTGGGATCAAGCCCAATTTGGTGAAAAATAAAATAATCCTTAATTAACTTGTCCTTTATCTTTAAAATCGTTTGGTTAATTATTTGAGACCCGGTTTTGCCGCCGGTAACAACAATTATTGGCAACTTTGACTCAATCAGTGGCTTAAAATGTTTATTATCCTCATCTGGCTGATATTCAAATACGCCAGATTCAACCGGATTACCGGTCAAAACAGTTTTCTTTTTAGGCAGTTGGTCAATAACGTCTGGAAAAGAAACGGCAATCTTTTTGACAAAAAGCTTATTAATCTTTGTTCCCAGACCAATCGTTCGGGTTTGCTCATGGGTTATTGCTGGAATACCTAATATCCAGCCGGCTATCACAACCGGAACAGAAAGATATCCGCCAAAAGAAATAATTACCTTAGGTCTAATCTTTAATATCAGCCACAGTGATTGTAAAAAGCCATAAGGAATCTTCAACAAACTTTGAAATGTGTTTGGAGTAAACTTGCGTTGAATCCTTCCCGTTGTTATCGGAACAAACTTTATCTCTGGCTGTTCAGACAAAGTTCGATACTCAAAAGATTCCGCCTTATTTGCTTCCAGAGCATATTTCCTGCCAAAATAATATATCTGCCAATTCTCTTTATCCTTGTTTATTTCCTCAATTACACCTAAAGCAGGAGTAATATGTCCACCCGTAATCACAACCTTATTCATACTGCAAGTTTAACATACTGGAGAAGATTAGTGTTTACGATTGGCGGTTGGGCAGAATTTTTTTGAGATGTATTATAGCGGCGGTACTTCTTCTTGTTCCGATATCATACGGGCCTCCTCTACGCTGGATCGATTCAATTTCTTTGCCACTTACCCGTTTATCAATCAATAAATGAGCGGCTTCCTCATCACTTTGACCAGTAAGCCGACTTGCAACTTGTACATCAACTTGTTTTAAGGCTAAGCTTCTTAACAATAAGCAGCGCTGTCTTTCTTGCATAATAACCGATTTTACCAGTAATAACAGCAAAATTCAACTACAAAAATTTAGGTAGATTTGGTTTGGCGGGAGATAGAAACGAGGATGCCGGTGGCAACAAGCAGAGTGATAAGCGATGACCCGCCGTAAGAAACGAAGGGAAAGGGCATACCGGTTAGAGGCAGGACGATTGCCACTGCTCCCAGATTAATCAATCCCTGAAAAGCAATTAAAGCAGTAATCCCGCCTGCCAGCACCTGACCAAACTTATCAGGGGCGTTTCTGGCGATACTTATTCCCCGGCCGACAAGTAGAAAAAACAAACAAACAAACAAAGTTATTCCAATAAAGCCAAACTCTTCAGCAATTAAAGCAAGAATAGAGTCGGTTGTCACCTCAGGAAGATATTGAAATTTTTGACGTGAATTTCCCATTCCTTGACCAAAAATACCTCCCGATCCCAGGGTTAAAGCTAATTGATAAGCGTGATAAGACTTACCTTGAGGATCATAAAAAGGATCGAGTAAACCCATTAATCTTTGCTTGCGGTATGGTGACGAAATAATTAAAAACATACCCAAAGCAATCGATAAAATTGTTAATGTCGACAAACCAAAAAGGTTCTTGCCGCCAAAAAACCAAATAGCGGCTGTAATCGTAATTAGCAAGACCGCTGAACCAAAATCTGGCTGTAGCAAAATTAAGCCAACCGGCATAGCCAAAAAAATTAACTCTTGCCAAAGAGGTAAAGCCTCTTCCCTGTCCGCCAATTTAGCAAAAAAGAAAATAACGCCCAACTTCATCACTTCTACTGGTTGAAAATTA
This sequence comes from uncultured Gammaproteobacteria bacterium, assembly GCA_964498425.1. Lineage (GTDB taxonomy): Bacteria > Patescibacteriota > Microgenomatia > UBA12405 > JAHJSD01 > CAYSLZ01. The sequence goes on along the minus strand of CAZCGQ010000002.1, from coordinate 32,413 downwards.
ATAAAGCCAAAATTTAACCAGCGTTTAGCTCCATAAGCAGTAACTCCAATCTTAGGTAAAAAGACAAATAAAAGTAACCCCAAGCCGCTTAAAAAAGTGATTTTAGCTAGCCTAGACCAAAAATGATAATCCAGTCGGCTGACAATAAAAGCCAAGCTCCCGCCCAAGCCAACCCAAACCAACTGTCTTTTTAAAAAATAAAACTTATCACCAAAAGTAACTTCAGCTTGAACCAAAGATACATCACCAATCATTACCAACCCAATAAAAATAAAAAACAATGTTAATCCAATTAATCCCCAATCCGGTGATTGTTTCTTTTTTTTATTCATAATTTATATTCTATGCTTTACCACTAATCGCTAATCACCCTAATTACTATATTCCCCAATAATACTTTAATTTTTTAGCAATATTAAACCAAACCGGTGCAGCTGTTTCCGAACCCCACGGTGATGACTGCGGTTCTCTAAGACTGACCAACATTAAAAATTTTGGACTATTCGCCGGGGCAAATCCAATAAAGGAGGTAATTGTTTTCTCTTCATCATAGTGGCCGGCAATTGGTATTTGAGCAGTTCCAGTTTTTCCGGCAACAACAAGATTATCAATCTTTGTCCAATCAACCGGTCCATTCTCCACAGCTCCAATAAGCATTTCCGTTACCTGATCAGTTGTTGATTGACTGATTGGTCTATCAATAACTTTGGGCTGAAATTGATGAATCGTCTCCGTTCGGCTCCAAATCCGGTCAACAACCTGAGGTGTAACCAGCTTCCCACCGTTTGCCAAAACAGCAAAAGCCCGGGTTAATTGAATTGGGGTTACTAAAACGCCTTGGCCAAAAGAAGCTGTTGCCCAATCGATTGGGTACCATTGATTGGCCGGCCTGATTGGCAATTCCGCCTCTTCCTGGAGGTCAATTCCTGTTTTTTGACCAAAACCAAATTTATCTAAATATTCCAACATTTTTTTCTTACCTAACTGTTGGGCGACATAGACCATACCAACATTATCCGAATTAGCTATAACCTCTTTCATCGTAGAATTAGGGTGATATTCTTCATTCCAGGTCTTGATAGTGTGTTCTCCAATAACAGCCGGTCCGTCACAAATCGTACATTTAGTTTCAGGTTTAACCTGACCCTCTTCAAGAGCCGCGGCCATTACCAATGGCTTAAAAACCGAACCCGGTTCAAATCCTTCAGCCACTATTGGGTTAGGATATAACTCTTGATCGTATTCATTGAAATCTCCTGGGTGATAGTTGGGAAAACTAGCTATGCCCAAAACTGCTCCAGTTTTTGGTTCAAGAATTACTGCCCAGCCAGATTTAGCCCCGTGTTTTTCGATACCCTTTTTCAATTCTTCCTCCAAGATATATTGGACAGCTCTTTCTAAGTGCAAAGTCAGGTTCATCCCCGGCCGCATTTCCTCCTCTATTCTTTCCCCGGATAAAATAGCCTGCCCAAAGGGATTACTCTCTTCAATCAACAACCCTGGTTGACCGGACAACTGCTGGTGATAATTCCCCTCAAGCCCGAAATAGCCTTGCGGATTGCCGCGTTCATCCGACCCGACAAATCCAACTAACTGTGCGGCCATGCTTGCTTCCGGATAATCCCTAATTTCCTTCTCCTCAAAACCAATTCCTTCTAAATCCATTTCCTCAATAATCCTTTTTTTCTTCTGGTCAAGTTCGTAAGATAGGGTTAACCACTTACGCCCGCCGGAAAAATAATCCCCAATTGCAGAAGCAGTTGCTTCAACTACCTCCTCATCTTCGCTTTCAGCGACAATTGGACTAATTTTTTCAATCAACTCGTCGCTAGAAATATCCAGGTTTGGCAGATAGACATTAATTCGGTAAGACGTATTATTAGTTACCAGCGGGTAATCGTCCTGACTGTAAATTACCCCCCGGGGAGCGTAAGTTTCTTCAACATCCAACCGCTGGCGTTTAGCTATTGCAGATAATTCTCCACCTCTAATAACTTGCCAATAAAACAGCCGCCCAAGAATAATCAGGTTTAATATGCTGAAAACAGCTAAAAAAAATCCAAATCGTCGTTGCTTCATTCCCTTATCTTAATGCAGCAAAGATATCCTTTTCAATGTAGACCAACTGGCTGTCTAACTCCGACAGGCCGAGGTTTTCAGCAGACTGACTAATCTGCTGTAAAGAAGACATATGGGCTACTTCCCGACTGAGCTGATGATTATTAGCCTGCAACTCTTTCTCTCTTTGCCTCAGTTGAGCATAACTATTCTGAAGGGACAGCAATTGAGTAGAAATCAACATCGAAACGATAACGTCGATAATTGCTAAACCAATAATAAAAAAGATATATTTTTTCATAATTTTTCAATTACCCTTAATTTGGCGCTCCTCGCCAATCTATTCTTAGCAACTTCCTCCGCACTTGGAAAAATTAGTTTTGTTTCATACTTTTCCCCAAGTTTTTTGCTAAAAAGCTTGACCAGTCTATCTTCTCCGGAATGAAAAGTAATCACCAGTGTTTTTCCTCCTTGCTTCAACAGCTCAAGGCTTTCAGCTAACCCCTTTTCCAAATTTTCTAACTCTTGGTTGACCGTCATCCTTAAGGCTAAAAACACCTTAGTTGCCGGATGATAGTCAGTTTTTTCATGTTTATTTTGATAAACTTGTTCAATCAAGTTGGCTAACATCTTACCGCTTCTAATCGGCTTCAAACTACGGGCGTGAACCAAAGCTTCAGCAATTGGCTTAGCCAGCTTTTCTTGAACCAGTTTTGAAAATAGTTCATTTAGCTCCTCTAATGAATAACTATTAACAATTTCAGCCGCAGTTTGCTTCGCCTCAGGACTAATTCTCATATCCAAAGCTTCATCTTCAAAAGAAAATCCTCTTTCCGCTTTTTTGTAATGCCAACGTGAAATTCCCAGATCAAAAAGAACACCGTCAACTGGGCAAAAATCATGTTTTTTGGCAATCTCCTTCAAGTTCCGGAAATTGCCGTTAACTACTGACAAAGAAGCCTCAGGGCAGTAACTAAATAGACGCTTCTTTGTTTTTTGGGCAACTTCCGGATCCCAGTCAATTCCTAAAACACTACTCTCCTCTTTCAACAGCTCTTGAGTATGTCCGCCAAAACCTAACGTGGCATCAATAAATCTCTTTCCCTTTACTGGGTCAAACTCGGCCAAAACTTTTTTTAAAAGTACAGGTATATGTTCTCGTTCATCAGACATTTTCTTCACTCAAGCGTTCAGAAATATGATCAATGTTTTTACTCAAATAAGTCTGGTATTCCTTCCATTTTGTTTCCGACCAAACTTCAACATATTTGCTCAATCCCAAAAAAACAGCATTAGACTTAATTTCACCGTAATCCCTTAAATGTGCCGGAATAATAAACCGACCTTGGTCATCAAGTTCCACCAAAGCGGCATTACCAAGCAAAAATCGAACTGTGTCTCGAGCTGGGCCAGAAACAAAAGGTTTATTTTCTGTTGCCTCAGTTAACGTTTCCCATTTTTTTTCTGAAACGGCGATTAAACAACCCTCATAACCTCTTGTTAAGATTATTTTCGACCCCAATACATCTCTTAGTTTTTTAGGAAAGGCCATTCTACCTTTCTGACTAACATTAACTTGGTACTGTCCTAACAATTGATTGGGCATACTTTTCACCAAACTTCACCACCGATCACCACTTAACACCATTAAACCACTAAAATAACTTCCTTGTCAAGACCCAGTTTGTCGTATTATCAGTTCAGTAATTTGTTACCTTGAGCGGGGAGATTAATGAAATGTCAGAAGTTGTTCTAGAAGTAGTTTATTCAACCCAAACAGTCGTGTAGCCTGATCCATCCTCTTCAATAGTAAACTCTTTCTCGACGGCCCAGGATTGATTATCAGCGTTAACCAACCGAATAATCAGGGTACCTTCGCTAACATTCTTATCAATATGCTGGTGACAAACCCCAGTAGTACAACTTTCAGTACCAAATAACAGGTCCTCACTAACTTCACGGGTGCTGTTGATTTCAATCGGGCCGCCGGCGACACCGCGTTCAATTTCCTGACCATCGCTTTTAGCCAAATAAATCAATTCGTATTCTAGCTCAACAAAATCATCATCAATGTTCGAAACCGTCATAAGTGCTCCACTCCGGTTAGAATTAATGTCCAAGTCAATATTCGGTTTCTTTTTTTCCGACAAAGTTGGTTGAACTGATCTGGTTGGTGTCGAACCTTGAGGAGCAGGAGTTGTTCCACTGTCGCCCTTCCCCCACCAAAAAAGCCAGCTGGCACCAACTCCCAAAAACAAAACCAAGGCACCAATCCCTAAAATAAGTTGCTGTTTTTTATTCATTGTTATTAAGCCTACTCTTAAAATAATCCTCCAAATTAGAAATGTCAACCCTCTCTTGTTCCATTGTATCTCGGTCACGAACCGTAACCGAGTCATCTTCTAGGCTGTCAAAATCAACCGTAACACACCAAGGCGTTCCAATTTCATCCTGCCGGCGGTAACGTTTACCAATATTTCCGTGGTCATCCCAATCCGCATGAAACTCAGCATTTAATTTTTCATAGACACTCTTTGCCTTATCAACCAACTTATCCTTATTGGCCAGCAATGGGAAAACCGCCATTTTATAAGGAGCAACTTCTGGTTTCAGTGACAACCAAGTTCGTTTCTCATCCTGCCGGTAAGCATCAAGCATTAAAGCCAAGAAAGTCCTATCCACTCCTCCTGAAGCTTCAATAATGTACGGATAGTACTTTTTCCCGTCTGGGGTCACATACTGCAAATCCTCGCCGCTAAACTTTGAATGCTGTTTCAAATCATAATCAGACCGGTCATGCAGTCCTTCTAATTCGTCCCAGCCAAAAGGATACTTGTATTCAATATCCCAGGCATCCCGGGCATAAAAAATCAACTCATCTTCGGTATGTTGCCGCCAGCGCATCTTTTCTTCATCAAAACCGAGCCGGTTGACAAACCAATTCCATCTTATTTTTTTCCACTCATCATAAGCTTGATCAGCCTTATCCGGTTCGACAAAATACTCTACATCCCACTGTTCAAACTCTCGTAATTTAAAAATAAACTTTCCAAAAGTAATTTCATTTCTAAAGGCTTTGCCTATTTGGGCAATTCCGAAGGGTATCTTTGGAGACAAAGAATCGACAATTGGCTTAAAATTCAGATAAGTATTTTGACAAGATTCTCCCTTCAAAAAAGCAGTTGTTTTTTCCCCGGTAACTGAGCCCAAAAAAGTCTTCATCATCAAATTAAACTGCTTAATTTCCGGGACTAATTCCCCATCACAAAAAGGGCAGTCCAACTTCCCCTGTTCCAAGATCTGCCACTCCCCTTGATCATTCTTCTTCGCTCTCCAACCTTCCAATTTATCCACTCGAACTCGTTTATGACATTTATTGCATTCAATCAAGGGATCATCAAATCCCTCAATATGTCCGCTCGCCTCCCAAACCTTGGGATGAAGAATAATCGAACCATCTATTCCGTAAATATTATCTCGGCTGTGGACCATATCCTGCCACCAGAGATTCTTTAAATTTCGAATCATCTCCGCTCCCATTGGACCGTAATCATAAAACCCGGCCAATCCGCCGTAAATTTCAGTTGTTTGGTAAACAAATCCCCGACGCTTGCACAGGGAAGCAATTTTATTAAGTTTATCTTCTGCCATTATTTAAAAATTTCTAAGCTCGTTAACCTATGTTCAATAATTTCTTCGATACGCTGAGTTAGTTCTTGGTGAGCCAAAGGATAGTTCTCCGCTTTAAGTAACTTTCTAGTTGATAATTGTACACCATAGCCGAGAATTTTCAATAAATTAGCTTCAAAATCAACTACCTCATTCAGCCGGCCAGCCTTGATATCTTCTCGCACTTTCAAGAGCAACCGATAGGCTTGACGGTTCTCCTGACCTTCCGGCAATAAATGATTAGTCAACTCACAAACATACATCATTGTTCCCAGTTTAGTTTCGTCATGTCGGTAGCCAAGGTCAGAATCAAGGTTATTCACTTCCGTCACAATTGTAAAAGTTTTCGCCTGATAAAGGAGGACTTCAACCCAGTTTGCCAATTCCAAACTGCCCAAACGTCGGCTGTTAATTTTTCGCACGCCTTTAGCCAATCCCTTTATCCTTCCCTGGTATTCAGTCATCAAATCAATCAACTTATCGGTTTCCTGGAAATCCTTTCTGCCAACAACGACAGCTTGGACGGTAAACTTTCTCGAAGCCATATTAAAGCGAAACAACTACCTGGCGGTCAGCGGTCAATTCGAACCTCTCTATTTCATTCCCGTTGACCTTGATAACATATTCAGGATTATTCTTACCTGGCTGTTTTTCAATAGCTACCGGGATAGACTTCATTGCTTCATAAGGCAGTTCATATTTCAAGGTAACCCGAGTACTTCCCTTAGGATATAAAGGATACTTATCACCGTAAAAACCTTCAAAAACAGTCTTGCCCAATTCAGAATAAGTCTTTGGTTCGACCTCCGAACCCTTCATCTCAATCAGCTTACTTCCTTCTGGCACATAAAACCTCATCCAGTTACGGTACAAACCATTCAAACACAACTCTCCTGCTTCCAAATTACAATTAGAAGCCGGAGCCGTATTCTTATAAGTAACTGTTACCTCCTTGACAATCCTATTATCTTCTATCAGGTAATTTTGGTCTACCGCCTGGTCAATAAACAAATTAGACTTAGCTCCAGCGAAATTAGCATCATTAAGATAAAAATAATCACTTTGTTCTTCAACCTCTCCCAATGTTCCTCCAATATTTAGCTTTTCGACTGCGGTTTGAAGTTCCTGGTCAGGGAAATAAACCAGCAAATGTTTCTCTTTAAAATTATTAAGGACAACTTGAGCTAAATTTGCCACCTGCTCCTTTGGCGACCCCAAAGCATTAGCAACAATTGAGTGCATCATTGGTGACAAAAAAGCCTTGCGGTCAGTTCTTACGTATGAAGTTGGTTTAGTTGCGTATTCTTCCAGCTTATAAATTACCTGCGGACAACCCCAACAGCGGTCATCAGGTTCAGAAGTAAAATTACCCCAGCCGGGTACGCCAATTCCTCCCAGGGCGTCTACCAAATCCACCAAAACGCGAGTATCAACAGCAAAAACACCATCATATTCAACAGCTCCTGGCAAATCCTTGTAATAACCAGTAAAAGTTTCAATTGATTCCTTAAAGCTTGGTGACAAATTCATATCCCGCAAATGCCAGTTATAAACCTCCTTATGATATTCCTCGATTGGCCTTGGGGCTTCAAGCTTCTTACTAAGTCGGGCATCTAGAGCATAAATATCTTCCGAAATCTGGGGACTCACGTCTCCGTCATCAACCTCCAAAATTCCATAAGCCGTCCAAAAACCACCTGTCGGTCGGAGTTCAGCGTCGTTTTGGAAAATCATCAAATATTTTCTTGGGCTGTCCACTCCCATCAACCAATCCGCCTTTTCAATCAATGGCCCACCCTGGCTGACCATTAAATTTACATCCTTAACCAAAGTCTTGCCAGTAACAATCTGAGATCTTAACTTCATTCCTCTCAACTCTTCCGGGTAGTCATTCGGGTCGATTTCACTCAAATGAGATTGAATGGAATTCATCTTCTGACTGATCTCTCCAAGTTTAGGTTTGATTCCGGCTAATCCTTCCACCAAAAAGTCGACTCTTTCTTCAGTGGTTTTTGCCCCGTCCTTGACTTCTCCACTTTCTGTTGCCTCGGTCAAGCCGAGAAAATCCTGATAAGGCTCGACTGCTTCCACAACCAATTTTCCTGCCTCCAAACCTTCCTTAGCCGCCGCCAAGCCGTGTTCACCGTCTTGATAATACTTCTTCAAGTAAGGTAGCCGCTTGACTAAAAACAATCTTTGATATTTCTTCTGAAATTGGCTCAATTCAGCATCGGTTTCGTTAATCTTTTCCTTAACCTTAGTTAAATTCTTTTCACTAACCGCAATTTGTATTTCAGCGATCTTCGGTTTTAACTCCCGAGCTTCTGTTAACAACCCTCTCAATGGCAAAACTATTCCCAAGGCTAGGCTAACAATCAAGCCAAAAAATAGGCCAATTACAATAAACAGCCAATGCTTTTTAAACCAATTAGTTTTTACTCCGCTCCCCGGCCGGTTATCACCACCCAGGGTGTTTTCAGTAGAATCCATAGGTCAAATAATAACGATTTTTTGCTTGCATAGCAAGCGTCTAATTTAATTCGTTCATCAAAATCAATTTCATTCCTGCCCGATACCTGCCATAGACCGGTAATGCCCGGCTTAACCGATATCACTTCTTGTATCAAACCCTTGACATGTGGGAATTTCTTCGGTTGTGCTTCCAACTCATCTGGATAATAAGCCCGCGGCCCAACCAGACTCATTTCGCCCCGAATTACATTCAACAGTTGAGGAAACTCATCCAAAGAATGTTTGCGAATAAATCGGCCAATCGGGGTAATCCTCGGATCTTCCTCAATAGCCAATTTATAACTATTCTTTTTATACTTCTCGTACAACTCGGCGTACTCAGGTTTTTCTCTTAAAATATTGTGAGCGTTCTCAATCATTGACCGGAACTTATACAAATGAAACTTCTTACCCTCCTTACCGACCCGGGGAGGGATATCGGCAAAAACCGGCCCACCGTCATAAAGTTTAATCAGAACAGCAACAATCAGAAGAAAGGGCAAAAAAATAATTCCAATGACCAATGCTCCAGTTAAATCAATAATTCTTTTAGTCGTTAAATACACTCGTTCTGTCATAGTAGGCTTTCTTTATCTTTATCCTTGAGGTGGTCAACAATTTTTCCAACTTCGCCGGCCTTATACTTGTGGCAAACCAGTAAAGCATCACCGCTGTCAACAATAACAATATCCTTGACTCCAATTGCTGCTCCAAACTTTCCCTTGGGTAATTTCAAAAAACAATTCTCAGATTCAATCTGAACACCCTCTTCCGGGAACAACCGACTCTTGTCATGGATTCGGAAATAATTGGCCAGCGATTCCCAAGTACCAAAATCAATACACTCATAAGGCACTTCAAAAATATAGGCGTCTTCTAAAGCGTGACTGGTCACTTCTTCAATTGGTCCCTTTGGCATTTTGTGGTACTCCTCTTTAACTACCTCTTCCTCGTTCTTTGTTCCAAAAGCATCAACCATCTTCATCAACGGCTCATACCAATCCGGCTTGTGCTTTTTAATCGCTTCCAGCATCAATCTTGGTGTCCAAGAATAATGATTCCAATGCTTAAAAGCGGCATCATTTTCCAAGTACTTCTCTACACCCTCCTTCGAATCTCGCCCCAGCCATTTTTTCATTTTGTAAAAATTAATTCCCTCCTTAACAATTGCCGTTGGCTCAACAATCAAATAATCAATTCCCATCACCGCATAATCTGGCCGCTCACTGCCCGTAACCAACTTTTTTTCTTCCAGAACCAACTTTTCAACCTCCTCAATCGTCTTTAAAAAACTCTCCTCAGGTGACCGAAGCAAGTCTGCTTGAATAAGCATAAAAGGTTCATTGGGAGCAACCTTAAACAATTTTGCCGCAAAAAAACCGGTAGCCGGTCCATGGTTCCTCAGTTCCGGCTCAACAAAAAAATTCTCTTTGGGGATATCCAGGGCCTGTTCCCGGGCTAAATTCGACTGTTCCTGGTTAGTCTGAATGTAAATATCCTCAGGAGAAAATTTATTAAGCAGCGTTTGAACATTAAGTTGAAACAAAGACTTACCTTCAAAAAGGGGAACAAAGTGCTTAGGTAGTTTCTTTCGGCTCATCGGCCACATTTTCGTACCGACTCCGCCGCACATAATCACCGGCTTCATTTTTGTAATCTTACTATACCACAAAAATTTTCAATATTTACTTGGTGACATTTTTTGGCAAACAAAAACAAATTGGGCGGCAAGCAGGGTTGGAAAAAAATTAAAGTAACTAACAATTGTTCCGCTTGGATAAATTTCATTAATATTTAGGTTAACATTGTTCAGAAAATTTTTGGCAGTATTCAGTGTATAGAAATGAAGATGAGAATTATCCATGACGCCGCTTTCTGTATAATTAAACTTACCTAATAAAAGTTTAATTCTGAACTGAATTTGAGCAATGTTGGGTAATGAAACAATGATATAAGCATTATCTTTGGCAAGGGGAAGAATCTGTTTCATTACATCTTCTGGGTCAACTAAATGCTCAAGAACATCTCCAAAAAAAATCATATCGAAATCCTTTTCCTCAATAGTGCTGTTATCAAAACTATTTAAATCAATCTGAAAAACCTTTTCACAGTGTTTTTTAGCCTTTTTTAATAATATTGGATCAAATTCAATACCATAAATATTTTTGCTATTATCTAAAAGACGGCCGATTACCCCGGTTGCACAGCCAACATCTAATATTTTGGGACACTTATTTGGAAACTTTTCAAAAATAATATCTTTAAATATATTGTGAGTTCTAAATCGATGTTTGGTATCCAATCCACTATATTTCATTATTATAACTTTAGCAAGCCCTGACGAATCTTATAAAATTTTGTTTAAAAGCTTTATGTGAAAATCTTCTGGAGTTTTTACGGCAGAAATTTGGGGTGAACGCATCAGAATTAAATTTCTGAAGTGTTTTAATAAGTGCTTCGGAAGTTTGTGGGTAAAAAAAATTGCCTGTTTTATTTTCAATTACAGTTTCTAATGCTCCCCCACCCTTAAAGGCAATTACTGGTCTGCCGCAAGCTTGAGCTTCAATTGGCACCAAACCAAAATCCTCTTCCTGTGGGAAAATTAGACCACGGCAGCGTTGATAATACCTGACCAATTCCTCATCCTTCACCTCACCCAGAAAATCAATATTCTCTTTGGCCATTGCTTGTAGCTTATTTTTACTTCGTCCGGTTCCAATAATCTTTAAAGGCCATCCGAGTTGATTAAATGCCTTAATTGCTAAATCAACCCTTTTATGTTCAACCAACCGCGAAACAATCAAATAGTAATCTCCCACCTGACTGGAATCAGGTTTAAACTTGGTTAAATCAATTCCGGGATAAACAACCTCGGAATCTCTTTGGTAAAAATACTCAATTCGATCAGCGACGTTTTTACAAGTAGCCAAAAAATAATCCGGCCGTTGACCCAAAACATAGTCTTGTTTAGCCGCCAGCTTAAACGGCCAGGACTTCCTACTATATATATGTCTCGTCGGTGGTGTTAAACAATAACAAATGTGCCGCGTTTCCGGCTTAGTAACAACTGCCTTTGCTGGTCCAGAAGTAACCGATATGACTAAATCAAACTCATCAAAATCAAACTGTTCAAAACCTAGAATTATCAGTGGATAATACCAATAAGCTCTTTTTTTAGCTAAAGGAAGTTGATTAACAAAACTAGTAACCACCCTCGGAAACGCTTTAGCCCAATTTGCTTTTTGAGAATCATAAACACTGGTATAAAGCGGGGCCTTAGGCCAAATCTGATTAAGATGGGTTAATACCCTTTCTGCTCCGCCCTGTCGGCGATTAACCCAATCATAAACAATTGCAACCTTCATTTCAGTGCCTTTTTATAACCCTGAAAAGTTAGCTTAGCGGTTTTTTTCCAGGAAAAATCCTTCACTCGCTTTCTTCCTTGGTCAATAACCCTCTGCCTTAAATTTTCGTCGTTAATCAAATCCTTGATTCTTTCGACTAAGTTATCTTTATCATAAGGATCAAAATATACAGCACCTTCTCCGTAAACTTCAGGTAAACATGACGCGTCAGCCGCAATAACCGGTACACCAGCAGACATTGCTTCTAAACCAGTTAACCCAAACCCCTCCATCAACGATGGCTGTACCAAGGCCACAGCACCTTGATAAATCTCTTGTAAATCCTCATCCGGGACAAAGCCAAGAAATTTAAATTGATTACCCAACCCCATCTTAATTGCTGTTTTTTGGACTCGGTCAGTAAAAACATTTCGACTACAAGCAATTCCTAACTCTATTTCAGGCAAATCTTGCAACGCCTCAAAAACAATTTTGATATTTTTATGAGAATAAACGCTTCCGGTGTAAATCAAATAAGGTGGTTTCATATCATAATTTTGCTTTGCTTTTGACCTTGGTTTAAAATAAACATCATCAGTTGCTTCCGGTGTAACCATAATTTTTTCAGATTCAACACAAAAATCATCAGCCAGCTTGTCTTTCCAGAATTGAGAAGGCACAAAGATTAATTTTGACCTATTTAAAGCGTGGTTAATTTGAAGTTTATAAGCCCAATGCTTAAATAGGTAAAGCCATTTTGTTCGAGTTGTTGTCTCTTTTCCCGTGAAATAATGCTTTATCAAATCGTGAATAGTAACGACAAAATCATTCCGCCAAAGAATTGGAGCATTAAAATGCGGAAAATGAACCAAATCAGGCTTAACCTTGGTTAGAATAAAGGGAATTTCTATCTGTTCAAAAAAAGAATAATGTCGAGATCTAACCGGAATATATTTGAATCTATCGCCCAGCTCCGCTTTAACACTTTCAACTTTTTCCCGCTTAACCAAAAGAATAATTTCGAATTTCGGATTTCCCCGGCCTCGCCTCGGCATCGCCGAGGGCGGGCGGATTTCGAGATTCTTGAGAAGATTCATCACATATCGCCCAATTCCCGCGTGTTCAAGGCCATACATTCGAGCGTCAAAAACGATTTTCTTCATTTTAATTTGTGTCGAAGAATTCTAAAGGAACCTTTAATCTTTATTGCAGACAGAATTAAAAACGTTATCCACCCGGGGTACTTATTTTTATAAAACTTCTTGTAAAATATTTCCATAGCCCGAACAGACTCTTTAGCAGCCTTCAACCGTGTATCCCGATCAACCTTCAAAACCCCCATCTTTTCGGATTCTTTTCTTAGACCAGAACTCGCCCCTTTGTAGTGAGTAACGATTGGCTTGGGATAAAAAACTACTTTCCATCCTTCCTCCTTAATTCGGTAAAAAAGGTCAAGGTCTTCCCCGTAAAAAAAGTAATTATCATCCCACCCGCCAAGCTTATCCATAATCTTCTTTCTAGTCAGCATAAACGTTCCAAAACCGGCATCCATCTCGTGGACCTTAGACAAATCCTTATAATGTTGATGATATTGACCAAAAAATTTGCTCTGCGGGAATAAACTCTCTAAACCTAGAAAATAAGTTACCGACGCCCAAGGTGTTGGAAATCCACGATGGCAATCCGGGTCCATTCCGCCAGAAAATAAAATAGTCTTCGGTGTCAATGCCCCTACCTTTGGGTTTTCCTCCATGTAGTCAAGAACCAATTTAAACGCGTCCGAGGTTACTTCCGTATCAGAATTCAAAAACAAAACATATTTCCCCTGGGCATGTTTTAAACCAACATTATTACCGCCCGAATATCCTAAGTTTTTATTATTTAAGATTACTTTTAACTTGTCATTTTTAACCTTTAACTTTTTAAGGTATTTCCTTGAGCCGTCACTGGAATTATTATCAACAACAATTACCTCCATTGTGTATTTTCCTAATTTAGACTTAAAAATTGATAGCAAGCAATTTTTTAATAACTCCTCTGTGTTATAGCTTAAAATAATTACCGACAAATCTGTTTTAGCCATCAGCTAATATCTTGATAAATCTTTAACAGCTTTTTAGCACTGTCTTTCCACGAATACTTACTTCGAATAAGTTCCTGTCCGTTTTGACCAATTCTTTTTAACTCCTCTTTATCTTTCATCAATTTTACTGTTTTTCTAGCTAATTGATCAAATTCTTTTACCACTACAACATGATGATTATCTTTCGCCTCAATTCCCTCAATTCCAGAAGGAGTTGTTACGACTGGAAGGCCGCAAGCCATTGCTTCAAAAAACTTAGTTCGGCTTCCTCCTCCGCTTCGAATTGGAGCAACAAGAACCCAGCTTTTAGAATATACTTCTTTTGGACTTTTAATTTCTCCATACTCCACCGATTTATCATCAGGACTAACCAACCCGGTAGATTCAACAAATTCTTTCGAATGCCGACCAGCTATTTTTAGTTTAGCTTCCGGCATTTCTTCCTTAATTTTTGGCCAGACATATTTGAGTAAATTTATAGTTCCTTCCTTATTCTGCATCCATTTAAAATTAGCTACCCCAAACAAAACTGTTGGGTCTTTATACTTAGGATAATTAGACTTGGCTAACAACTGTTGGTTTACAGCATTAGGCACAATCTTAACCTTCCGGTTGGCCTTGCTTTTCATTAAGTTCTTATCCTCAGGCGAAACAGCCACCAAACAATCCGCCTTACGCCAAAAATAGAACTCCCAAAACTTCAGCTTCAACACATCCAGCCACAGCAAAGGTTTTATTGCTAAGTATTTCAAAGGCAAAGTTTGAACAAAGTGCTGATAAACGGCAAATTCGATTGTTTGGTCAACCAAAAGAACCGGAATAGTTGTTTTCGGAATATTTGGCATTAAATAAAAGCACTCAACATGGACCAAATCAAAATTCTTTTTTCCCAATTGTTCCTTAATTATTTCCTGAAACTCCTTAGAATGATAATTACTGACCAAAAAGGGATATGGGCTAAAACCGGTAAACAGGATCTTTTTTAACTGCCAAGTTTCACCACGATTAATCGTAATAATTTCATCACAAAACTCTTCCAGGTGTTCCTTGTTTTTTGGTTCCTGATCCGGCAAAATAAATGAAACTAAAGTTATCTCACAGTTTTTCGATAAATGTTTAATCAAGTTATATGATCGGGTTTGCCCGCCCGAAAAACCGGGAATCGGCAAATATGGTGTGACCATTAAAATCTTCATTATAATTTGCAGTTATCAATCCTAATTATAATCCAACGTTCGTTTTCTTCGATTACCTGACATTTTTCCTTAAGTTCATCCGTAGTCTGGTCATAATCAACGGCAACATAATAATCGGCCCCCATCGCTATTAATTCTTGGACATCCCGGGTAATTGCTGGCCAGCCTTTCCTTTGAACATGATAAAGGAAAACAGTATTTCCTTGGTAAGGTGCAATGACTTTAGCTTCTTCGGGAATTAACTCACTAGCCCGCTTTCCGGCGGCAATTACTTCTGGGTGATTGATTTTGTAATACTCTTTAACCTCAAACCAAGAAAATCCTAAAGAAAAAAGAAGAATAGTGCCTAGCAATAAAAAGCTTGGAATTTTATAAATATTTTTCGGCGGGTTTAAGAAAAAGTAACTACCCTTAGCCAAAAAAGCAGCCACAACTGGTATAACAATTATTTGGTAGTAGTCATGCTGAACATTTCCCCAGGCAAATACACTAAGATAAAGAAAAACTCCTCCCAACAAGCTGTAAACCAACCAAGAAAACTTGGATTTAATCTTGTTGACCAAGCCAATCCCGAAAGGTATCAATCCCCAACTTCCCAAAATCAACTGCCCCAACCGTTCATTAAACAACCACCGCCACCAGGCAGGTCGAAGCCGAATATTATCCTTATTCAACAACCACTGATTAGCCGGAATACCCTCCGGAAACTGGTTTATCCACAACCGCCAGCCAATTAACGGCAAAACAAGAATTAATCCGTAACCTGCAATTAGTAATAAAGTTTTTAACTTAAAATTCTTAATAAGAAAGATGAAAAAGCTGGGAATCAGTAAAAATATAGCGTAAGGTTTTACCAACAACGCCAGCATACCCAAGATTAATCCTAACCAGGTTTGGAATTTCGAAATTCGTGCTTCGGATTTATTAACAAAGTATATACTTCCCAGACTCAATCCAACCATCAACGGGCCGGGCAAAATTACTCGTGAATAAAAAACATTAAACGGCAGGTAAAGAAAAAATCCAGCCGCCAAAGTGCCCGTCAACCAGTTAAACTCCTTCTTGAGGATTAGAAACAAAAGGTAAGCCGAAATTAAGCTTGTGGCAATTGTCACCAATCTTCCTGCTGCCAGAAAAGAAATAAATTGGCCAAAAACTTGATATGTTAAGGCGTGCAAAGCATTGTACAATGGGAACTCAACCATCCGGTACCCCTCGGGATTAGGCTGGCCGGATTGAATATTTGATAAATCATGATACTTTGGTCGAAGCAAACTATAACCGTTATCAACAAACTCTCTAGCCACACTTGCCGTATCTGCTTGTCGAAAAGAATGCCAGTCAGCCAGCGGGGCATTAATTTTATAAAGTCTAACCGCCATTCCCCCCGCAAATAATAGTGTTAACAAAATTGTTTTAAATATTTTCTTTTTCACTAATCGCTAATCGCTAATCACTAATCACTAATTTTATACCCTATTCCCATTAACATCCAGAAATAAAAGGCAACCTTTGAGGCTTCAAAAATGTCAATAAATACAGCGTTAGCTAAAATCCCAGCCATCAAGCCAATCATTCCAGCCGAATACATCCAATATTTCTTCTTAGTCTTCAAGTGTCGCCAAAACGAAACCAATAGATGAACAATTATCAGCATAAATCCTCCAAAGCCAATAAGTCCGCTCTCACCCAACAAACGCAAATAATCATTATCAGTTGCTAACCCCAATGAAGACAGTCCAGTTCCAGTTAACGGATTCTTAATAAACGCCCTAACTGCCCGCGGCCACTCAACCTCAAACCTAATATTTGATGACCGGGCCGCCGCTGCCGCTGCCTCTTCCCTTGTTGGCCATGTTCTTACCTCCTTGTCAATTTTTTCCTTTGGTTCATCCTCGGGTTCCGGCCCTCTCTGATCAGTTGGCTCTTCGGTTGGTTGTTGAGTAACTGGTTCAGGAGTTGGTGTTGGCATTCGCTTCTTTCTTCTTAGCTTTATATTTTTAACTTTATCTGAAACCTTCTTGGATTCAGTTTCCCAGATATCACTGATGTAAGCAATCTTTTCATCTATTGCCGGTGTAGCCGGAATAGTAGACCTCAACCGGGCGTTCAGTTCTTTCGAAGTCAAGCCAAACAATAAACTAACCATCAACACCGGAACAATCCACTTAAACTTACGCATGAAAACTAAACTGGCGGTAATTGCGATAAGGTAGGCAATAAAAGAAACCCTCGAAGCCGTTAAGATAAGTAAGTAAAGTCCAAACAAGCCAAGCAAAAAACCAACAATCTTTTTCCACCCTTGCTTGACTTCGGTAATACAAGCTGGAAGCAAAGCCAAGATCATTACCAGCCAAGCCGCTAGGTCATAATGACCGGCAAAAGTAGAATTAATTCTTGTCCATTTATCCAAGTAAAGCAAAATTCCCTTTGAGAATTCTTCGTTCATTGTTGAAATAACTGGGAACTGCAAAAACTTCTGACCGAGGCCGTAAACAAAAACAAAAAAGAGGCTGGCTCCAACAAACAAACTAATATCGGCAATATTTCTCTCCTTATCCTCGTCAGTAATACTTTGGTAAGCCAAAAAGAACAATCCCATATATTCAATTCGCCTCAACCAATGAAAGAAGGCCAACTTAACCGAAACCAAATCCGTTATCCCGACAGCCGCCAAGTTTGCTGCTAATCCAGCCAACCAATAAATCATAAATAATTTAAAGATCTTCGACTTCAAAATTGGCAATCCTTTTAAAATTTGACTAATTAGACAAATCAGGAATCCGCCGCCCACTAAAAGGTCAATCAGTCGGATTGAAACATAAGTTCCCCCTACCGCCTTCAACGGAAACTTTGGGTAAATTGGCACAGCAACCAACAAAATAATAGTTGCTAAAAATGGTCCTCTGGTTTTAAACCAACTGATAAGCTTTTCCATATGTTTCTTTCAAATAATCATTATTAATTACCATTCCCAAAAACCAACTAGCGCCTGCCTTTAATTTAAGCATAAAAACTACCAAAACCTTCTGCCACTTGGGCATATGCTTATCATAAAAATAAACTAGACCTTGATAGATATTTAAAATCGGTCCAGTTTTGCCTGTTTTCGAACTACCTCCTTTAAGATGAATAATCTCAACTTTCGGATAAAAATAAATCCTCTTTCCATTCTTTTTGGCTCGATAACACCACTCAACCTCTTCCATATACATAAAAATATTTTCATCCAACCCGCCAACTTCTTGAAAACACTTCCTTCTGGCCATAAAAAAAGCACCCATTACCCAATCTACTGGCTTAGTTTGGTTAGGCGACGTCATCGACCATCCCCCGGTTACAAAATCTAAAAAAAGCATTTTAAAAACATTAAAAAGTTTAGGAAATTGGCCAACCGAGGATTGATCACTGCCGTCTGGGTTAAGCAGTTTACAACCGACAACATCAACATCTTCATGTTCATCCAGCCATTTAGCTGTTTCAGATATTGCCTTATCTTTAATAATCGTATCGCTGTTAAGCAAAAGAACATATTCCCCCTTCGCCGCCTCGATTCCCTGATTATTCGCCTTAGCAAAACCAAGATTATCCTTATTTTCTATTAAAATAATTTTGAACTTTGAATTTTGAACTTTGAACTTTCTGACAAACTCTACCGAGTTGTCAGAACTATTGTTATCAACAACAATCACTTCTCCATTAGTCATTAGCCATTCGTCATTAATCATTGAATCCAAACAATCTTTGATTAAATCCTTCGTATTCCAATTAACAACAATCACCGAAACCTTTGGCTTCATTTCTTTCCTTTCAACTCCTTAAAAATAACCTTAAATTCCTCGATAAATCCTTGACCAATAAACAAAACCAAAACCCAAGCCAGCCAAAAAACGCCGGTTCTCACCACCGGTGAAGACGGGTACCAATTCAAAGTAACCTTGGCCCGCCAAATTCTTCCACCGACCTTAATCCTATTCTTCTCCTTGACCCGGTCAGGTGTAAAAACATCCTTTTGCCAATCAAATCCGTTGATAAACAATGATTCCCGAAAAGGATGTACAAGTTCTTCAAAATAATAAGTCATCATTGTATCCTTGATCACCTGCTTGGCATATTCCGGAGGATGATTAAGTTTAACTGTTGGCAAAGGCAGGTTTAAAAACGAAGATCGAGAAAAATAATCCCGATAAAAAGCAATCACTTCTTCTCGTTCTTTATCAGTAAAATACGCCGAAAGATTTTCTATCTGAACCGTATCTCCCGGTTCAGTTGATTTCAAACTGTCCGGCAAGCCAGGCGGAGGCAGCTTCGGCCCCGGCAGAATTAAATAGATAGTAATGACCACCCCAACTACTGCCCAAAATCTCTTAATCGTCAATACCTTCTTCATATCTAAACAATTTTACCATTAAATCAATCTCCACCAAATCCCCCCGCTAATTACTACGATCGTAGCTCTAAGGGGGAGAAATAATTCAAATATGATATAAATAAATTAGTGGCTTATGGATTAAATAAGCGAATTAGTTTAAAAGACAATTTGGCTTTATGTCTGCTTATACTAATTGACTTTGTTGAATTCGGCGAGAAAAGCTATCATCAAAGTTGGCATTCATATCCCTCAAAATTTGTCCCTTTTGGCCGGTCCGAGAAATATCTCGAGAAAATATTAAACAAAAATTTAAGCGACTCCAGCTCGTATTATCGAATAAAAAAACAAGAAGTATTTTCAGTTGAGTCGAGTAAAATCAAAATTGATTTAAATTCTCCTTGGTGGCAAGAATATCTAAATTACCGTTTTAGATTTTTTATTGCACCCAACAAGTGGAATCATAAATGGACAGTAATTATTTACGACGTACCTGAAACAGAACGACCTGCCAGAGATAACTTTAGAAATGTTATTGAAAAAATTGGTTTCAGGTGTTGGCAAAGATCAGTTTGGTTGACAGTTAACCCGGTAAAATCATTATTAATAGACCTGGTTGAAAATTGGGAACTAGACAAATTCGTTACAGTTTTTACTGCCCAAACGCTATTTGATAAAAATGACTTGCAAATGATTAAAAAACTTTTTAGACCTGAAAAATTAGAAAAAAAATACATCAACTTCTTGAACCAAGCCCAAAATGCATTATCTTCCAGCAATAAACAAAAAATTAGCTCATTAGTTAAAAATTACGCAGAATTAGTATCTGAGGATACAGGTTTACCAGGAGAATTCTTCAGTGATTCTAAAATAAGGCAAAAACTAGTGGGCAAATACAAGCAACTAATTACTTCTCTTTAGTCCCCCGCTAATTACTACGATCGTAGTTCTAAGGGGGAGGTTATTGGAAAGCGCGAGGTCGGCCTAATCTATATTTCAATTCTTTAATCTTCCTTTCTCCAATCTTCTTTGCCGGGACCCCGCCGACAATTGTTTTGGGAGGAACGTCCTTAGTAACTACAGCATTAGCAGCTACAACAGCTCCCTTTCCAATTTTAACCCCAGGCAAAATAATCGCCCTTGGCCCAACAAAAACATAATCTTCAATTACCACAGGTTGTTCAATTGCCTTAAAGTCCTTAGCTTCCAAATCATGTTCTGAGTTATAAATCATTACTTCTGAAGCAATATCAACATGACTACCAATCTTTAAATCCGCCCGTCCGTCCAAAAAACTTCGGTAACCAATAATTGAATCCTCACCAATGGTTATCCCTTTAGGCAAATAAAACTTAGTCCCAACATGAATTCTGCTTCCCTTTCCAACCTTTATTCCGGAAAGCTCAAAAAAGAACTTGCGGATTATCCAAAAAGGGATCCAACTGATCCACAGCAAAACCATCAGCCAAAAATCTAAACAAAGGTTTTTAATTCGACCTATCATCTTGTTTATCCCCTGGCCAATACTTAGTTCTTTGCCCATTTTATCTTTAAAAATCACCTTTGGCGGTAAAAAATTAATCTCGACATTATTAGTTAACTTCATTGATGATTGTTTCCAGTATTTTTCGGGAACATTTATCCCAGCTAAACTTCTTTACCTGTTCCCTACCTGATTGTATCAAATCCTTACTTAGCTTGTCATCTGTCAAAACCTGATGGATTTTCTCAGCAATATCCTTAGGTTGATTAGGATTAACGTATAAACCTGCTTTTCCAGCTACTTCTGGCAGTGAAGCCTTATCAGAACAGACAACCGGTGTTCCCGCCGCCATTGCTTCCAAAACCGGAATGCCAAATCCTTCCCAAAATGAAGGCAAAACAAAAACTTCAGCTCCGGACATAATAGGTTGAACATCCTCATCATCAACAAAGCCGGTAAAAATAACCTTTTCTTCTAGACCCAAATCTTCAACCATATTAAACAAATTTTCATACAGCCACCCCTTTTTCCCAGCAATAACTAGTTTAGCGTCTAGGTTCTTGTGATTAGTGGTTAGTAATTTATATGCGTTAATTAGTCCATCAATATTTTTGTTCGGCTTCAACGTTCCCAAATACAAAATATACTTCTCCGGCAAACTATATTTTTCTCTGGTTTCTTGCTCCAAATCCCCAGCCTCTTCTCTCTGGTTAAATCCAAGATAAGCAACGGTTATTTTATCGGCCGGAATTTGGTAGGTATCTACAATATCCTGCTTAGAAAATTTAGAAATAGTAATAATTCTTTTTGCCTGATTTACAGACTGCTTTGTCCAGCGTTTTAACTGCCAATAAATAAGTTTAGTAAACTGTCCCGGCCAATGCAGAAAACCAAGATCCATAATTGAAATAATTGACGGAATCGGAGATATAGCCGGTCCGTAATGTGAAGGTGAAAAAATTATATCCGGCCTGGGCTTGCCTAAATACAATCTCTTAACCAATCCCGTTCGAGTCCACAAAAAACTTGGCCCAAACACTTCATACTGCCACCAATCCCTTTCCGGCGGCAGATCATCCAACGGTGGATTAGCCAAAAATATCCTAAACTCTAAACCTTGATAATCTGAACTTTTGGAGTTTTGAACATCTTCGAATATCCCCCAAAGTACTTGAAAAGCAAATTGGTTTACCCCTACCCGCTTGGCAATATTCGCCTCATTGCCATCAATCCCAATCAACATAATCCCATTTTAGCATTAAAAAAATAATAATAATGCTAGGCCATTAATTATTTTTAAATATGTAATGTTCTCTTTTAGAGGAGCCTCTGTGAGTGTCCTGCTTTTATGTTAAAGAAAATATTGCTTTTTGGACACGAACAGTGGAGAGAATTTTATTATTTAAGTATAAGGTTTAAAAAGTAAATGAACGTCTCCGTAAAAGAGAATGTTATATATTCAACATTCGGTCATAAACTTCTAGAGTTTGTTCAGCTGTTTTATGCCAAGAAAAGTCCTTTAATCTTTCTTTACCTTTTTTAACCAGTTCCTTCCTTAACTCCTCATTTTTTAACACCCGCTTTATTCCTTCGGCAATCGACTCCTCCGACTTTGGCTCAACCAAAACAGCCGCCTCCCTTGCTACTTCAGCCATACTTGAACAACTACTGGTTATCACCGGTGTTTCCAAGCTAAATGCCTCCAAAATTGGCAACCCAAATCCCTCATATAAAGACGGATAAACAAATGCTTCAGCTCCCTGCATCAAACCTAACAACTCCTCTCGATCCAAAAAACCGGTAGTTATCACTCCTTCCGGCAATTCCCCCTTAAATTCATACCTTCCGGTAACAACCAGATCAATATTTTTTAATTCACTATTCATAACTAATAATTCATAACTCTTAATCAAGCGTTTAAGATTTTTCCTTGGTGCTTGCGATCCCATCGCCAAAATATACTCATTTTTAATATTATATTTCTTCTTGATTTTCGAAAATTGAGAATTTGAAAATTGAAAATTTCCGACGTCAGTCGGGGTTCCTTCATAAATAACAGTAATTTTCCCCGCTGGTATATCGGTTAACTCAATAATCTCTCTTTTCGTTGCCTCTGAAATTGCAATAACCGCATCCGCCTCTTTTTCCACCCACTCTAATCTTCTTTTTTGAGCGGCCAGTACCTTGGGATGGGCCGTTTCAGGCCAACGTAAAAAAGAAAGGTCATGAATAGTCGTTACTAGTTTAGCCTTTTTTGCTGGGGGTTGGGTCCAATCCGAACAGTGAAAGACATCAACTTCACCGACAAACGTTTCTACCGGCAAAACATGAAGTTTATTCCAAAGAATATCAAGTAAGGTTGGAGGAATTTTAAAAATTTTAAACCTTGCCTTATCTCTGATCTCTAGTCTCCAGTCTCTAACATTTCTTCTTAATGACGAAAAAAACAATGTATAGTCACTTTCCTTATCAATTGTTAGAAGATTCTCAACCAGATTTTTGGTATAAACACTAACTCCCGTACCGTAGACTATTGCCGAAACATCAATCCCGATTTTCATTCCCATGCCGAACTTTTCTCCAGTAATTATTAGATCTTTCTTTCGGGGTATCTCCCTCAAATTCAGGTTTAACTCCAACAGTTACTTCCTTAGGCTTCTCTACCCCGCCCTTATCTCCCGGAAAAGCATCAAAATTTTGATGAGCTTCATCTAATTCTTCCGCCGGGCGGCCTACTTGGTCTTGCGCATACTCTTTAGCGTTAGGATTGGTATGTTCCAAATTAATTGTTTTTTCTGTCATTTTTTCCAGATCTCTATTCCAACTTGACGAAAACTCTCTCCAGCCTTTAGCCTTAGGCTTTCCGCCCTTAGCTCCTTTCTTATTCTATCTTCCGGGTCAAAAATTGGCAAGCCATAACTCACCAAATACACTTGGTCGCCAACACTACAATCATTCGAATCATTGTAGTGTTTAAAACGACAAATTTTGCCGGTGTAATAATATTCCAGGGGAAAACGGACTTCATTAAGAACATAAACCGGAGGAGAATTTTGTCGACTAAGCCAGTCGGCTAAGCCTTTCCAGTTTTCCCGATGAAATTGAGGATTAAACAAATAAATCCCGCTTAAAACTAAATTGATTATTAGGAAAGAATACTTAATTTTATCGTTAACTGGGCTCAAGCCAATTAATATGTACAAAAAAGGTAAACAGAAAATAAATCGAAAATAAGAGAAAACTGGCAGCCAAAAACTAACTAAAAATCCAGCCGCAGGTGGAAAAACCAATAAACCCCAAAACAGCCATTTGTATTTAAATTCCTCTTTCCAACTTAAAACAGCACTTCCCCAATAAACGGCGACCAAACCCAACGCAATCAAACCATACAACCATTGAGGTTGAAAACTAATCCGCCCGATGACAAACTTAACTGGCAAAAGCAAACCCGACTTCAGGCTTGCCTGGCCAATTACTTCCGACCAAACCGGAGCGGTTGACTCAACGCCAGACCCAACCGATAACTGCGATCTGAAAATTGGTAAATAACCGATCCAAAAAGCAACGAAAATCAAAATTACCGAAATAACCTTTTTGCTAACAGCCTTCTTATAAAACAAATAGCCAACGTAAACTGGCAAAGTCAACAACGTTAAGTAATGTGACATCGACATAAACAAAAATCCCAAACCTAACAAGCCAGCATTTAACCAAGTCTGGTTTTCTAGAAAATTAATCAACAACAATGTTGTTACTAAAACCGCTAAAACCGCCAGCATATATCCCCTTGCCTCCTGAGAATAATAAACCAACAATGGTGAAGTTGCCGCAAGTAATGGGATTATCTGTAACTCGTGACTCATAACCCGTAACTTCTTTAAAATTAAAAATAATATAAACACAGAAAATGTTCCAAATAAAACCGAAGTTAGTCTTACCACCGCTTCTCCATCACCAAAGACCTTTATCCAGTAACGGGTAATCAAATAGTAAAACGGTGGATTAAAGTCACCAGGTAGAAATTGATCAAAAAATTGATTTAAACTTAACTTACTGGCATAAACCTGAATCGTCTCATCCAGCCAAAATGATTGGTTAAGATTAACTATACGCAGACCTAAACCGAGCAATAGACTAAGTATCATTCCGGTAAATGAAAATCAAATTCTCTTGACCACATAGTTGCAATAAGTTCTGCCTGAATTCTAGCCTTTTTAGGAGATAATAAAATTAGATGAAAGATTAAATTGATCAAAAAGCTAAAAGTTAAACCTAACTGATAGAAGAAGATTGGCGCATTGTAATTTTTTTCTACAAAATTTAGTAAAGACAAATAGTACTGGCTGTAAAATCCCAATCTGTTTTCTTTCAACCATTTCTTCCAACTCGCTCCGCCGTAATGAGTTATCTCAGCCTGCGGAACAATCTGTAATTTCTTATCGCTGGTATTTTTAATTCGATAACACCAATCAACATCCTCAAAAAAGAAATTAAAGTCTTCATCTAACGTGCCTAGATCATTAATAATTTTTTTTCTTGTCATTAAAGCCGCCCCTGGCAGTTGATCAACATTAAATGGCCTAACTTTATTAGCCCTAGTAAATAGGTATCTAATCGGCGAGTTCATTGCGATCAGCCGAAGTGGATAATTATGATAAAAAACTATCTGCCACAAATTCGGAAAATTCATGTAGTAGTCAATTTGTTTTGACCCGTCCTCGTTTAATAATTGTGGAGATACCCCGGCAACCTTTGGAAGTTTGTCAAGATAATCAACCAAAATTTTCAAAGCCGCATTTTTTACAACCGTATCGGAATTAAGAAGCATGATATATTCTCCTTGAGCTATGTCAATTCCCTGATTATTCGCCTTAGCAAATCCAAGATTATCCCTATTTTCTATTAAAATAATTTTGAACTTTGAATTTTGAACTTTGAACTTTCTGACAAACTCTACCGAGTTGTCAGAACTTCCATTATCAACAACAATAACCTCGAACTTGAGGTTGCTGGTTGAAAGTGACTTCAAGCAACCCTCAAGTAAATCTTTAGTATTAAAGTTAACTATTATGATAGAAAGTTTTATATTTTTAGCCATTAATCATTAACAATTCTTAAAACATACCAATTATTAACCACAAATCCATAAACTTCCCCAAAAATCAGTGTCCAAACCCCGCCAATAACTCCCAGCTTAGGAATAATAATCAGCCCGACTATCAAAGCAAACAAAAAATTCATAATTCTCAAGGGTAAAAACCTTTTAACTCTATTTGAATTCTGAATAACGTTGTCCGCCAGGCTGTTAACAAAAAACAAGATCATCAATACGCCCATTAACCGAAAAATTGGTACAGCCGGCAAGTAATTTTGTCCGTAAACCGCAGGAATAATATATTTACCGCCAAACCACATCACCGCCCAAAATGGAATAGCCGCAGCCAACAAAATTGGCAGTGTCCTTAAATACATATGTTTAAGCCTCTTTCTGTCATTGACAAACAGCTTTGAAAACGAGGGAAAAAAAGCAACAGCAATGCTCTGTGGAAACAAAATTCCGGCCTCAACAAACTTAGACGCCGCTCCATAAATCCCGGCTTGATAATCACCAAGCAAACTTCCGATCAAAATCAGCGATATTCGCAGATAAAAAACAGCCAGAACCAAAAACAAACCAAAAACCCAGGATTCCTTAATAATTTCTTTATAAAGGGTCAGGTCCCACTTCCATCCAGATAGCAACTTCTCCTCTACCAGGCTGTTTAAAATTAAAAATGAGGTCATAATTCCGAAAAAATAACTGCCAAACAACCAGCCTAAACCCAAATCCAACTGCATAATTATCAACCCCGCCAAAGTGTAACCTAAAGTTATGCCGATATTAGCTAACCCCAAAACATGCATTTCCTCAAATGCGTTTCTGATGCTGGTATAAAGAAAAATCAGGTTATATGGCAAAAGAGCTAGCCCAAAAATCAGCATGTATCCAGCCTTTGCCGGTGAGCCTAAAATTAAAGCCAACAAACAACTGATCAAAACTGACCCAACCGCCAAGCCCAGCCTCAGCGGCAGCAGTTTATGCAAATATTCTTCTTTTTTATCCGGCGTTCTCGGCAAATGTTTCAAAATATATCGTTGAATTCCAAAATCAGCTAACGGATAAAAATTATAGCCAAGCCCAAGTACCCAGTTCCAAACTCCAAATTGGCTGACACTCAAATATCTCGCCAAAAAAATGTAATACAAAAAACCAATACCCCGGCCGACTACTTGGCCGATCGACATCCACGCCGTGTTCTTAAAAACAATTTTTTTATTCATATTTCTAGCCACTAACCACTAATCCCTAGTCACTGACACCTTTTCATACCCTCTTTCCCCTAACTTTCTCGCCAATTGCTTGTTACTAACCATACTAATAATCTTATCACTTAAATCCTCAATACTTTCTTTTTTAAACAATAAACCATTTTCTCCATCCGAAATTAATTCCCGTAGCGGTTTTAAATCAGCCCCAATTACTGGTTTCTTTCTTGCCCAGGCTTCTAAAAAAACTAACCCCAAAGATTCATGTTCAGAGGGATTAACCAAAACCGTTGCCTGATCAAGAAGTGTAACCTCCTCATCGCGGTTATATTCCCCCCTAACGTCAATTTTATCTTTAACCTTTTTCGGCAAGCTATTGATATATTTTTCAATTTCAGGCGTGTATAGTGTCCTTTTCCCGGCAATAACAAGCTTAGTATCTGGTAGTTTGTAGTTAGTAGCAAGTATCTGAAATGCCTTAATTAACATAATGATTCTTTTGTGAGCCGCTTGATTCCCCAAATACAAGATAGTTGGATTTTTTGGAAACGGAGCGGGCCTATTTCCCGGTAAAATCAGCTTTTTATCCACCCTCGGTTTAAAAATCATAACTTTATTATTCATAATTCTAAATTTCCTTTGATAAAACTTCTTTTCAGTTTCTGTCAAAGCATAAATAAGATCAGCCGATTTTAAAATTGGGATCAGCGGCCAACGATAAAACGCCTGATCATCCCGATGGAAACAAGGCACAAGCCCTAATCTCGCCCCGGCAAGCTTAGCAGACAACCAAGCGTATATTGGAATCGTAGTTGGGTAAACTCCCCCGATCACCAAATCCGGTTTCCACCTAATGATTTTAAGCCAATGGAAGCCAAAAAACATCGGCCCAACAATTCTTCTGATAATTTTCTTTGGCTGTCGGATAGTTTTCACTCGAATGATTTTTTTTGAATTTTTCAGCCTAATTCTTGCTTTATTTTGCGATACAAAATCATCAGTTGAATATCCATCCGAAGTAATTACAAGTGTTTTCTTTCCCTGTTCGTCAAAACGTTCTTTGATCTTCTTAACAATCTGACTTCCGCCATCAATACCCGGCGGGTAAATATGCGACAAAAATAGAACCCGCTCCAAATCGCCATTCTTCATGAACTATTATAACCTTTAATTGATACTTGTCATTCCGAACTCGTTTCAAAATGGGCAAGCTCGGGATAACTAAGTAATTTGGTTTCGCTAGATTGTAGGGACAATCCTAGGATTGTCCTTACAGTTAAAAAACTACGGTAATTGACCTTCAAAATAACTTGCCAGACTTGCCCACTCCCCATCTTTTGGAGTAAGCACCCAAATATAATTACCTTGGAGGTTCACAAATGTTGATTCCAATATCTGCACCTCATCCTCTGGCTTCCAAGGTATCTCTGCCTCGGTAGATTTCCCTGACCGAAAATTAACCGCCAGTTTCCAAAAAGAAGCCATATCAGCTAAACCCAGTTCAGGGACAGTCCTAATTTCTTCTTTAAAAAACCTATATAAATCGCCAAGCTTCCCTGGTGACTTAACCAACTCCTTAGAATTAATTAACTTCGACTTCAAGGCCAAAATAACTTTCTTTTGACGAGCCTGTCTGGCCTGATCAGTTCCTTCAATCTCATCAGTACTCTTTCTAGACCGCATAAACTGCAAAGCCTTTTCTCCATCAAAGGTTTGTTCACCCTTATTAAATTTAACTGTCATCACTTCGTTACTGCCATCGTCCTTGGGAAACTCTTTGTCAACAAAGCTTCGCTCCACATCCACTTCAACTCCACCAAGGAGATCAACCAAATTCTTAATATCATTCATTTCCAAAACCATCGTATAATCAATCTTCGTATCTAAAATATTTTCAATATTCGAAGCCATCATCTCCGTACCGTCAGTAGGATCAATCTTCTGGCCGTAATAATAAAGGGCGTTAATCTTCGTTTGCAGCTCCGGAATCCACAAATCTCTTGGGATTGAAAACAAAAGGTAGTCTCCCGTCTCAACATTAAACGTCGCCAGCATAATCGTATCTGTTAGTAAACTATCGTCATTTTCCCGCTTATCCAAGCCCAAAATTAATAGGTTCAAGTACTTTTCCGAAAAAGGATTTCTAGCTCCACTAACTGCTTGGCTGACAACTTCTCGCGGTTTAAGGTCAGCCCTAGAACTAAACCTAAATAAAACTACCGACCCAGCTGAAACTATAATAACTATAGTTAAAGTCAAAACAGTAAACAGACCGACCAGAGTAGTCTTTATGAAGCCCCAAGCTCCTTTGGTTTTCTTTTCCTCCATATCTTCTTAAAATTTACTACAAATTCCTTAATAACCCAAAATTTGTTTTTAAAACCATTAACAGCAAAAAAATTCTTAGCCTGTTCAAACAATATCTTTGGTAAATGTCCAAAAAATACCCTCCCAGGGTAATGCTTGACTATTATATACCACCAGTTTCTGGCTGTGTACTTCTTTCTAAAACCAGTAATCCTATCCGCTGTTCCCCCGCCGTAATGATAGCTGACGGCCTCCGGAACATAGAGTGTTTTCCAACCCTTGGCATTAAGTCTAATTGCCAAATCCACATCTTCCAGGTAAGCAAAAAAATCTTCGTCAAAATAACCAACCTCCTCCAACGCCGATTTCTTGTAGGCAACAATCGAGGCTGGTGCTCCCCATATTAACTTCGACTGATTATATCGATTATTATCCACTTCCCCATTACCAATATTTTTGCTTTTTCCCCTAACCTCAAAATCCAGCCCCACACTCTCAATCCGCTCCCCTTTCCAATCCATCACCTTTCCGAACAAACATCCGAACTTGACTCGCCCTTCCGAAGCCTTGTGCGAAGGAGGGTTTTTTATACTTTCATAAATTTCTTCAAACCAATTTTTCTCTACCCGAACATCATTATTCATAACCACCACCCAGTCATTCTTTGCCCGCTTTATTCCCTGATTCACCGCCCTTGCAAAACCAAAATTATCCTTATTTTCTATCAAAATAATTTTGAACATTGAATTTTGAACATTGAACTTTCTGACAAACTCTACCGAGTTGTCAGTGCTTCCGTTATCCACAACAATAATCTCCAGCGAAGCTTCTCCTCGGATGGTGGCCGTTTCGGACTCCTCCGAGGTGTAGCGAAGCGAAAGCAATATCGAATTTAAGTTTTTCTTCAAAAATCGAAGACCATTGTAATTAGGCACCACCACCGAAAACATACCCTATTTTACATTAGCGGGTTCCTTGTCATTCTGACCCGTCAGCCGACGAAGAAAGATCTATATCTTATCCCCAATTACAAATTACTGTTTACTAATTGCTATCCTCGACCGGCGTAGCCGGGTCGGGATTAATCATCAACCATTAATCATTAGTCATTGTATTTGGATGAGGCTGGAATAATAACCTAGGTAAGTATATTTTAAAACTTGTAATGTCATCTATTAAAGGAGCCTCTGCATGTATCCTAATATGACCGTCAAAAAACTTTAATTAATTTCACATAAAAAATCATAAATCACAAATGATTAATCATCAACCATTAATCATTAGTCATTGTATTTGGATGAGGCTGGAATAGTTTATGAGTAAGCCTCTGTGAGCATCCTAATATGACTAATAAGAAAGAAATAATTTTTTGGATGCGAACAGCGGAAAGAGCTATGGCAACGTCATTTAAAAAGCTAAAAAGTGTGAGCGATTGTCTTTGAATAAACTATCCAGCCGATTCTTTACGTTATAAAAGCTGTTTTTGTTCCAACTGCTCTGGGATATTAATTTTAAGAAACTGAAAAGCCTTTCGGGTAAGTATCCTCCCCCTTGGTGTCCGCCGAAGAAAACCAATCTGCAGTAAATACGGCTCATAAACCGATTCAATTGTATCCGAATCCTCAGAAATCGTTGCCGCCATTGTTTCCAAACCAACCGGACCGCCTCGGTGTTTCTCAGCCAAAGCCTTCAAAAACCTTCGATCAGCCTGAGTTAAACCAAGGTCATCAACTGCCATCATTTTTAAAGCGTCACGAGCAACTTCCTTACTGATAATCCCCTCCGCCTCGACCTGAGCAAAATCCCTGACCCTGCGTAAAATCCGATTAGCTATTCTAGGTGTTCCCCTTGACCGGCAGGCAATCTCCTCACAACCCATATCATCAATCTCAATTCCCAAAATTTGAGCCGACCGTCGAACAATTTCCTTCAAACTTGGTTCGTCATAAAAATTAATCCGCTGAATAAACCCAAATCGGTCTCTCATTGGTGATGACAATAATCCAATTCTGGTCGTCGCTCCAACAACCGTAAATCTATCTAAATCCAGCCGCAGAGTTTTTGCCGCCGGGCCTTTACCGATAACCACATCCAGGCAAAAATCCTCCATTGCCGGGTACAACGTTTCCTCAACCACCTTTCTTAATCGGTGAATTTCATCAATAAACAAAATATCTCCGGTGTTCAATGAAGTTAAAATTGAAGCCAAATCTCCCGACCGTTCCAACGCCGGCCCAGAAGTAATCCGTATCCGAACCCCCATTTCATTAGCCAAAAGATTAGCCAAAGTTGTTTTCCCCAAGCCCGGCGGTCCATAAAACATAATATGTTCCAACGGGTCCTTACGTTTCTTCGCCGCCTCAATAAAAATCTTTAACCGTTGCTTCAACTTCTTCTGACCAATAAACTCCCTTAAATTTTTCGGCCTCAATGACTGCTGTGGTTCATCAAACTTCTTATCCATTTTTGAAAATTGAAAATTGAAAATTGTAAATTTGAAACAACTTTCTAGGAAAGTTGTTTCAAAGTATACTTAATCCTCTCATCCTCAGTTTCAATATCATCCGGTACTTCACTCAATGCTTTCCGAATCTCTTCCCGTCTGAAGCCAAGGCTCTCTAACGCCTGGTAAACAACCTCATTCTTCCCGCCGTCAGCTTCAAGATCCAGGTCCTTAATACTACCAACCTCCGACTTAAGATCAACAATCACCCGCTGGGCACTTTTACTGCCAATTCCCTTAACCTGCTTAAAAAATTCGACATCAGCCTCAGCAATTGCCTTGACAATTCTTTCACCGTTTCCAACAGTCATAATTCCAATTGCCGACTTTGGCCCAATTCCAGAAACAGAAATCAGCATCTCAAAAACCCGTTTATCATTCCGGTTAACAAAGCCAAACAAATCACTGCTGTCCTCAGTTAAATGGTGGTAAGTAAACAACTCAACATCATCGCCAACCTTAAATCTTCCCAACTCCCGACCAGTCAAAAAAACCTCATATCCAACCCCATCAATATCAATCTCGATAATTTCCTTCCCCTTATAAATAACCGCCCCTCGCAAACTTCCAATCATAAATTCATT
>CAZCGQ010000001.1:230184-278676 GCA_964498425.1 uncultured Gammaproteobacteria bacterium | reverse complement strand
ATGAAGTATTCGCCGGGGTAAATACCCTGCGCAATATAATGCTTTTAATTGCGGCTGTCGCTGCAGTTATTGTTATTTTTGTCGGTTTTTTCATTGCTGTAAGCATTGCCAACCCGGTTAAACAGGTGGCAATTATCGCCGGTAAGATAGCCGATGGTGACTTTACCGTGGAAACACAGGTTAAGCGAAAACATTCATTAGTCGGATAATCTCCATAGTATTCTATCAAAGATAGCTTTTTATTGTCATTCGATCTGGAAAAGAAACTATTTGAAAATCTATATGTTCGAATATAATCAAATAAATTCATCCAATGAGATTTCATCTTTATTTTTGGGGTAGCAATTACTGAAGAAACATTTGATTTACATAAGATCTCCACAAAATCATCCAGTGAATTCGACTTATGAGATAGTAATCTATTAAGCATTTTATTTTCACAAGGAATAATATTATTGATGGGGGCTATGTTCCTTGTATCGAAAAAAATAGTTACCTACCAATTTAAGAATAAAATATATCCTGTTGTTAAAGAGAAATATACTAAACTGTATTATTTTCTAAAAAAACATCATTATGTTAAACATCGGTTTACTAATCAATTTTTAGCATATGCGATTGCTTTTGGTATTGATAATTCTTGGTTTGCCGATTTTGGATTGGATAAAGACATTGAGGTTGATATTAGCCCAATGTTTATTTAGATTAATAGGTTGCAAAGTAGGTTCTGATTTTTGTCCATCATTTTATTAATGAAACTATTGAAGATATGATAAAAAGTTCAACCGCGGTTGATAATGAGCTTGAGGGTAAAAACGAATAGAAAAAACGGATTTTGTTTAATAAGCATAACTAGTCCGAACGCTTTGTCTCGACGTAGTTTTATCGAAGGCGGATCGTTCACTAGGGTGAGCTAGCAGGTTGTTTAATATTTTCCTAACAATATTTACCTTTAACGAGAAAGTTGATAAAATAGGCCATGGAGTTTTTAAGAAAGACCCGCGATTGGTTCCGTAGAAGACAGGGGAAATTGCCCAGTTACCTAGAAATAAACGAGGAAACTGGAGAAGTCACTGCTTTGGTTAGAACTCCTGTAAGAATTTTCCCTTCAGAAGGATACCCCTGCCCCAATAATGAAACTCCTGAGATTCCTTGCGTAGTAAATCCAGAAACAGGAGAAGTTGCTTTGCACTCTATTCCTGATTCAAATCCGCATTTATCTAGAAGGGATTTGGAATTAGTTAGAAGTAATCTTGATTTACCACCTGTAACTAGATAATTATTAGATAAATATTGAGTTGAAGGGTAGACTAAACAGCTAAATATGCTTCATTTTGATTAAACAAGTAATCTTTTAGCCATTTTTTTGTTCGAGTGGTATCCAAACGGGGGAGCTAGGTATTTGGTATTTATTACTCGATTTTTATTTGTTTTAGTACTTTGAGTTCTTCTAGTCCCCATATTTCATCGCCTGCGTCTTCAATTATTTCCAAAATTACCCGGTTATCCTTGTCAATTTTTCCTATTCCCATTGATAATTTATTCCCAACTGCTTGGGCGATTACTTTGTCTGGTTGAAAGTCTTTAATTTTAATTCCAAGGGGATTGGGCTGTTTATCTTCATTGCAGGCAATAACAAACTCTATTTCTGGCAAATCATTTAATCTGGCATGTCTATCCCATGCTTTAACTGTTTCAACAACGGATTGACCATCAGCAAATTTCCATGTTTCATCATCTCTTCGTCCGTGAGCAAATATTACTGGAACCTCATTTAAAACTAAATCTCTATGGTTTTTGTCAGTAACGTGTAGTTCATCAACAATTAAGACGTGAGGTCGGTTAGGAATATTAATTTCTGGTTCAGGAACAGAGGGATCAGTAACTGGAACTCCAGGCATAATAAATCGACGTCTCTCAAAATCCAAATTTATCCCTCTATTAGTTGCTGGTTCTTTTAATCTTTTGTAAGCCTCAGTTTGCAAATCTTTTTCTTCAATTACTATTGTCTCATCAACCATAGGCTATTATACATAAACTAGTTCGAACGTCCCACCAGATTTATCCGCCTTTGGCGGAGGCGGACAGGCGTAGACTAGGGGGAGCTCAGGATTCTGGTAAAATATTTTAATGAATGCAAATGAGGGGTTATCTTCCGAACAAGCTAGCTTACAAATTAATCATCTTGCTCGGGACCATTATTTAACTAGCGCAGATATTAGTGCTTTCTTTAAGGAGGGTTTGCGTTTTTCTAATAAAACCGTGGCAATGATAGGAGAATGTAGGGATGTCATGGTTAAGATGCCAGAAGGGAAAAAAGGAATAGTAGTGGGTGTTGGTGAGAATAGCAAAAAATGGCAAAAAAAGGATGGGAGACGAATGATTTATTAGCGGAGTATGAACCGACTTATGTGGGTGATGCAAATGATTTGGTGTCACTTACAAATGGAAAGAATGAATATGATTATCTTTTGTTAGAATGGGTTTCAATGCATGAACAAGAAAGAAGACCAGTGATAGCATATGGGGAGACTAAGTATTTTGAGCCAGCCGTTGGTTATGAGAGAATATTGGATCAAGCTTCGAAACTGCTAAAAAAGGGAGGTAAACTAATCATTCAAACTGCCGATTTTGGAAATAGAATATTTGATGATGGGAGCGTTAAGGCAGTTCCCGCCGAAAGGTATTTTCCCCTAATGAGGAAGTATGGTTTTGCTCCTGTAATTGAGGTGCTTTCAGAAGAACACTTTAATGACCCTGATGAACGCTACGGTGGAGTGCAAGTTATATATTATGCGGAGAGAGTTGGGGAATAAGAGTTCTGACATTTCTGATTTTGATATGGTAATTAAACTAGTCTGAACGCTTGGCCCGCCGTATCCGCTAACTTCGGTTTATGGAGTAATCTTTACAGTTTTCATTATTTGTAGAATTTCTTCTTCTAGGTTTTCCAACTGGGACATTGACATTTCTAAACTTTCCCTTAATTTGAATATTAATCCGACAGAGCCTGCACCGACTTTATAAATTATTGCTCTGCCTTCAAACCCTTCTTGAGGGGTTAAATCTAATTTTGTTTTTAGTACCTTCACGTCATATTCGTACCCTTCAATAGTCTCTTCCGAGATAATTTCGTGCCGGTTAAATTCTTGAAGATGCTCTGTACTTTTCAGATCGTAAAATTCCAAAAAATCTACAATTATTAAATCTGTATTCTTATTAAGGTTTAACCCGCCAATATTCATACAAAATCGGCCCTTATCTTCACGATAAGAAGTCCTGCAAGTTGTTTCAGTAAACTGATAACTAGGGGGATATTTAAATGTTATACTTCCTTGATATTCATAACCTAAGGCCTCTGGCCCCTTATTTGGTTGGAAATTCGATTTATTATAGTTATAAGTTTTCCAATTTTCAGTTGAGATTTCCTGTTGTTGATTAATGAACTTAAATGTTGAGAGAATTTGATTTTGGATTGGATTTATAGAGTTTTGATTGAAGAAGGTGACGGTATATAAAATTTCATTAGTCTGGTTTTGAAGCCCGTAAATCGGTTCCGTTCCATGGCTTGATCCAGTAGGTAAATAATAATCTTTCCATGTAATGCCATCTATTATAACCTTGCCGGTTGGCTCTGCGTCTAAAAAGTAGGTCGCATCAGTTGATGAGAAATTAGCACTAGCATTAACACTAAAAGTATTTTTTTGGCCCTTGTTTATGATTATTTGTAAAGAGTTATTTGTAGGTATAACGTTTTCTTCAATTATAAAATTTGAAGGATATTTAAAAGATAGGTTATATTGTTTATTTGTGTAAGTTACCCAAGCCTCTGTTGGATTAGAAGTTGGGGTTAATTCAGTAGTTGTTGATGATTTTTGATTGGTTGGAGATTTTAATTGCGTAATTTGTTTCTGTAGTTGGTTATTTTGATAAACAGCGAAAATGGCAATTCCTGAGGTGATAAAAAATAAGATGGTGAGTAAAATTGTTAAGAAAGTATTATTTTTAGTTTTTTCTACGGGAGGTTTAACATCAGGTTGAGTTGTGGTTTTGTCTTCCATATTTTCATGTTAGCACAATATTTTGTAGATATAACTAGTCCGAACGCTTTGTCTCGACGTAGTTTTAGCGAAGGCGGATCGTTCACTAGGGGGAGCCAAAATTTATTTAAGTATTTTTTCCCAGTAATTATCTTTTTTAGGATTGAAATTTTTATATCTATCTTCTGATATTTTTTTTGCAATCAAAACCGCGTCATCTAAATATCTTTGTTTATATGCTCCTCGCATAGTGCATAAAAAAAGAAGTTTCTTTAGACTTATAACAAGAAAATCATTTTCGCTAATGGCATTTTCTTTTAGTTCTTCGTAATCGTATTTCATAATTTTGTCCCAGATTTCAAATTCATAAATTAAAATACCGTGGTCGCCATGTAAATTAACAAATAATGGTTTATCTTTATAACCAGAATGATGCTTTTCTCTAACAACTCTACCTTTTTCCTTAAGGTGTAACGCAAGGTTTTTGTGGTCTTGCTTAGAAATTATTAAATCAATGTCCTTAGAGGATTCCCTTAATCCGTAATACATCATTGCCATTCCTGCAACCAACAGAGGTGGTTGTTTAAAATTAAAATTAATTTTATTTAAGTTAATTTTATTGACAACTTTTTGTTTTGTTAAGTCTTTATTCATATAAATTGATTGTAGCAAAATTGCTCCCAACGTAGCTTTTCCCACCAGATTTGCCCAGGCCTCCAGAAGCGGGTAAACGGGTAGGCGTTTACTAGGGGGGAGCCCAAAGAGAATTAGTTATGCCGCATTTGCAAAAAGTTTATTTTTAGCAACAGTTATTTGTCTTGCTTGCGTGCTTGTTGAGCCTTTTTAATGTTTTTTTTTCGGGCTTGCTGCTGGGCTTCAGTTGGTTTGTCTTTTTCCGGTACATTTGGTCTTGGTTTGGCTTTAAAAAGATCACTTTCAATTTGTTTTGGTTTAGAACCTAATGTACCCAAAAGGTCTTTGACATCCTCAGTGTCTCCAATTAAAATTTCGTCACTGATGTGGGCCGAATCTTTATTGATTAGCCATGCGTGGGTAGCCCAAGAGCCGCTTGAACGCCGTCCTGCTAGTCGCTGTAAATCACCATTTTCTTCACCAACATCGTGGTAGCGAAACGAGGTAAATTGATTTTTGTCTCTGACAATGACGCGATACCATTCACCTTCGCCTTTAGTGCCAGGTTTAGATCTTTCTCTACCTTCAGGTTGAGCTAAGGCTCTTTGGCGTGGAGACATAGATTGCCATTTATCTTGAGCTTTTTTTATGTTTTCTTTAGCCGCTGCTTCTTGTTTTTTTGTCGTCACTTTGTTTTCACCTCCTTTCCTCTAATTAACTAAAAACTAAACAAAAACTTCATGAATTTTGTTAAGAATAAGTAAGGAGGAGGTAATAATTCAGATTTTAGTGTATGTTATAATTTTCTGCTTTTAATTTATGATAAAAATGTTTAAAAAAGGTTTTTTCTTAACCATATTGTTTTTACTAGCAGTCAGTGCTGGAGTATTTTTGTTGTCATCGACAAATAATGTTATTAGAGACTCCGATAATATCTCCAGCCCGGGGACGCCGACACAAGAACCTTCACCAGATGAACAGCCTTCTAGGAGGCCCACTCAGCCGCCGGCAACTGATGAACCGGAAGTTTCACCTAAACAGCCGGATGATAAATTGCCAAGAGTAGCGATTATTATTGATGATTTAGGCAACAGCCCGTCAGTTGATGAGTCAATAGGTGAAATTTCTTTGCCTTTAACATTGGCGGTTTTGCCTTTCCGGCCCTACACCTCAAACGCAGTGGATTACTTCTCAGAAAACAATCAGGTTGAATTGATTCTTCATATGCCGATGGAGCCGATGGAAGAAAAAGACAAAGAAGAAAAAATGTTAACGATGGATATGAATGAATCGGAAATAATGGCATTATTGAATCAAGCATTTAGCCAAATGAATAATTCTGTAGTTGGAATGAACAATCACAAAGGTTCGCTTTTTACTACGAATGAAGAAAAGATGAGAATTGTATTGAATGAACTAAATCAACGCAATCTGTATTTTGTTGATAGTTACACCTATGTCCAGTCTGTTGGATTTTCCTTGGCAAAAGAGATAGGAGTGAAAACACTAAGAAGAGATATTTTTCTTGATGGACAAAATAATGAAGAATATATCAGAGAAAAACTATATGAAACGGTAAATTTTGCCGAAGAAAACGGCCATGCAGTGGTTATCGGCCACGCCAGACAAAATACAGTTAAAGTCTTAAAAGAGGAACTAACAAACCTAGTTAATCGGGTTGATTTTGTAAAAGCTTCCGAGCTTACTAAATAAGAATCATTTTTTTAAGGCTTGCTTTGCCGGCGTAAGCAAGCCTATCTAAAATTACATTCCACTGTCATTATCTTGTTCCTCTGCTTTTCCTAGTGTTTCCTTTGCCTTTTCGCTGAAATCATTATTTTCCATTTTCTCCACTTCCTCTTTGGCTGTTTCCAAAATCTGGTTTAGATCGTCATCCTTATCGTCTTCTTCAGTCTCTGCTTGTGGCTGTTCAACTGTTTCTTCAGTTTTTTCTTCATTTTCTTTATTTGTTTCTTGTTCCCATTTTTTTGTAACATCAGCAGTATCATTTTGGCTATTCTGATTGTTGTTGTTATCCATTGTTCACCTCCTTTCAATTTTTTTTCAAATAATTGCCTCACTTTAAGACCTTATAGTATTTTACTGAGCTGGTCAAGTAATTATCTTGACGCAAGAATTTCATTTGTTACAATGAACCAGTTGTGGTTAATAATAAAGGGGGGTGAATTATGAAGAATTTCACAAAAACAATAATTGGAATTGTGGGGACACTAGTTTTTCTTGTTGGCGGTGGATTTTTGCTAACTAAATTTATTCACCAAAATGGTACGAAAACCAAAGTTAATAATAATGTTTTGGCTAAGGTGAACGGGGAAAAGATAACTTCAGAGGAAGTATTAAATGTACAAAAAGACATTGGTCAGCAAGGACGAGAAATTTCAGAACAGCAAGCACTTGAACAAGTAATAAACCAAAAATTGATAGATCAGAGAGTAGAAGAAGAGGGGTATACAATTTCTGCTGATGAAGCGGAAACTAAAATTGAAGAACAGCTCGCTGCTCAGGATTTGACTAAAGAGGAATTAAAACAACAGATTGAGAACAAAGGTTCTACTTATGAAGACCAAATTAACATTCTAAAAGAAAATATGGCAATACAAAATTATATTGATGCTCAAATTGATGAAGACGAGTTGGATGTAACCGAAGAAGAGACAAAAGAATTTTATGAAAATTACAGCCAGCAAGCGGGAGCAGAAGAATTGCCTCCTTTAGAAAAGATTGAATCGCAAATAGTTGCCAGCTTAAAACAACAAAAGCAGCAACAAGCAATTAATATTCTGATTGAAGAACTTCGGGCTGAGTCAAAGATAAAATATTTATAATTCTATTTTGATAGAAGTTTTCATTATTATGATTAGAGGAGTAGTGATTGGTGTGATAAAAAATGAACATGGAACTAAAGGTTTCGTTCAGTTTCTTTGGAGAGTTTTGTTAAGTCTTTTTCAACCTGTTT
Source organism: uncultured Gammaproteobacteria bacterium (assembly GCA_964498425.1). Lineage (GTDB taxonomy): Bacteria > Patescibacteriota > Microgenomatia > UBA12405 > JAHJSD01 > CAYSLZ01. The sequence goes on along the minus strand of CAZCGQ010000001.1, from coordinate 271,026 downwards.
GTTCAGATTAGGTTTTCTTTTTCTGCTGTTTAAGTAGGGATAGCGAAGAACAGTAGGTAATAAAAGTTTTTATGTTTTTTTAACTAAAAATAAGAGCCCATAAGAGTCAAATCCAGAAGACTATTCCCAGTGCAAGAACAATCAGCATAATCCGAATGAACTTCTTTTTCTCCTTCTCAGATTTCTCTTCAAATTTCATCCCGAGCCAAAAGTTTAAAAGATCCATAAATTAACTTTAGCATAGAAAATTTTAAAATATTCCATAACTAGTTCGAGTGTTCCACCCAATTTATCCGCCTTTAATGGAGGCCTTTCAGAGATGGGTAAACGGGCAGGCTTGCACCGGGAAAAGCCCTTTTCTAATTTACGGTGTACCCGACGTGGTACGTCGCCAACCCTAAAGAACGGGTATACTTCGGTCAAGTCCCACAATGTTTAATAGTGGTAAAATGCAATTATTATGAGTGAGTTTTCTGAGGTTTCGCAACAAGTTATTGATCAAGTTAAGATATTGGAGTCTGAGTTAGGAAGTGATCAACTGCATCTTCAAGAGATTGAGTCAGAGGTACAATCTCGAATGGAAAAATTTGCTCAAGCAATAGGGGGCGAATATATTGCTCCTAATGTCGATGAATTGGTTGATAAATTTGACCGGGTTTTGTCTACAGGAGATGAAATTGATTATCAAATGGATGAGAGTGGTTATATCTGGAAAAGAGGAAAAGGAAGTAAAAGCGCTCTTGCTTATAATGAGATGGGTAATCATGGGACAATTTTAGTAAATCATGAAAGAAAAACTGAAGGGGTTCGCGTTTATCGTGCGGCGATAATTGATCCGAGTGAGAGTCAAACTGCACCTATGGCTCGTCTTCCGGGTGTTGAGGTTGGTATTTATGGTGGAGTGGATAAGGTCAATAATTCCTCAATATGGTAACGACGAGGTTATGTTCAGAGAGTTAGAAAAAGTAGAATCACAACTAGAGTAGCAAATTCTGATAAAAGATTTTTTGATAAGTAATGGGGACATATGTGGTAGGGGTTTAATGTTTTTTTCGAAAGAGAGAAAGTCCAGCTAAGATTAATGAGCCTAAAATTATTGCTCCTGCAAAGTATTTATAATTATTATTTTTACTGCTTTTAATTGTTTTATTGGATTCGGGTGCGGTCGTATTTGTTTCATGGGTAGTAGTGTCAATTGGGGCGGCATTGGCGAATCTGGCGGCAAAATTTTTGTTTTGCCAACTTTCAGATTCGGTAGCCGTATCGAAGCTCTTGGTTGATACTTGTCCGCTTTGGTCGACACTGGCCATTTGCCCGACTTTCACCTCAATTTCACTGCCGTTATTAGGGGTAAATGACATTAAACCTGCAATTACTTTAATTGAGGAACTAGTGCCGTTTTCTTCGGCGACAAAGGTTGTTCCCTTAGTGCCGGAGACAGCCTGATTCATGATGACTTCTAATTGGCCGTTGCTAACTGCTTTTTTGAAATTAGCCCAAATTTGTCCAGCAACAAGCTTTAATTTGCTTCCTTGGCCTGAAGGAGATGCCAAAATGATTTTGGAATTAGGTTTCATAACCATTGTCGACATATCGGCAAAAGAAATAATTGCACAGCTGTCCTCATAAGTTTCAACCATATCACCAATTTCAAGAACCATGCCTATTTCTGCCGGACGGGTGTCTTCTGGGTCTTCAGCCGGTGCTATTTCGACCTGGCCGGCAAAGTCTGAAAACCTAGCACCAGAGTCACGGGCAAAAATTTGGGGTATAAATTTGAGGGGGTTTTTCAGTGATAAGCCTTGATCCGAGTAACTGGCACACAAATCTTCTCTAAAAACTGCTTGGTTGGTCCAGGGTTTAGATTCGTTAATATCTTCTTCCAACCCGTTGCTGCTCCATCTTTTTCCGGTATAGCTTTTATTTCCAGTAAATGTGATCAAAAAACCTTCTTCATCAGCTGAATAACCGCCGGAAAAATTACCGGTAAAAACCATGTTGGCATCAATGTAACTAGAAATTAAGGGCTTTTCTCTTTCCGTCTTTTGGGAAGAAATATGTTTAGAAGTGAAGGTTCCATTTAGGAGGTTAGCTTTTTCGTCATATTCGCCCTGCATTTGTAATGATATTTGGGAACTGTATAGGCTGATTGGATTGTTTCCTAACTTAATGTCGCTAAAACTTGTGTCCGCGTAACCTTTAACCTTTCCCTTACTATCAATTTCTAAAACGGCGTTCCAAAACATGAATTGGTTGTAATAGTCTTCTGCTGATGGTTCTTCTCCTAATACAATAAATTCCCCCTCGGTTAGTCTTATCTCGGAGGCGTGAACCTTATCCGGGTTAAAAAAAAGAAGGGTAAGACTTGCTGTCAGGACAAAGAAGAATTTTGAAAAGTTTTTCACTACTTAATTTTATCCCGGAATTTTTTGAAAAGCAAATTTGTTGCTAATTCCAAGCCAGGGGGACTGCTATAATGAATTATTGAAAGGGAGAAGCAGAACGGGGCTCATGGGTTTATTAGTGGAGCTGCTGGTGCTAGCTTACAATCTTTTCGCCAAATTAGTCGGCGGGATTGAAATTAAAATTAATAAGCATAATTCCCAAAACGATGAATCGAAGTTATCAGGGGAGATGTCAAATTAATTTATCAATATAATGAAGTATCATCCTAAGGGGGTAGGAGAAATAGAACTGGATACAATTATTCTTGATCTCAATGGGACGTTGGCAGTTAACGGGGGTATTGTTGCGGGGGTAAAGAATCGGATAGCAAAATTAAAAGATTTAGGCTTTAAAATTTACATTTTCACCGGTGACCAGCGAGGAAATGCGGCGGAATTGAGTAAGGAGTTGGGAATTGAGGTTAGAAAGGCTGGTTCGCTTGAGGAAAAAGAAGCTTTAACTTCAAAGCTGGATGTTGACAAAACTGTCGCCATTGGTAATGCCAGGATAGACATTGGAACCTTTAAGAAAACAAAACTCCGAATAGCTACACTGCAAGCCGAGGGTATTCACGTTGGAATTTTAAAACATGTTGATATTATTGTTCCCTCCATTATTGATGCTTTGGATTTGCTTTTGAATCCGGCGTCATTTAAGGCAACAATGAGGAAATAATTTAAGCAGCAGGACTTATTTTTTTTCTAAAACAAGAATTCTAGAAACCGCCTGGGTTGGGATGCCGTTAAAAACTATAAAGGTTTTTCCTTCCTCATTTTCAATGTAGGTTGACTCCGGATCTTGAAGTGCTTGCCGGCATTCCGCTAGTTCATCCAAAGAGATTTCAATAAGAATCGGCTGGTCATTTTCATCCGCGATATGGGTCATTGCCGTTTCATAATCAGTCGAAAAGTAAGTTGGTTGATTTCCCTGTCCGCCGTAAATTTGTTTTTCAGACATGCTTTCATAAGCTTCGGTGTTTATGCCTCCACCGATGTAGCCAACTTTTGCCTGCCGAAGTTTTTGAGGGTTTATTTCTTTAATTCCATTATTGGACAGATGGTTGAAGCGGGAGAAAAACTCTTGGCCATAGCTTAGATTTGGTTCTGCTTGGGCATCACTTGCGGGTTTAACTATTTCTATTACTTGATAAGAACGTTCCGCCTGTTTTGTAAGTTTTTCCTTGATGGATTGAGTAATTTGGTCATCTTCTCCTAATTCTTGGATTTCTTGATAGTCTTGGTCGTTACTGGGATTAAGGTCAAACTTTTTGGCAATTTCCAGCCAAAGAACTGAGTTAAACTCTTCGCTGTTAGAAATAATTGTATCGGTAAAATTAATCATGTCTCCGATATCGGTTTGATCCGGCAAGGGATTAGTTATAGGGGCTTCTGGCTGTGGATTGTGAGCGGTTTCACGCGACATGATTTAATTATAAGGGAAGATATGTAGTTATTCCAAAATAATTCTTAGAGGTTTGGTAGAATGGTACTTATGACGGAAATTACATCTAGTCTTGAAGATGTTGATAAGGACATTGGGTCAAAGCGAAGTGCGCAATTTGAGCAAGAACTATTCCGAGAAGGAAAGCTTCATTTTAATTTTGATGATTACGCTCAAAAAACAAGAAGATATTTAAAGAAAACAGAAGATTTTTGCCAGGAAGGTTATTTTGACGAAAATATTTCTGCGGAGATGATGGCCCGAGAATATGAGTATGCTTACCAAGGTTTAGTTTGGCGGCAGAGATTTAGTGGTGAGGTTCCGAAATCATGGGATATCTGGTATAACACCAAAAAGGACTTTGAAAAAGCTAAGGAAGAAAAGGTTAGGTTAAGCTCCAAGTTAATTGATGCGGGAATAACTTATCCGCATCATATTGTTGCTTTAGAGGTAGCTAAGAGTCAAATACTTAATCTTCGACAATTAACTTGGGTTTTTGTCCGTCCGGATTTACCTGGTTGGGCAAGGTCGAAAATATTTGAATCACAATTAAAAAAAGGGGTTAATGAAGAAACAATTGAAGCTGCCAAAAAGAAGGCGGAAGAGGTTAGGGAAAAAATTAGAAAAGAGCGAGAAAGAAAAAAGTCATTGCACAGTTCCTCAGAGTTAAAAAGGCTTCCAAATAGTTAAGTAAGTTCAGATTTGGTATACTTGGGTTAAGTTAAGGGAGGTAAAAATGGATATAAAAGAAAAGACTAAGATCGTTCGCGGAGCATCGTTGTTTGCTGGTTTGGCAGATGATGATATTGCTTACATTGCTAAAGTTGCTAAAGTCGCCAAATTTTCTCCGGGCGAAATTTTAATTGATCAGGGTGAACAGGAGGCCGGAGCCTATGTTATTGTTGGTGGCTTAGTAAAAATTTACAAAATGACTCCGGAAGGGGAGGAAGTTAATTTGGCCTTACTTGGCGAGGGAGAGATTGTTGGAGAAATGAGTTTGTTTAATCAGGTAGTCAGAAGTGCGACAGTTGAGGCGGTTCGCGAAACTTTGGTTTTGGATATCGATGGGCGCAGTTTTCGGGAGCTAATTGAAAAGAAACCAAAAATTGCCGTCGGAATATTGAATGTTGTTATTCAGCGGCTGATTAAAAATCACGAAAAGATTAAAAAACTTCGATTTGAAAATTTGTATCATCGGGTTTGGGGCAGCCTAGAAATTTTGTCAGATCATTTTCCCGGTGGAGTAATTAATTTGTCTCATGAAGAATTGTCGGAAATAGTTGGGGCGACGAGACCGCGGGTAACCGAGGTTCTTAATAAACTACAAGAGGAAGACAAGATTGAACTTCAACGGCAAAAGATAATGGTTAAGTAAACTATCTGTTCCGAAAGTAACTGAAAGTCTGCCCTCTTTCTAGCACAATTGGCTCATAATGAGCCGATACTACTTAACAATAATTTTTTTGATTGGCATTTTTCTGGTCAGCCCTGGGGTTGTTATGGCCAATAGTGAGGAATTGGCCCGGAAGATTAACCGTTATCGCCAAGAAAGTGGTTTAGGGAAGTTAAGAAAGAATCCTCAACTTGATGGCTCAGCCCGAGCCAAGGCTTGTGATTTAAACAATAATAATTACTTTTCGCATTTTGATGTCCAGGGCCGGGGTTTAGATTGGTGGTTAGAACAATCAGAATATCAGTATTTGGCTGCTGGTGAAAATTTAGCCAAAAATCACCGAAGTCCCGAAAAAGTTTTAGAGGCCTGGATAAACAGTCCACTACATCGTGATAATCTTCTATCAAAAGATTTTGAAGAATTGGGGATTGGTTATTGCGATAATTATGTTGTTGCTCATTTTGGCAAGCCTTTGCCCAAGCCAATCACATCTGTTTATGAATTTTGGAACTTTTTGAAATTAGTCCTCAACTTACCCAAGTTATATGCAATGAACGGTCAAGAAATTATCGATTATTTTAAATAATTAGAAATTAGCCGTTGTAGCATGCAATTTACCATATAAATTTCTGTTTGGTTGTTGACAAAGTTCACTTTTGGTTCAATAATTTTATGTGCTAGAGTTTTGTAAAAAAGAGGGGGTGAGAAATAGTGAAAAAAAATAGATTAATATCTGCGGGCGTTTTACTGCTAATTTTAGTTGGAGGATTAGTTGTTGTTTTTACCTCTAAAGAAAAAACGGAAAAAATTAGTGATGATCAATCCAAAGAGGAGGAAGTAGTTGAAGAAATAAGCTCAGAAGATAGACGGGTTGTAATGGTTGTGAGATCGTTTTTAGACAATTTTGTTAGAAGTTCTCCACCAGAGCCCAATGCAAACAGCTTAAGTGTTGCTGTTTCCTTATTATCCGAAGGAGCTAAAAAAGGAATGGAAGCTAACCCGACTTCTGGAGATTTAGCCCAATTACTTGGTGTGCAGGACGTTCTCCAAGGTTATGAAATTGGAGAAATTAAGTATAAAAGGAATGCTGCCTCTGGAATTGAAGATGGTCTAGCAGAGGCGAGCGTTGTTTTAGAATATTCCGGAGGCGATGCTAAAAGATTATTTTTGCTTTCCAAGATTGAAGATAATTGGCAAATAGACGGGATTAAGCCGGAAGAAGATTAATGTTGTGGTAACGGGAAGGCTCTTTTAATGCTACTGCTTTTTTGTGGAAGTAAGCAGTTGATGGAATTCTTCTTCGTTAAGAGTAGTAACATTTTTCTGCCGGGCTTGGTCTAGCTTAGAGCCGGGATTTTCGCCGACGACAACATAGTCGGTATTATTAGTGACAGTTGTAGCAATTTCCGCCCCTAGTTTTTGTACAGCTTCCTTGGCTTTAGACCGGGTCCAATTTCCCAAACCGCCGGTGAAGACAAAGGTTTTATCTTCTAGCGGAAGATTCTTCTGGGCATAGGGATTGGAGAGTTCTAAACCGGCTTGTTTCATTCGTTCAATCATTTCCAGATTCTCCTGACTATTAAAGAAATCAACAATTTCTTGCGCAACTTTTGGCCCGATGTCCGGAATTTTCTCCAACCTTTCATTATTCGCTTCTTCTAGTTCATTTAGATTTTTAAAGTTCTTGGCTAATGTTTGGGCCATTTTTTGGCCGACTTGTGGAATGCCCAAACCAAATAAGAAGTTTGTTAATTCTTGATCCTTACTTTTGTCAATTTCTTCCAAAAGGTTATCGGCGGATTTTTCAGCAAATTTTTCTAAAGGCAGTAAATCTTTTTTGTCTAAGTAATAAAGGTCGGCAATATTTTTAATCAGGTCTTCATCAACTAACTTTTGGGCAATTTTACCGCCAACACCCTCAATATTCATAGCCGATCGACTGGTGAAATGGGCCAGACTTTCTTTCAACTGGGCTGGACAGTTGATGTTTGGGCAATGAACGTGTTTGAGGTCATCACTTACGGTTACCTCGGTATCACAGACGGGGCAAGATTTCGGAATGGTAATTTTTTCCTCAGATCCGTCACGTTGATCCTTTATTGGTTTAACGACATAGGGAATAACATCTCCGGCCCTTTCTACCAATACCGTGTCGCCAATCCGGACATCCTTCTTCTTTACTTCATCAAAGTTGTGGAGAGAAGCTCGGGAAACTTGAACGCCGCCGATGTTTACCGTTTCAAGCAAAGCTACTGGAGTTATTTTTCCGGTTCGTCCGACCATCATCTGAACGTTAATAACCCTAGTGGTCTTTCTCTGTGGTTTAAATTTGTAAGCAAAAGCATAGCGTGGGCTGTCTGCCCGTCGGCCAAGTTTTTGTTGAATTTCCAAGCTATTAACTTTAAAAACGACCCCGTCAATATCATAATTAAGGTCGTTGCGTTGGTTTTCCAACCTTTGGTGGTAATCAGTTACCTCAGCGAAAGTATGGCATATTTCAGTTTTGTCCAGATTAGTTTTTAGTCCCCAATTGGGAATTGCTTTGACGGCTTCTAAATGTGTTTTGAAACCCAACTCCAAGGCGTTGCTTATTTCATAAAAAAAGATATGGAGCGGTCGCCTGGCGGTAATTTTGGGGTCGAGTTGACGAAGTGATCCAGCGGCGGCGTTACGTGGGTTGGCAAAGGGCTCTTCGTCATTTTCCTGTCTTTGTTGATTGTATTCATCAAATTCATCCTTTCTCATATAAACTTCGCCGCGGACAATAAGCTTTTCCGGCGGTTTTTTGTTTTCAGAATTTAAAAGATTGAGAGGCACTTCTGGGATAGTTTTTATGTTTTTAGTAATATCATCGCCTCGCACACCATTGCCGCGGGTTGAGGCTTGGATAAGTTTTCCTTTTTGGTAGATAAGCTCTACGGCCAAGCCGTCGTATTTAGGTTCAGCGGTGACTTCAAATTCTTGGTTAATATTTTTTTCCAGCCTTTCCCAGGCTTCTTTAGCTTCTTCTTCTTTTCGAGCTGCCTGAAGACTGAGCATTGGAGTTGGATGTTCGACGGTTTTTAGTTCGTCTACCGGTTCACCACCTACTTTTTGAGTAGGAGAGTCATCAGTTTTTAGTTCTGGAAACATTTCTTCTAACTTCCGTAAGTTTTCTTTTAGTTGATCATAGTCCGCGTCTGATAAGACCGGATCATTTTTTATATAGTAGCGGTAGTTGTGGTAGCGGATTTCATCACGCAATTTTTCAATTTTTTCTTTTGGTTTATCCTTCATTTCTTTAGGAATTCTAACAAATCATTTAACTTCCAAGCATTGATTACATCTTTTGGTTCTAACCAGCCGCGGCGGGCTTGATAAATACCGTACTGCAGATTTTTAAGTTCTTCGGCTCGATGAGCGTCAGTTGAGATAACAATTTTGACCCCGTGGTCTTTAGCTTCCTTAGCCTGGCGGTCATTTATGTCCAAGCGCGAAGGATGAGCATTAATCTCAATGGCAACTTGTTTTTCTTTAGCAGTTTGAAATATTTTTTCTAAATCAAGCTCTATTGGCTTTCTTTCGTTAATAATTCGAGTGGTTGGATGAGAAAGAATGTTGACGGATGGGTGGCTGATTGCCCTGATAACCCGTTCTGTTTGTTCTTTCCGGGGAAGATTAAACTTGGTATGAACAGAGCATAAAACAATGTCCAGTTTTTCCAGGATTTCATCGGCCAGGTCCAGTGAGCCATCTTCGATGACATCCACTTCAATTCCGCTAAGTATACGAAAGTTGTCCATTTTTTGGTTAAGCTGCTGAACTTTTTTGATTTGGGCTTCTACTCCTTTTTCATCCAGCCCTTGGGTTATGCCCATGTAAGCGGAATGGTCAGTAACAGCGATATACTCATGGCCTAGTTCTTTTGCCGCTTCGGCCATTTTTTCCAAGGAATATCGGCCGTCGCTGTCAGTGGTGTGCATTTGTAGATCACCTTTGAGGTCATCCAGAGTTATTAACTTCGGCAGTTTATTTTGTCGAGCTGTGTCAATTTCTCCCCGAGCTTCACGTAACTCCGGAGGGATAAATTGGGCATCAAAAAGATTGTAAATTTCTTCTTCGGTTTTTCCGGCCATTTGTTTATCATTCTTATCAAATACGCCGTATTCATTTACTTTCCAGCCATTTTTTATGGCCAGGTTTCGCAGTTCTATGTTATGATGCTTCGACCCGGTGAAATAGAGAAGAGCAGCTCCGTAGCTTTCCGGATCAACTACTCTTAAGTCTACTTGCATGCCGGTGCGAAGCTTAACTGTTGATTTTGTTTCGCCTTGGGAAACTATTTTCTCAACTTGATCATATTCAGTGAATTTTTCAATAACCGTTTTTTTGTCAGTGGATGTAGCTAGGATGTCAATGTCGCCGATGGTTTCTTTCTTTCGACGATAACTACCGGCGGCTTCAACTTGTTTAACCTCTGGAATTTCATTTAGATAATTAACCAAGGGTTGAATTTGTTCGTCGGCAATTTTAAGCAAGGTTCTTTCCTGTCCTTTTTCCTTATACTCCTTAATGGCCTGTTTAATGTTTTCCTGTGTTTTTTCACCAAAGCCTTCTAATTCCTTAATTTCTCCCTTTTTCAGGGATTGTTCTAAATCTTTTATTGATTTGATATCTAGCTTTTTATAGAGTTTGGCAACCCTTTTTGGGCCTAAACCTTCGATGTCTAACAGCTGAGTTAATTCAACCGGAAGCTCTTTTTCAAGTTTGGTAAGCTGCTCAAGCTGACCGGTTTCGACGATTTCTTTCATTTTAGCGGCCAAGTCTTCGCCAATGCCGGGGAGTTTAGTCAGGTCTTCGTCATTTTCAACCATTTCCTGTATTTGGCGGGATTGGTTAGTGACCAGACCGCTGGCTTCCCGATAAGCTCGGATGCGGAAAGGATTATCATCCTTAATTTCCAGTAAATCGGCAACTTTATTGAAGATGTCGCTAATTTCGGAATTATATACTTTCATCCTATTTATATTATAGACCATTTTGTTAGTTCAACACCGCCAGGAAGGAAAATATTTGCTATTATGGTTATAAGCCAATGCGAGTGGAGAGACCTCGAAACTGGGTTAGACCGCACCAGATTGTTTTTGACGGTCTTCGCTCCGCCGACTGTGAAACTGATGCCCGGTTTAAAGAACTGTTCGCAGTGGGTTTAATGACGATGGGCTTAGGTTGTTCAGAAGATGTTTTTTTAGAATCTTTATCTGCTCGGGAAGAAGCTCCGGATGTAAGAATATTGGGTTGTCAGTGGAACGAAATTTTAGGTGAAATGAACATTAATTACGTTGAAGTTGTTTCTTGGACGGAACACGCCGACGAAAACTGTTTAGGAGAATTTTTGGAAAGAACGAAATTAAACGGTGTCTATGATTACCAAGAGGAGACGGCAATTCTTTGCTTGATTGAACGAACAATGGATTACCTGCATTGGCAGAATTTGAGTGAAAGAGTAGGGGCAATAATGGCTTCAAATGGACGACATGCCTGGCCAATATTCGCTTTGAATAAAGTAGATGGAGCTTCATATGAATACCGGTTAGTTCAGTTATACCCGGAAATACGGCCAATCACCTTCAATGCGATTATGCCCATTTTCCATGGGCGGCAAAAAGACGAATTGACGTTAAGAGTATAATCAAGGTAATGACTAAGAAATTATTTCCCCTCTTACTTTTGGGGTTGATGGTTGGTTTTTTATTTGGCTTTAGGGCTCTATCTTTGGATAAAGATTCCCAAGTTCCATTACCTGATGTATGTCAAGTTGATAGTGATTGTATGGTTTTTGGCTCAGATGGTGATTGCAATTGTGGTTGTTATCATAGAGATTATGAATGGAAAAAAGAAGGAAATTGTTTTTGTGCTGCTCCAATTGCATGCCAATGTCTTCAGGGTAAATGCCAGCCCATTTTTGGCGGTGAATTAACTTTAGAAGAAGCAATGGCTATTGCTAAGAGCAGCGAATGCGGTAGCCAATTAAATAAAAATGCATTTTATAATGAAAACAGCCAAACCTGGTGGATAGACCTTGATATTGAAAAGGAAGGCTGCAACCCAGCGTGTGTTGTTGATGTTAATACCGGCCAAGCAGAAATTAACTGGCGGTGTACGGGCTTACTGGCTGACTAAGAAGTGGTACAATTAGTCAATGAAAACGAAGAAATTTACCCTGCTTCACTCTAATGATATTCACGGTGATTTTTTACAGGAAGTAAGAGAGGGTGGTGACAAACTAATTGGTGGTTTAGCCCTTCTATCTGGTTATATTAACCAGGTTCGAAAAGAAGAGAAGAATGTTTTGTATTTGGTTTCTGGGGACATGGTCCAGGGGTCAATTATTGACTCTGAATACAAGGGAATATCGACGATTGAAATAATGAATTATCTCGCTCCAGATGTTGCAACGCTTGGTAATCACGAGTTTGATTACGGTTTGCCCCATCTGCTCTTTTTGGAGAAGATGGCTAATTTCCCGATTGTTAACGCTAATCTCTACATCAAAAAATACAATAAGCGGTTGATGAACCCATACTTAATTCTTAATAAAGATGGGTTTGATATTTTATTTACGGGAATTATTACTGAAAAAGTGATGGACTCTATCAAAATGGACGAGTTGGTTGGGACATTTATTTCCCTGGAAGAAGCCAAGGCGGAAGTTGGGAAAATTTGCAATGCTTATAAAAATGATGATATTGATTTGACGGTTCTTTTAACCCACATCGGTTTTGAGTCAGATGTGGAATTAGCCAAAATGCTCAAGCCGGAATGGGGCGTAGATATGATTATCGGCGGCCATTCCCATACAAAATTAGAAAAGCCGAAAGTAGTCAACGATATTTTGATTACTCAAGCGGCGGTTGGGTCAGACCAGGTTGGTCGGTTTGATATTGTTGTCGATGATGATACCAACAGTATTGTTGATTATAAGTGGCAGTTGATTCCGATTAATGACGATTTGGCGAAGCCGGATAAGCAGTTAAAGGAATTTATTGATTCTTTTAAAGAAGAAACTGACCGAAAATATAACACACTGGTGTGTAAGTTTGCCAAAAAATTAACTCATCCTAAGCGGGAAGAAGAAACTGCCTTAGGAAATTTAATTGCCGATGCTTTTGCTGAACAAGCTCAAACTGATGTTATGCTTGTTGGCAGTGGGTCAATTCGTGTCAAAGAATTGGGACCGCTGGTCCGCCTAAAAGATTTTGTTGCTTCTTTTCCTTACGATGACAGCTTAACCCGATATTCGGTAACAGGAACACACTTAAAACAAATATTTAGCTACATAATGCGGTTGGAAAATCGTGACGGCGAGGGAGAATGTTATCAGGTTAATCAAAAGGTTAAAGCCGTTTATAATGATAAGGCTGGCGAGCTTGAAGAACTGGAAATTGGTGGTCATCCGGTAGAAAATACAGAATTTTATACCCTTTGTCTTCAAGGTTATCATTTTAATAACGCCAAAGAATACTTAAATGTTCCCAAAGAAGAGTTAATGGAATCAGGTGAATGTAAGACGGTAACTACTTCCGCCCAGCAGGTGCTGGAGGAATATTTTCGCAACCACCAAAATGTTGATTCCCGGGTAGAGGAAAGACTAGTTTATAAATCCTAATTTATTACCCATTTCTTACCTGTTTGCTATTGATAAATAACTTCTTTTGGATAGTTTAATAATTAACATGGATGGAATAAGCATAATTTACTTTTTTTTCCTGGCGGCAGTTTTGTTCCCGCAGTTGAAGCGGGCAATTTTTCGTCAAATACGGCTTCTACAAATTAGAAAGTTACAAAAAAGGAGGAAGTCCCGGGTCATTAGTTTAGTTCATCGCCGGACGCTACCCGGCATTATTGGTATGCTGATGGGAGGATTTATTTCTATTGAGGATTCCGAAGAGATTCTCAGGGCGATTAGAACTACTCCTGATGATAAGCCAATTGATATGATTATTCATACGCCAGGCGGCTTAGTATTGGCAACTGATCAGATCGCCAATGCTCTTTCTAAGCACCCAGCCAAGGTGACCTTGTTTGTTCCTCATTATGCTATGTCAGGAGGAACACTTTTAGGATTGGCTTCAGATGAGATAGTTATGGATAAAAATGCAATTTTGGGCAGAGTTGATCCCCAAGTCTATAACATGCCGGCAGTTTCAATCCAGTCGGCGGTAAATCAAAAGTCTAAAGATGAAGTCGAAGACCGAATGCTTGTTTTGGATGATGTTTCTCAAAAAGCAATTAAGCAAAATAAGAAAATGTTGACGGATATGTTGTCTGCTCAGAAATATAAGGACAAAAAAATTGAGGCTATCATCAGGGAGCTAGCTTCAGGGAAATATACTCACGACCATCCAGTTACTTATCAAGAAGCAGAAAAATTGGGCTTAAGAGTATCTTCACAGGTTCCGAAGGAAGTTTATCGATTTATTCAGCTTTTCCCTCAGCGCAACCGTCAACAGCCGGTTCAATATTTACCCGCCCAGAAGAAAAAGATCGGAAATACTAAGTTTGCCCAATGGCAGGAATTTATTAAATAAAATGAAGAGAAATTACTTGATAATTTTACCAATAACTTTAGCGGTAGGAGGAATAATTGCTTACTTAGTAATCCTTGGTGTGAATAGATTTTCATCTGATGACATTCAGCAGCCAGTTATTACTCCGATCCCGACCAGTCAACCTTCGCCAAGCCCAACTCCGGAAGAAGAAGCCGAGCTCCCTCGGGATTGGACTAATCTTTATGATGCTGGTCTTCAGATAAAAATGAGTTATCCGGTGGATTGGACCCCGCGGCCAGCAACAAATACTCAAGGTGAGTCGGCGGTTTACAGTTATAACCCGGAAGAAGTTGCTGGAACTGACCCAGTTCCTGAAGATAAATTAAAAATCGGGATTGTCTACTTTGGCCCGAATGACCAACGAGAGATTACCTATGATGAAGGAGAAATAATCTCAGAAGAAGAAATTACAGTTGACGGTTATTCGGCAATAAGGAGAGAAATAAGCGGCGATTTAGGTGAAAATATTGCTACTGAAGTCAACCTTGGTGAATCTCAATATTTGATTTCGGCCTATCCGCTGGACAGTCAGCTAATTGCTACCTATAACCAATTTTTGGACTTTGTTGATCTGGAGGCAGATATTCCAGTAGAGATTATCAGCCCGGAGTTAGGTATGGAAATAGGGCCTCCAGTTAGTGTTCAAGGTCAAGCATCAGGTACTTGGTTTTTTGAGGCGATTTTACCGATTTCAGTGACTAATGTTGAAGGGAGTGTCTTGGCTGAAGATTTGATTATGACTGAGGAAGATTGGATGACCGAAGAAATGATTGCTTTTGAAAAGGAACTTGACTTTGAAGCACCTGATGCTAATTTTGGTTTCATCAAAATTAGCAAAAATGATCCATCTGGTATACCGAGAAATGCAAATGATTATTATTGGCCGATTGAATTTTGATTCGGACTTTGCGGAGTTCTAAGAATATCTGGTAAAATTATCCAATTATGCCGGATGTTTTGTCGATTTTACTTTTGGTTTTAGTTGGTAGTGTTTTGGCTTTAGTAGGCGGAATATTGTTTCTATCAATAAAGTCTTGGTCAAAATTTTTGGCAAAATATTCTGTTCCCTTTGCCGCCGGGGTATTGTTGACAGTCTCCTTGGTTGGCTTGGTACCTGAGGCCCATCATTTAATAAACCATCAGGCTTATCCGGTTATTCTTTTCACCTTGATTGGGGTATATATATTTGAAAGTTGGGTTTGCCACCTTCATCATCACCAATGTAATGATGACCACGGCCATTTTCATGGGTCAGCTTTATGGGTGATTATTGGCGACACTATTCATAATTTTGTTGATGGGGTAGCAATTGCCGCCGCCTATTTGGCTAATCCTGGCTTGGGGGTAATCACAGCAGTTTCCACCTTTCTTCATGAAGTGCCTCACGAAATTGGTGATTTTGGAGTCCTTTTAAACTTGGGCTGGAAAAAATCAAGAATTATTGTCATCAATTTGCTGTCTTCTTTGGCAACTTTAGTTGGAGCCGTCTTAATTTTCTTTTTTAACCCGAGTGATAATTTTTTTGGTTATTTAATTTCAATTTCGGCTGGAATGTTTTTGTATTTAGGGGCAAGTGATTTTCTGCCACAAGCAGATAACAAGTTGTCTAAGATTAATGCCGTTATTGCTTTATTGTTAGGAGTTGGGTTAATGTACTTAACCTTGCAGATTGTCCCACACCATCATTAAGGTTTATAAGGAAATTTTTATTGTCTCTCCCTTTTTCACTTGACCAGCAAGTATTTTTTGGGCGATTTTATCTTCAATTTTTTCGGCAATGACCCTTTTCATCGGCCGGGCTCCGAAAACTGGGTCGTAGCCAAGTTCAGCTACTTTTTTAATTAACTGATCGTTAATTTCCAGCTGTAATTTCTTTTTCGCTAAGCGCTGATTCAGCCGTTCAAGCATTAACTTCGCAATTTGAATTAAGTCTTCTTGACTTAAAGGTTTGTAAACCACTACGGCATCAAAGCGATTTATAAATTCTGGCGAAAAACTACCTTGACGAAGGATATGGTCAACTAATTGTTCAGACAATTTTTCAGGGTCGATACCTTGATTAATCTGTTGACGAATAAACTCTGCCCCAGCATTGGAAGTACCAATAACCATTAAATGCCGAAAACTTACCCGCTTATTAAAGGCATCAGTAATGTAACCTTCATCTATTGCCGTTAGAAATAAATTGAGGATTTGCTGGGATGCTTTTTCTATTTCGTCAAGAAGAAGGACAGAATGTGGATTTTGGCGAACGGCACTGGTTAGGATACCCGGTTCTTCTCGTTCAAATGAACCAATTAGTTTTTCGATTCCACTAGCGCTCTGATAAGTTGACATGTCCAGTCTAATCATATTTTCCTCGTTATTAAAAAGAAATTCTGCCAGGGCTTTAGCTGTTTCTGTTTTGCCGACTCCGGTCGGTCCGAGGAAAAGGAAAGAACCAATTGGACGTTTGTCCTCGGCAATTCCGGTTTTTCTTCTTCTTAAAGCAACGGCTATTTCATTAATAGCTTGGTTTTGGTCAACGATTCTTTGGTGCAGTTTATCTTCAATGTTGGACAGTTTTTCTTTTTCCTCTGCGGTAAGGCTTTTTAAAGGTATTTTGGTTTTATCAGAAAGAACTTGCCGAACGTGTTTAGGCCTGAGGATTTTTTCTTCGACATTATTTCTTACATAGATCAAACAGCTGTCTAGTAGATCGATTGCCTTCTCGGGGAATGGAATATCCGTGACCCATTTTTCGGAAAGATTAATGATTTCCCTCAGGGCAGGGTAGGTGGAAGTAACTCCGGTTTTCGTTTCAAAGCTGGGAAGAATATCTTCGATAATTGTTAGTGCTTCCCGGTTATTCGGTTGACTGACATCAATTTTTTCTAGATTTTCTAAAACTTTTTGGTTGGGCAGAACATATTTCTGATAGTTGTCATTAGTTACCAGCCCGATAATCATTAGCTTTTTTCGTTCGATTGCGTTGACAATTTCAGTGGTCAGGTCAATGCGATTATCTTTTGAAGAAACAAACTGGTCAAAATTATCAAAAACAAGAATTACATTTTTTGCCCAAGCGGCTTCTTCAAAAATTTTATTCATTTTTTCCTTGGCTTGATTTAGTGACTTGGAGTCAGCCAAAATGGGAGTGGGATTAAGGAGGAGGACGCGCTTTCTTTCCAAAGACGGCAAAGTTTCACCTTCATAGCTTTTTTTGGCAAAGTTTTCGACAATTGTTTGTTTACCTATTCCAGGCTCACCGACCAAAATACAGCCTCCACCGCGTAGGTTTGATAATGACTCTTCCAGCCGATGGGCTTCCTTCTGACGACCGACTAAGTGAGATGAGTAATGCTTTGGAGTAGACAGGTTTATAGTGTATTTGTCTAGATTTGGGGTATAGCCGGCTGTCCAATCTTTTCCAATGCTTGGGGTTGCCAACAGGTTTTCCAATTTCCAGAATTTCTTTTTTTTATTTTTTGCTTGTTCAGTTCTTCGAAACCAGGTAATTGCTTCAGCTTTATCTTTTTCAGGGATTTCTGAAGGTGATTGTCCGGAAAACCTTTTCTCCAAAAATTGATTTATATCTTTTTCGGATTCAGATTTATTTTTAGACTCCAAAACATAAAGATAAACGGGAAGGGTTAGCCCGATACCAACCGTCCAAATAATTACTAGACCGGCACTGACGATGATCAAAAATATTTCTTCGAGCAGACCAAAAATAATCACGCCTGATCTAATAATTGCTCCAATTATTCTGGAGATAAGGTTGTAGCTTAATCGGTCCAGCCAGCCGCTGAAAGTAAATTTTTGGTGCTTGGGCTTGTAAATTTGTTTCCAGGGAGCAAAAAGGGTTTTGGCGAGTAGACTGATCGAAAAATAGTGATAAAGAAAGATAACGAAGTTCTTCGTTAATCGGGCAATTTCCATTGGCCCGGAGACAAAATGAAATTTTAGATAGTTGGTAATGAAATCCATCCTATCTTAACTTTAACACAAAATAATTCAGTAAAAATTTGACAAAGCTGTTTTTAAGAGGGTATATTAAATTGGTTGCATGAAAAATAATCGATGGTTTTTAGTTATAGTGATTGGTTTTATCGTATTTGGTTTAGCAGTTGGAACAGTAATTTCTTTTTGGCAGTCACAAAGGAAAGAACCTCACTCGGTTCCGGCTTCACCGGTTTCAGTTGATAAAGAAAATGATAAAGCTGAAACTATGGGAATGATGGTTTTGATTGAATATGAAAGTGTTGACGGGTTGTCAAACATGGTCAATGAGCTTTATCAACGGGATATTTATTCACTTCTTCATGCTGGCCCGGATTTTGTTGAGAATAACTGCGAAGCAGTTAAAAAAATGCTTGATTATAATGTTATATTGGTTGGTGGTTGCGGAGACCCTCTTTGGAATTTTAGTTACGATGAACAATTAAAAGTAATGACAGATACGAAAGAAAGGATTGAGGCCTGTACTGGCCGACCTTTAAATTTTATAACTTCTGCTTATTGGGGTTGGAATGAGGATACAGTTAAAATTGCTGAGGAGCTAGGTATAAAGAATATTTTTGCTAGGGGACTTGTAGAAAACGGGGCCGCGGTTTTTAAGCCTGAGGAATATGACGTAAAAATTCTATCTATCTCCAACATTAAGTCAGTTGAATTTAAATACGGTAGTGTTTGTGACTACAGCTATTTTGTTAGGGGCGGCAGACCGTCTGATATGTTATCAGAGCTAGATGATGCGATTGAAAATAATGAAAAGGTAACGCCTGTTTCTCACACTAATATTGGTGGTCTTAAAAAGGATTGGTTTGAAATGTGGAGAAGCTTTTTTGACAGCAATAAGGTTAAGTGGGCTTCTTGGGAAGAGTTTTCTAGCATTGATTACCAAATGCCTTTAAGTCAAATTCCAATCAATAAAAATGTTCCTTATACGCCGGAAATGAAAGAAGGAAGAGATGAACTATATCAGGAAAGTGAAAATGTTGAGAATCCTTGTGCTGTTGAGGAATTACCGGAAGTAATTCCGGATGAAAAGGGAACAAAAAATGTTAGCCAAGAGATTACAATGTTTCATAATAATACTGGGCCAATGTGTTTAGAAGCGAAGGCGTTTTTTGAGGAAAATAACATTAAAATCAAAGAAGTTTTAAACACAGATGATGATTACTCATCACTGCTTGCTGATTACAAAGATGATTTTCCAACTAGTATAGGTGTTTCTGATTCTTATGGCTATTATCCCTTTATTTTTACTGAAAATAATGGTTATTCAGGCTTCAACGATGAAATTGAGGATAAGCTTCTTCAAGAAATTAAATAAATTCGAAGATGAATATTGAAAAATATCATCCGGTTGTTGGGAAGATAAAAGCTTTGTTAGATAAGAATAACTGCTGGTATGAATCCTTTGAACACCAAGCGGTACGAACGAGTGAGGAGGCAGCAGAAATTAGAACGGGATACAGCATCAAACAGGGGGCTAAGGCCTTGATTTTATATTCCAATGATTTGGAAGAATTTCTTATGCTGGTTTTGCCGGCTGACCAGCGTTTTGACAATAATTTGGTTCGGAACATTTTAGGTGTCAGCCATCTCCGGTTTGCTACTCCAGAGGAAGTCAAGGAGGTTACTGGTGGAGTTTTAGTCGGCGGTGTTCCGCCTTTTGGCAACTTATTTGATTTAAAAGTTATTGCTGACCCAAGTTTACTAAAAAATGAAAAGATAATTTTTAATGCCGGCGACCGTCGTTACTCAATTGCTATCAAGTCTTCTGATTACCAAAAATTGGTCAACCCCCAAATCGCCAAAATTATTTAGTACCATGGTTCGAACCGTGGTACTGTTAGTAGATTTTTTCTTTGCGGGCGAGAATGTAGGTTTGGCGGCAGGTATTAACCAGAACGCCGAGGCCGAAAAGCATTGTAAATAGTTTTACCCAAAAGCTGATGAAGGGAATAAGAATTAACAAATTGAAGACAGCTAAACCAATGAGCATTGCCCAACCGAGAGAGGATTCACTGCCAACTTTATTTAAAATCCATTTACCGGCCCATAGGGTAATTAAGAATTTAGCGAAATAGAGAGATAAACCATAGATAAAGCCAAGAACCATGGCTAAAGGCAAGCCAATAAGCGTAATCATTACCGTAACTAAAACTATTGGCGTTAAGAAAAGAAAGGCAAACCCGATTCCTAAACTTGCCCATGGTTTTTCCTGAAGTTGCTCCAGCCCATTTTTAGCGAAATTTGGATAAAACTTGATTAAAAGCAAACCAACAATTAAAGAGGAAATAAATCTAAAGAAACTAAATCCGGCCCGGATTTTTGGTGCTTGTTTGCCAAATTGCTCAGCAAATTTTTGAACATCTTCTTCTTTCACCCCAGATACCTTCGGTTCTTTTTGGGTAACTTCCCCGGTAATTTCTGCCCCTTCTTGAATAGAGGCTTCCTGACTGCTCCAGTAGGTTAAGTCTCCGGTAATCACCGCTTGCGGGCTGACTGCCAGCCGGCCAACCCAAGTTTGGACATTACCATCAATCTGATTGTCAATTTCTAAGTTACCAGTTCCTAAATAAACATCTCCGCCAACCGGTCCCTTAAGAACTAGATTACCGCCTGCACCAACGACTGATCCGTCGACTTGACCATTTTCTGATAAGCGGATATTTCCTCCTATAACAGTGAGGTTTCGGCCAATTTCACCAGAAATCATAATTTGTCCACCAGCGGCTCGAACATCCTGGCTAACTGTCCCTTCAAGGCTGACATTTCCGCCAGCAATGAGCAAGTCACCGTTGACGGTGCCGTCGAGGGTAACATTTCCACCGGCAACATATAAATCGCCGTTAATCGTTCCATAAATCTTGACATCTTCTCCAGCAGTTAAGTAATCGCGGTTAATAATCTCATCAGCGTTAATAATTACTTCTTGAACTTCTTCTTGAGCAGATACAGTTGGGGTGAGAAAGGCAAATAGTGAGACCAAAACAGCAGTGAAAATTACCCATCGTTGTCTCATAAAAGAAGTATATAGCAGTTCTGGGCTAGTGTCAAACATTGACAAAAGGAGATTTTCAGGGTAGATTGTTTAATTGTAAAGGGTAGGAGGTGAGTAAAATTAAGAAAAATTCACTATTAATCATCGCTGGTGCATTTGTAGTAATCCTTAGCAGTTATATTGTTATTTCTTCTCAATGGATGCCGAAGTCGGAGGATTCAAATAAATTGGCTGATGAGGAATTAGCAGAAGAGCCGGTGGAGACGACCGAAAACGATCAGGAATTGGCAGATTTTTCCCCTGAGGAGGTTGAAATGAAAGAGGACTTGATTACTGCTGTCAAAGAGGGAGTAGCGGCAAAGCATGGAACTTCTCCAGAAGATTATGAAGTATCAATTGGTTTGATGGTTGGTAATTATGCAACTGGTGGCATTAAAGATGCTGAACCGGGGCCTGCCGGTGGAGCTGGTTGGTATGCTGCTCGAGTAAATCGAGAATGGGAGTTGGTTTGGGACGGCAATGGAACAATCGCTTGTTCAGACTTAGCTGATTATCCTGATTTTCCGGTGCAGTTGATTTCAGAATGTTATGACGAAGATACCGGGAAAATGGTTGCTAGATAGATTTCAGGTAAAAAAGATTAACTTTACGGCGGAAATAAGAGTAACGGCATAAAGGAACAGCCGCAGTTTTTTTAGTCCGGTTTTTTGAGCAAAGCTAACCCCGAAAAAACTGCCAGCAATACTGCTGATAGTTAGGGGGATGGCGATCTGCCAGTTGATTGCGTTCTCTATTTGAAGAAAGACTAAGGCCGAAAGTAGGGATAGTACAGCATCCATTGGCTTAATGTTGGCGGAAGTAGTAATTAAGTTTGCATCTCCGATGAGATAAAAAAGAAGAAGGAGAATTAATCCTCTCCCAGCTCCGTAAAAACCGCCGTAAATACCGAGAACAAAGGCAATCAGGCCTAGGGCAAATTTACTGGTAAATTTATGGGCGATGATTGGTCTCTTTTCAAAAAGACGACCGTACAAATTTTTTAAGAATCCAATAATTTCGGGGTCTTCTTTAACTTCAAACAAGGGAATAGTAATTAATAGAAGTGCCATAATGATTCCGGCGATGGTGGAAACAACACTTTCATCAATTGAGAGGAGAAGGTTGGCACCTAGAAAACTGCCAATTCCGCCTAAGAAAGCAAAATAAAGAGCCTGAGGCCAATCAATCAGCTTTTTTCTGGCAAAGAGTATTGTCGCCGAGGTGATTTGAAAAAAGGAGATTAACTGCATTGTTGCTACAGCCTTTATTGGTGGCAGGCCAAATAAGGTTAGAAGGGCAATGGTTACCATACTTCCAGCCCCGATGACCGCATCCATACCTCCAACGAAAAAACCTACTATTATAATAAGGAGCACTTTTATAAGTGACATAATTGAGAATAACACAAAATTTTCTCAGCTTATTTTCAGCTTTCTGATATAATCTCCTTTTAATCGTTGTTCCGGGTAAGTGGGGCGTTATCAATGAGAATACTAGTCGTCGAAGACGAGCATAAAATTGCCAATTCCATTAAAACAGGTTTAGAGCAGGAATCGTATGCTGTTGATGTTGCCTATGACGGTGAAAAAGGTTTTGGTTTAGCAGTAACAGAAGATTATGATCTGATTATTTTGGACTTAATGCTTCCCAAAATGAGTGGGATGGAAATATGTCGTCAACTTCGTCAGGAAGAAAATATTCATACTCCAATTCTAATACTTACAGCCAAGGGTGAAATTGCTGACCGGGTGAAGGGGCTAAACTGTGGGGCTGATGATTATTTGGTTAAACCCTTTGCTTTTTTGGAATTGTTAGCCAGAATTCGAGCGTTAACCCGACGGCCGAAAAACAATCTAAACCCGGTGTTAGAGGTTAATAACCTGCGTTTGGATACAATAAATATTGAAGTTAAACGAAATAATAGGTTAATAGAATTGTCAAAGACTGAATTCTCTCTTTTAGAGTACCTGATGCGTAATGCCGGAAAAGTAGTTTCAAAGCAGAAAATAATCAATCATGTTTGGGATTATGATGCTGACGTTTTACCGAACACTGTTGAGGTTTATGTTGGTTATCTTCGAAAGAAGCTGGGCAAGCCGAATGTTATCAAAACAGTAAGGGGATTTGGATATAAATTAATGATTGATGATTAATGACTAATGACTAACTTATTTGACTCCGCCAGGATAAAATTAACGACTTTTTATTTAGTTATTGTTATGGTAGTTAGCATTTCTTTTAGCGGTATTGTTTATAGAAGTGTTAGTTATATTTTTACCCATCGTTTAGAGATGATTCAGAATAGAATGAGGCGGCTAGATCCTAGACAGGAAATGGACTTTTTTGAGGATGTTAAGCAAGCAAAACATCGGGTGCTGATTACACTCGCTTACATTAACGGCGGAATATTGTTATTGGCAGCGGGCGGAGGCTATTGGTTGGCCGGAGAGACATTAAAGCCGATTGAGAGGGTTATGGACGACCAAAAAAGATTTATTGCTGACGCTTCTCATGAATTGCGGACGCCGTTAACAGCTTTGAAAACATCAATGGAAGTTGCTCTTCGTAATAAAAATCTAACTGTAAAAAAGGCCAGGGCAGTTATTCAAGAAAACTTGGAAAGTGTTAACGATATGCAGTCTTTAACCGATAATCTTTTGAGTTTAGCGAGATATAATCAGAATGGGCAAAGTTTAGAGTTAGAAAAAATAAATTTAGCGAAGGTTGTTGAACGAAGTGTGCGTACAATTAAACCGCTTGCCGATAAAAAGAAAATCAATATTGACAGTAATTTTGAAAAAACAATTATTAAGGGGGATAAAGAAAGTCTAGAAAGAATGATCGTCATTTTCCTAGATAATGCTGTTAAATACTCGGACAAAAAAGGGAAGATAAAGGTTGGAATAAAAAGTAAGAAAAAGTTTGCCGAAATTATAATTTCAGATAATGGTCGGGGAATTCCAGAAAAGGATTTGCCTCATATTTTTGACCGCTTTTATCGGGTTGACCGGGCCAGGTGCAAAAATGACGTTTGCGGTTACGGCCTCGGTTTGTCGGTTGCCAAGAAAATCATTGACTTACATCAAGGATCAATTTCAGTTGAAAGTGAAATTAATAAGGGTACTACTTTCACCATTAAACTTCCCGTTACCTAACACCCCATCAATAATTATTCACGATCGTGAATAATTGTTGAATGCTCTAAGCATTTTTTCAGAATAGCTCCATATCATCAATATTAATTAGTTTCGAATTTCGATATTCGGATTTCGAAGTTAATTTAGAGGGGGGGTGAGAAAATTGAAAACTAAACAATGGTTGATTCCGATTATGGGTTTAAGTCTGATTGTTCTTGCTGGAATTTTGATGGTTAAAGACGCTAGGGCTGATGATTTAGATTACGGTCGGGGAGGAATGATTGAACAGTTATCGGAAAGGTTTAATCTTAATGAAGATGAAGTTAATCAAGCTGTAGATGAATTTCGTCAAGAACGACAAAACGAAATGCAGGCTCGGCATGAAGACCGTTTAAATGAAGCTGTTCAGAATGGGGTGATAACGGAGGAACAAAGGCAAGAATTGCTAAATAAGCATGAAGAAATGCGGCAGGAAAAAGAGAAAAAATGGACGGAGATGAGGGACTGGATGGAAGAAAGCGGGATTGATTTCGAAGCACTGCGTGAATATGGCGTTGGCCAAGTCGGACTTGGTTGCGGGGCATTAAGGGGTATGGGCGGTGGAATGGGATTCGGAAGAATGAAGAGAATATAGGTTTATTCTTGCCCATTAAGAACGGGGGGCTGATGGTTAGCAGTTCCCCCGTTCTTACATAATTATTAACCTTTTCATATTCTTTTCCAATTTTTAAGCAGTAAATTTTAAAATAAGATGAATAAAAAAGTTTTAATTCTATTAGCAATAATTTTTGGCGTTGGGGTTTATTTAATCGCGGGGAGAAGTAGACTGCAAAATCCTAACTATCAAGTTCCGCCGCGGCTTACAACTCCTGTTCCGGATGGCGGCACAATTCCTTCTGATGAGCGAGAAGAAATGGTTATAATGTCCAATTTAGATATTCCCTGGGAAATTGCTTTTCTCCCGGGCGGAGATAGGCTTGTAACCGAGCGGCCAGGTACTTTGATTAGAGCAGGAATTGACCAAGAAGTCATAGAAATTGATGGAGTCAGACATGTTGGAGAAGGCGGTCTTTTGGGTGTAGCTGTTCATCCCAGTTTTGAGGAAAATAACTGGATTTACTTATATTTAACTTCTGAAACTGACGGAGAAACAACTAACCGAGTGGAAAGATATGTTCTAAGTGAAAATTCATTAGACGATAGGACGGTAATAATTGACGGAATTCAGGGTTCGGCAATTCATGATGGCGGTCGGATTAAATTTGGCCCTGATGGCTATTTATTCATTACCACCGGAGATGCTGGAAATGAAGACTTAGCTCAAGATAGAGATTCACTTAATGGCAAAATTTTGAGATTGAATGATGATGGCACTGTACCTGAAGATAATCCTTTTGGAACCCCGGTGTGGACTTGGGGTCATCGCAACCCTCAGGGTCTTACCTGGGATAATCAAGGTAGGTTGTGGGCAACTGAACATGGCCGGTCAGGCATTCGGTCAGGGTATGATGAACTGAACCTGATTGAAAAGGGCAATAACTATGGCTGGCCGGTCATTCAAGGTCCTGAGGAGGGAGAGGATATGGTTGCTCCGATTGTTCAGTCTGGTCCAAACACAACTTGGGCTCCTGCTGGCGCTCAATTTTATCAGGGAAGCATTTATTTTGCAGGCTTGAGAGGGGCAAGGTTATATGAATACCAAATTGAAGAAGATAATTTGGTTGAGCATTTGGTTAATAAATATGGTCGGTTAAGAGCGGTTAGCCTAGATGACGGTTTTTTATATCTCTCAACTTCAAACACTGATGGGCGTGGGGATCCAATCGAAAGGGATGATCGGATTATTAAAATTAATCCCGATGCGTTATAATATAGCTAATGTTAAAGGAAAACGGCTTATTAATTTTTTTAATTGTTTTGATTTTGGGTTTAGGTCTGGCAATGAGATTTTTTTCCAATCAGGAAGGAGGTTTACCGGTTCCAGAACTAGGCGAAGTTACGGTAACTCCAGTAGAAACTGATTTAGATAATCCAGATGTCTTTGCCGACTTTGAGGATCAGGGGAATATTGTTGAACAAAACGGTCAATGGATTTTTGTATATGAGGAACCGGGGGCTCCAGCATTAACAGCAGTCTTGAATTTTACCGATAACAGCCTTTGCCAGTTTGATGGCAATTTGGAAGAATGTGATTTAACCAGATTAAATAATGGAATGAGAGTAAAGGTTGAGGGTAGAAGGGTAGATGATCAGTTAACAGTAACTAAGTTAACAGAAATTGAATAATGTGTTATAATACAGTCATGTTAATAGTTAAGCAATTTTAAGGATAGGCTTGCTTTGGTGTTTTTCTCCAAGTAAAGTTTTCCCAAAAATAATTTGAAGGAGGTGAAGATTAAATGGCAAATGTAACCAATAAGATATATGTTGGTAATTTAGATTACGGCGTTACCAAGGACCAATTAGAGGAATTATTCTCTGAAGCTGGTCAGATAACGGACGCTGTTGTTATTACCGACCGAAACACTGGTCGCTCTAAAGGCTTTGGCTTTGTTGAGTTTGGTTCGGAAGAAGCAGCTACAAAGGCAGTAGAAACTTTTAACGGTCAGGAATTTCAAGGTCGAGAATTAAAGATAGATTACGCAAAACCAAGAGAATCAAGATAAGCTATTGAATTATAAATTTAGTTTATGATATTATTACCATAATGAATGGTAAAAAAGTTATTGTTGGATTGGTTATAGGGTTAGCGGTAGGTTTGATTGCTGGTGGGGTGGTTTGGCTGGTTAGTGGTGGAAGTGCTGACGTTGGCATGTTTAAGCCAAAACCAACGGCCACTCCAACCCAAGTGCCGCCGACTCCAACTCCAGAAGCCTCACCCACGCCGGATTTAGACCGGGCAGATTTATCAATAGAAGTCTTGAACGGTAGTGGTGAGCCGGGAGCAGCAGGAGATGCAGAAGCTATACTTGAGGATGCTGGTTATGAAATGATTGAGACAGGGAATGCCGATTCCTATGATTACGAACAAACTCAGGTCAGCGTTAAAGAATCAGAAAAGGCTTTTTTACAATTACTCCTTAACGACTTGAAGGACGAATATTCAATAAGCTCAGAATCAGCTTTCTTAGAAGAAGATTACGATTACGATGCCCAGGTAATTATCGGTGCCGAATAAACTGCGGGTTGCTTTTTTTGCTGATATTCACTTCCAGGGCGAAAAATTAGAAGTACAAACTGATGTTGGTGCCCCAAGTAAATACATTCCTAAACAAGCCCAGAAAGTACTTAATCAGATAGCCCCGGACGTAATTTTTGGCTTAGGCGATTTAACAGCTGTTAGTGCTCCGGAAGATTGGCGGGGGTATCAGCGTTGGTTGAAGGGAATTAAGGCTCCAGTCTACGAGATTTTTGGTAACCACGATCGGGATTACACCGTTTTTAACCGTGATCACTACGGCCAAGAATTTTACACAGTTTTAGGTCGGTTGGCTGATACCAAAGCGGTTCGGATTGGCAATCAAATTTTTATTTTGGTCAGTGAGGAGCATAATCCTGAAGGTGATGAAAATTTGCTGACTTCAACTATTCCTGAAAAGAGATTTCAGTTTATTGAAGGAATTCTTAAAAAGCATAGCCAAAAAAATAATGTTTTTGTTCTCAGTCACACATTACTTCGTGGAACAACTGCTCTTTCTAATGATTGGTCGTTTAATGATATTAATGACTGGCAGTTTATTTCTGAGAAAATGATGACTTTGTTTGACCATTATCAGGTAGTTGGACATTTAACTGGCCACACGCATTTAGATTATCGATACCGGTCTTGGGTAAAAAATCTTGATGGTTCGCGACGAGAAACAAAAGTGGGCAAATTTGTGAACGGTAGTGATTTTCAAGCTTTGCCGAATGTTTACTTTTTAAATATGCCTTGTGTAGATTCAGCTCATGGTTGGTTTGGAAGTAATTTTGCCTTACTAAGAGAATTGGGTAAGTCAACAGCGAAAACGCCGCGGTCTCCGGTCAGGAAATGGTATATGAAATATGAAGAACAAGGGCCAGCTTTGTTCGATATGTTTTACAAAACCATTTGGGGTCGATTTATCGGTCGGTCAGCAGTTTATTACATTGATTTTGTTGAGGGAAGGGATGAGGTAAAGGTAGTGACACGTTGGTTGGCTGGCAATAAGGATGTTGAGGATTATTCGGTTAAGTTAAATCAGCCAATAAGTTTAGGCCCTGGTAAAGTCAAACTAGTCGAGTCAGATTTGTCGATTGAAAATAAAAAGAATTTAAGTATCAGCCGTGATGATTGGTTTGTTCTTTCTCCTAATCAGCAGGGCTGGGTTAAACTTTCCCAAGTTTTTTCGAAGTTAACAACCTTCAAGAAAGTTGATATTGATGCTTGTAACTTAAAAAATTACTCCGTTCAGGTTAAAGGGAGTAAGGATAGTGGTAAAACATGGTCGGCGTGGGTTGATGATTTGATTGAATTGGGCAGGGTGAATGCCCTAAAATTAAAAGTAAGTTTAGCAGCGGGAGATAAATTAGCTAGGATAAGAAATATTCAAGTGAAATAATTTTTTTTAGTTTCTTAATACTTTCTTACATTATTTTAATTTTCTTCATAAACTGATAAAATAGATTATAGTTACAATGACAGCGCAAGAGGTTTTTTACTACACCGTCTCTGTTTGTTCCTGGATCTTCATTATTATGACTGTTATTATTTTCTATCGAGTTAACCGATTGATTAGCCTTGGACAAAGGGTTATCAGTCAAGTTGAGGAAACAGTTAACTCTATTCCAGAAATTATTAAAAGAGGAGTTTTTGAAGTAATTACATTTTTAATGAGAAAGATTGGAGGTGAATAAGAATGAGAGATGACAAATCAAATGGTTTAAATATGGTTGGCGCTGCCTTAGTTGGTGCTTTGGTCGGAGCAGGCGTAGCCTTAATGACCCAGGAAGAAAAGCGAAAAATTATTAAGAGTAAAATGGCGGAGGTAATTGCTACCGGCGAAGAAAAGATTGATGCAATTATGGGTAAGGTGGAAGAACTTAGTGTCAGCCAGCGAAAGAGATTATTGAAGAGAATGGAAAACGTTCGTCGAAAGTTAGAAGAGTAAAACTGTATGTTATACTTAAAAAACTATGGTTAAGAAAGGTAAGATTGCCGAGGAGGCATTGGAAGAAAGACTTGAGGGCGAAGAAGAAAAGCATGTGCCGCCTGAAGCTACTCCCGGCGGACATGCCGAGGGTCTAGATCAGGATGATGATGCTTTAGAACGGGCCCAAGATTTGGGCTTACATACGGAAGAAACTCCCAATGATGTTGATGATCAACCAACCCTTGATGATGAGGCTGAAGAGGCTAGAGAAGCCCGGGAACTTCCATCACATCTTGTTGAGGATAAAGAGGTAGAGAAAGAAGAAACCTGGAAAGGACTTTCTCCCTTCCAGGCCTTTTTGAAAAAGCTAGGAATTAAGCATAAGTAATTTTGGTATACTTTGTTAATGCACGAGTGTATTAATTACCGGCAACTGGATGACAGTCAGGTCCAGTGCCAAACTTGTTCGCACCTTTGTACAATTTCCTCCGGCCAGGTTGGCATTTGCGGCATTCGAAAAAATGAGGCGGGCAAATTATATTTGCTTCCTTACGGTAAGACGACTGGAGTTCAAATTGACCCGATTGAAAAAAAACCTTTATATCACTTTCTCCCTGACTCACAGGTTTTAAGCTTTGGTACTTTTGGTTGTAATTTTCACTGTCAAAATTGCCTCAATTGGCGGTTTTCACAGATGTTTAATAATAAGGGGGAGGTTGAGGATTATTCGGGTATGTCTTGGGGTAAGGACTGGCCGCCAGAAAAATTAGTAGAAACTGCTTTGGAAAATGACTGCCAATCAATTGCTTATACCTATAACGAGCCGACTATTTTTTTGGAGTACGCCTTGAAGACAATGAAATTAGCACATCAAAGGGGAGTAAAAAATGTTTGGGTTTCTAACGGTTTTATGACGGAGAAAACTTTAAATGAAATCATTCCATTCCTAGATGGAATCAATGTTGATATTAAGTCTTTTCAAGATAATTTTTACCGGGAAAAATGTGGAGGGCGGCTTCAACCGGTTTTAAACAATTGTAAAAGGCTGGCTAAATCTAATGTCTGGCTTGAGGTATCAACGCTAGTTATTCCTACTTTGACTGACGATCCGGAGATGCTTCGGGATTTAGCTCGGTTTATTTTTAATCACCTTGGACCGGATGTCCCTTGGCATATTATTGGTTTTTCTTCTTCAATTTCATGGCGAATGCAGAAACTTCCGGATGCCCCGCCTTCCTTAATTACCAAAGCCTATCAAATTGGCAAGGATGTTGGTTTAAATTATGTTTATGCCGGCAAGGTTGGGAATGGAGAAATGCAGCATACCTATTGCCCGGAATGCGGGGAAGTGGTTATTAAACGCACCGGCTATTACATTGAAGTTATTGATAAACCTAATCGCTGTCCAGCTTGTTCTCATCCCATCCCCGGCACTTACGATTAACCGCGACAATAGTTCGCGATCGAGAACTTATCTCGACGGTTTTAGTACTATGGTTCGAACTATGGTACTGTTGTTTGAAATGTTGGAGATGATTTGTTATAAATAAGTGAAGATGCAGATATACAGCGATGCCTTTGAGGAAAATCAGCATATACCTTCTAAGTATTCCTGCGACGGGCGGGGACTAAACCCGCCACTGCGAATTACAAATATTCCCGGTGAGGCTGAAAGCTTAGTTCTTATTGTTGACGATCCGGATGCCCCAGGTGGAACGTTTACTCACTGGCTGGTCTGGAATATTCCCGGTGATACCAAACGTCTTGACGAGAAAAGTTTGCCGGAAGAGGCAAGACAGGGGACAAACAGCGGAGGAAGTATCGACTATTATCCGCCGTGCCCGCCGGATGGGACGCATCGCTACTTTTTTAAAATTTATGCTTTAGATAAACGCCTTGTTGATTTAGAGGTTGGGGCTGACCGCAGTCGGGTAGAACAAGCAATTGATGGTCATGTTTTAGACCAAGCAGAATTAATTGGGCTTTACAGTCGGGAGTAATCAATATCTTAAATAAGCGGCAACTTCAGTTTCATTTAAATAATCATTATCTTTGATAATAACTACTTTTCCGCCAGATTCAGTTACGTTCTTAACCAACCAAGGGGCAATGTTCTTAACTTGTTTTGCCCCTTTTTTAGACTTAAGCCAGAGATATTTTTGTTCATCAAGGTACCCCTCTTTTTCCAGAACTGGCGGAACAAAAAGGGTAGCAATTTTTTCTTTTCGAGCTGCGGGAATGACTTCCTCCCAACCTTCAGCCAGAAGTTGATAGTTTTCACGGGCAGTTTTCAGTGCCTTCAGCTTTTGACCTTTTTGATACTGGTCAATGTTTTTTCTGGTTATGTTTTTAATTTGCTTTTTGGTTTGGGTATTTTCAGTAACTAAAAAGGGTTTAAAATTGGTTTTAATGAATGATTCTTCAGTTAAGCTATCAATCAGGTTATTAAAAGGATAGGTGTAAAAGATAACTAAGTGGTCAAAGGATGTTCTTAAGTGCTGTTCTTCTCGGATAAAATTAGTAATTTGATTCAAAAAAAGCTGATTAGCTAGACCCTCTTCATCTTCAGCCGTTCTGGTTCCACTACCGTAAATTGTTTTTCCGGCAGTATTTAAATTTCTCTTTTCGATATATCCTTTAAGGTCTTTAATCTTTGTTTCTAAAAATTCGTTTTCCTGATGATAAATTTTCTTTAACTGGTTACTGCCCAGAATATAAATATCAGCTTCTTGTTGGTTGATGTTAAGAATTAAAGCTTGTACAGCGGTATTTTTAATCCAGATAAGTTGGTCGAGGTCATAAGTTTGGCCGATGAATATTTCTTCTTTTGGCGGTTTAAGAAATTGACTAATAGTAATTTTTTCTGGTTCCTGTTTATTAAACTGACAGAACAACCCAATGCCGGCGTATAGGGTTTCTGTTTTATTAATCTTTTTTTCAGCTTTCCCAACAATTTTTTGTGGTAATTTCTGGTGGAATTCTATTTCGGAATCATTGAAAGTTGTCAAAATTAATGATTTTAGGCTTTGTTTTAAGTTTTTTCTAATTTTTGCCTGTTTTTTATCTTGGCTGATTGGAAGATAGGCGGTTAGGAAAAATGTTCCATTCTTATTTTCGTTAACTTGGTTGAGAAGAAATTGAACTAAATTTTGATAGTTGTCTTTTACTTGATTCATAAAACTATAATGACAAGCAAATTTTGGGGTATTTTCGAAGTTTTGTAAGAAAGAAGTAATAATTACTCCTTAATCATATAGCCAAAGCCGCGAACGGTATGGATTAGTTTTTTTTCAAATTTTTGGTCAATTTTGTTTCTCAAATATCCGACATAAACATCAACAGCCCGGCTTTGGACATCAATTGGATAATTCCAGACTCGATTGAGAATGACGTCGCGGCTGAGTACTTTTCCCTTATTTCTAGCTAGAAATTTAAGCAAAGAAAATTCCCGGGGGCTGAGGTCAATTTCCTGCCCATCTCGGGTAACCTTAAATTTGTCTAGATCAATAACCAAATCATCAATTTTAATTTTGCTTTCG
This sequence comes from uncultured Gammaproteobacteria bacterium, assembly GCA_964498425.1. Lineage (GTDB taxonomy): Bacteria > Patescibacteriota > Microgenomatia > UBA12405 > JAHJSD01 > CAYSLZ01. The sequence goes on along the minus strand of CAZCGQ010000001.1, from coordinate 238,337 downwards.
CCCTTTCCTTGGGTCGTTAGCTCTAATTCTATTCTGGTTAGAAGCTCCTCTATTGAAACTGGTTTAGTTACGTAATCCTTAACACCAAGTTTAAAGTCTTGAATTAAGTGGTCCTTGTCATGTTCTTCAACAATGATAATAATCGGTAGGTCCGGAAATTCTTTGGCTATTTGCTTGGAAAGGTCATGGGGGTCAATGTTTTTTAAATCGTGTTCAATAAGAAGCAAATCTGGTGACGTTTTCTCTAGTTTTTCTTCAAAGTCTAGTTCAGAATTAACTATTTCAACTGAAACACCTTCATCACCTAGATGTTCTTGTATGTAATCGGCTAATTTCTTTTCCGGTTCCAAAAGTAAAACTTTGGTCATATTTTATTTTATCACGGAGTAGGAATCTTACATAATTATTACTGATTGTTGATGATAATGAAAATTTCTAACCATATATTTAGAATAAGATGGAAATAAATTTAACTGTCAACGATTTTGAATTGACTGATGAACAAGCAAAGATTATTCGAGATAAATTTGAGGCCAAACTAGATCGGTTAATTACTGATTATGCTCCTGATGTTAAAGAGGCAACAATGACGGTTACCAAGCGGACGAGGTGGGGATACGAACTTAAATTTACGATGACAATGCCGAAGAAAAAATATCTTCACGCTGATGCGGTTAATGATTCTTTGGAAACCGGAATTGTGGATTTGAGAGAAAAAATTGAACAGCAGGTTAAAAAATATAAGGCTGAAATTAGGTCTTGACAATAAAAAAATAATTATTCTATAATTTGGCAGTTCAATACAGCGATTGCTAATTATAGGTTAACAATTAAGAAGGAGGTGAGATAACATGGCAGTAGTTAAATACGACCCATTTGATTTGCGATCGTTTTGGCGCTGGCCTTCAGTTTGGGAAGAAGAAGAGGCAGAATTTGGTGGCCGTCAGTTGGATGTGTATGAAACTGATGATGAAATTGTGATTAAGGCTGGTGTGGCTGGAGTTGATCCTAAAAATGTTGATGTGACCTTTGAAGATGGAATTTTGCAGATTCAGGGACAGGAAGAGGAAGAAGAGAAAAAAGGAAAGAAGTTTTACCAAAAATCCAGCCGAAGTTATCGTTACCGAGTGGCTGTGCCGGGCAATGTTGATTTGAAGAAGGAACCGGAGGCTGAAGTTGATAAAGGTGTAATTACGATAACTTTTAAAAAGGCGGAAGAAGCTAAACCGAAGAAAATTACCGTAAAAGGTAAAAAATAGAAAAATAATGTTGCACCTCCAAGGTGTAGGTATAAAATCACCTTGGAGGTGTAGGTGGAAGATTATGGAGAAGGTGTCTAAAATTTTAAAAACCGGATTTATTACTCACGATGTGAAGCGGTTTATTTTGACAAAACCAGATGATTTTGAGTATCTTCCTGGGCAGGCAACGGATATTTCGATTAACTTGCCTAAATGGAAAAACAAAAAGCGGCCGTTTACCTTTACCTCCTTGAATCGGGATAGGGTTTTGGAGTTTAATATCAAAGGTTATTACGATCATGATGGGGTAACTAACAAACTTCATCGACTTGAACCCGGGGATGAGCTGGTTTTAAGAAAGCCTTTCGGGACGATTAATTACCAGGGCCCGGGGGTCTTTATTGCCGGTGGGGCGGGTGTAACTCCATTTATCGCCATTCTTCGTCAACTTCGGGCTGATAGCAAAATCAACGGTAATACCTTAATTTTTTCTAATAAAACCGAAAAGGATGTTATTTTAGAGAAGGAGTTTAAGCAAATGTTTGAAGATGAGGGGGAGTTAATTTTAACCCTTACCCGAGAAGAAAATCCCTGTTACGAATACGGTCGAGTTGATAAACAATTTTTAAAAGAGAGAATTAAGGATTTTAACCAAAATTTTTATATTTGCGGGCCGCTGCCAATGGTTAGTGATTTAAAAAGCATACTTTCTGATCTGGGAGCAACCACCGACGAAATAGTTTTTGAGAAATAGTTATTTTTTAACTAATGGGACAAACATAACTCCGCCCAAGGATTCCTTTTTAAAACCAGAGGAGGTTTTTGTAAGTCGAACTAGGGTCTGACCCAGTTTATTTTTTATTGGCATGACAATTTTACCTCCTTGATTAAGTTGTTCCTTCCAGGCCTCCGGTATTTCTTCACTGGCGGCAGCAGATTTTATGCCGTCGTAGGGAGCGTAATCAGGAGCGCCCTTTCGGCCGTCGCCTATAATTACTTTTGTGTTGGTGTAGTTTAAATCCTTCAAGGTTTTTTGGGCTGATTCAGCTAATTCCGGGATTACTTCAATGGTAATTACCTTCTTAGCCAAATGCGAGAGTACGGCAGCCTGGTATCCGGAGCCCGTACCAATGTCCAAAACCTTTTCGTTCCCGGTTAATTCCAATAACTGACACATCAAGGCAACAACGTAAGGTTGAGAAATAGTTTGATTATGACCAATAGATAGAGGGTGGTCTGCGTAGGCGGCGGCTTTGGCTGAATTAGGGACAAATTTATGTCGGGGAACTTTAGACATTGCCGCGAGTACTCTCTCATCATTTATATCTCGGGCTTTCAGCTGTTCTTCAACCATTTGCCGACGTTTTTCTGAGAAGTTATGCCTATTTTGCATGTATTTATAATATAACATATCGTTTTCTCCCCTTAGCGCTACGATCGTAGAAGTTAGCGGGGGGTTGACAAGCTTAGTTAAGAGGATTATTTTTATAGAAGAGGTTGTGTTTAAGGAACTCAGTGTAAATCCGAGGCTGTGCCGCAACTGTAATTCTCGACTTTAGGTCGGACTTGTTCTCGACTTTAGGTCGGAAAAGCCAGAAAACTAGCAACTTCAAAGTATCCCGAGCAGGAGAAAATTATGTCCGAAAGATTAGCACTTGATTGTTCACTATATAGGTCTCCCGATTACATACCGCTTGATTTAGCTGCTTTATTTGTAGAGGCAATGGATACTAAGGCCTTGGAAGAAAGAATTTGGCCGTATCGATTTGAGCTTCGCAATAATAACCGAGTTATTTGTCCGGAAATGGGTGATCAAGATGTATCTGATTATTTTTCGTTAGAAACGGACCAAGACCGTCAGGAGACCGAAGCGGCCTTAAAAATTCGTCAAGCCTTGGTTGATGAAAAGGAAGCAACGGCTGTTGTTTGGCTTTCGCCGCCTAATGAAAATTATCCTGAGGGTCGGATTACAATCGGAAAAATCGCTTGGGAGAATAATGTTAAAACAATGGAGTGTTACGGATTGCCGGTTAATTTTTCAAAAGAAATTTTTATACAAATTTCACAAAAAATATCCCCAGGTAATGAATATTCATTGAAAAATTTAAGGAGTCAAGTCTATATATTTTCTTCCGAAGTCTATCTAGACCCTTGGCAGGAAATTAAGAAAAAATTGCCTTTGGGTCAAGTTTGGTCGGCTATTGAAAAGAAGCAAGCAGAATTACGAAAGGAAGAAATTTTAAGGGATACCAGACTGGTTGCTGATTCTGTTTCCGCCCATTTGTGGTCTAGTCATCCCATTAAACTTGGTGCTTATTTGGAGTGTGAGATGGAGCGGATGGGGTACCGAATTAACGCTGTAAAGAGCGGATGCGGTGGATTAAACAAAGATTTGTTTTCCTTGTCACCAATGCGGGTATTAAATTCTCCTCATGGAATGGTTTCAACTGAGAAAAATAAAGGGGTTTATGTAAAAGAATGTCCATATTGTGGTAGGAAAATTAATAAAATTATTCACCCGGGTTATACTTGCCAATGCGGGCATACTTACAAAGGTGTGTGCTAACATTAATTATGGGAAAGATAAAAAAGTATTTTTATGCCTTCATACATTTTAATTTTGTTTCAGGCTTTCTTTATGCCTTTATTCACTTTGTTACTACGCCCAAGACAACGGCCCTTCAACGCCGGTTGTGGGCTTACGAATCTTGGATAATTTTTTCTTTTTACTGCCTTTTTCTATACTTAATGATGGTTGATACTAAGGTCAATTTTGATCAGTTAAAGCGAGTGATTTTAGTTAATTTACTTCTTTTAATTTTCCCATGGGGACTGTTTTTGATCTTTGCTCCTCAAGATTTGATGAATTTAATTGGTTTAGGCTCAATTTACTGGCGTATTTTAGGGGGAATGTCATTAATAGGGGCAATTTTATATTATCTTCCTTATCAATTTTACAAGGAAAAATGGGCTTTCTACATTTTAACCTTTGGCTTTATTGATAACTTCCTTGCCGGATTAATTTTATTTAGCTTTTTTGTTCTTGGCCGGGCGCCGTTTATTGTTTTAGGTGCAGTTCCACTTTTGTTTTATTTCTCGCTGGTATTTTTACAGCAAGCAAGGTATTATCGTAAGAAGTTTGGATGATAAAAAAAGTACTGATTTTTTTAGGTTTGATTTTGTGCTTTGCCCCATTGTCTTGCTTTGCTCAAAATGACGAGGAAACCTTGGAAGGAGAGGTTAAGGAAGTTTATGACCAAACTTTGGTGGTTAAAGTAACCAAAGGGTCTTTGGTTGATAAGGAAATTGAGGTTCCGATAAGTCAGAATGTTGTCGCTAACCGAAGCTATCAGTCGGGCGACCAACTGCTTATTGGTTATTCTCAAGCTGGGGATGGCGAGAGTTTTTACGTTATTGACTATATTCGGCGCCAATCCCTGATAACTGTTTTTCTAATTTTTGTTGTCTTAGTTATTGCTGTTGGACGATGGCGGGGAATTACTTCTATAATTGGAATGGCGGTTACTTACCTAGTAATTTTCCAATTAATTCTGCCGGTAATTTTATCCGGAACATCTCCAATTTTAGCTGCATTTGCGGGGTCGTTTTTAATAATTCCAATTACCTTTTATCTCTCTCACGGTTTAAATCGAAAAACGACAATCGCGGTAGTCAGCACGGTAATAGCCTTGGCAATTACCAGCGGCTTAGCGACGTATTTTGTTGATGCCGCCTGGCTGTCTGGATTTGCTTCCGAAGAAGCCGGGTATCTTCAAACAATTAATCCTGCCCAGTTAAACATGAAGGGTTTGCTTTTGGCTGGAATTATTATTGGTGCTTTGGGAGTTTTGGATGATATTACTGTTGCTCAAGCTGCGGTGGTTGAACAACTTAATGAGGCTAATCGAAATTTCAAATTTAAAGAACTTTTTTTGCGGGCAATGAACGTTGGTCGAGATCATATCGCTTCTATGGTTAACACTTTAATTTTAGTTTATACCGGTTCGGCATTGCCCTTGCTGTTGATTTTTGTCAATAATCCCCACCCAGCTTGGGAGATAATTAACTATGAAATAATTGCTGAGGAAATTGTCCGTACTCTAGTTGGTAGTATCGGCTTGATTTTAGCCGTCCCAATTACTACCCTCTTCGCCGTTTGGTTAATTAAGAAGAAGTAGGTTTCAAAAATAACAATAATTTAATTTATCCACTATAATGTATTATGGTTAAACAGGTTTTGCTGGGAGTTATTCAAGGTGTTGGCGAGTGGTTGCCGGTAAGTTCATCCGGTTTGTTAGTTTTAGCCCAAACAAAATTATTTCAAGAAGCTACTTTGTCGGAGATGGTCCGGGTAGCCTTATTTCTTCACGCCGGAACCTTACTAGCTGCCTTAATTTATTTCCGCAGAGAAATTTCCCAAATTTTTAAGCCGACTGGTAAACAGCTTCGACAGTTTTTAATTGCTGCTAGCTTAATTAGTGGGGGATTAGGCTATTTGCTTTTGAAAACAATTGTTGTTTTGGAATCAAATATTGAGTTTACCGGAAAACTAGTTACCGCTCTAATTGGCGGTTTTTTAATTGTTACCGGTTTGCTTCAAATTCGACAAAACGACTTGGGGAAAAGAGAAATCAAAGATTTGACCATTTTTGATGGGCTTTTGTTTGGCCTTGCCCAAGGTATTGCTGTTTTACCAGGGTTTTCCAGATCGGCTTTAACGGTGGCAGTTCTTTTGTTTAGAAAGTTTGAGAAGCTAACCGCTTTAAAGGTCAGCTTTATTGGCGGATTGCCAATTATTTTCGCCGGTAATATTTTGCTTAATGCTGATAAATTGGCGAGTGGTAATATATATTGGCTTGGAATGGTAACCGCTTTTCTTTTTGGTCTAGTCACAATACATTGGCTGCTCAAACTAGCTAAAAAAATAAATTTCGGCTATTTTGTCACTGCTTTTGGTTTAATTACCTTGATATCCAGCTTTATCTAATTATGGTTAGACTAGACAGAAGTTTTTTTAAACAAGATACTTTAACGGTAGCTGAGGAGTTGTTGGGTAAGAATTTAGTAGTTAGTCGGGGGCCAGATAAAATGGTAGGTATGGTTGTAGAAACTGAAGCCTATATTGGTAAAGAGGACAAGGCCTGTCACGCCGTAAAGGGAATGACGAAACGAACAAAGGTTATGTGGGATAAACCAGGCACTTTATATGTCTACTTGGTTTACGGCATTCACTATATGCTTAATGTGGTAACTGCGGCTGAAGGATTTCCCGCCGCTGTTTTAATTCGCGGTTTAAAGCCGGTAGAAAATATTTCTCAGCCGTTGGATGGACCGGGTAAGTTAACTCAGGTTTTAGGAATAGATAAGCCTATCAATGGGGTTGATAGTGTAACCAGTGACAAGATATATTTTTTGGCAACTGGTTATACGCCAAATAAAGTTATTCGGACGCCTCGAATTGGAATTGACTATGCAGGAAGGTGGGCTGAAAAGCCATGGCGGTTTTTGATTGACAATAAGGTTTAGTTTGATTATCCTGAAGGTATCGTGGGACAAGGAAAAATTAAGTTTGCTGTTAATGGCTTAGGCCGGATTGGCCGAACGGTGGTTCGGACGTGGTGGGAAAACTACCGGGATGTGGTGGATTTAGTTGCTGTTAATACTTCTGGATCAATGGAAGCCAATGGTTGGGGGCACTTGCTTAAATACGATTCAGTTTATGGGCGATTTCCAGCCTTGATTAGAGTTGAGGACCCAGTTAGGGGGAATGAGATTGGTCGGTTAGATTTGGAAGGAAAGATAGTTCCTGTTTTGGCCGAGCGCAACCCCAAAAATATTCCTTGGCAGAATTATGATGTTGATGTTGTTTTAGAATGTACTGGGGCTTTTCGGGATAGACGGGCAGAGGACCATTTTAAGGGCAAGGCAAGAAAGGTGATTATTTCGGCTCCTGCTAAAGACGTTCCAATTTATTTATTTGGGGTAAATGAGGATAAATATCGAGGAGAGAATTTAATTGAGATGGGGTCATGCACGACTAATTGTGTTGCTCCAATTGTTAAACTGATTGATAAAAAATTTGGGTTTGAGGAGTGTATTATGACAACTATTCACGCTATGACTTCCAGCCAAAATATTGTTGACGGTTCACATAAAGATTTACGGAGGGCAAGAGCAGGTTCTGAAAATATTGTTCCGACCGGGACGGGGGCGGCAAAATCAGTAATCAATGCTTATCCCGAGGCGGGTGGGCGGTTTGCCGCCAGTGCTATACGTGTTCCGGTTTTGTGCGGTTCATATTCAGAGATGGTTTTTAAGATTCATAAGAAAACTACTATGGATGAAGTTAATCAGGTTTTCGAGGAAGCGGCCAGCGGAGATTTAGTAGAAATTGTTAAGGTTTCTTACGAGCCATTAGTTTCTCGGGATATTCTCGGTAATACCGGATCAGCAATAGTTGATTTACCAATGACGGAAGTAATTTCCGATGACATGATTAAAGTTTCTGCTTGGTATGACAATGAATACGGCTACTCTTCCCGACTGCTAGAAATGACGAGTTATGTCATGAAGAGTTAAATGGTTGGGTTGATCTTGAATTCGTCTTCGAAGGGATTATAGTTAATTTCTTCTTTAGTAACTACTTCTAATTTCTCAACATTAGCAGAGGAAGGATCATTTTCCAGCCATTCCAAGAGTTGTTCAACTTTATTGGATTTACCAACAGCTAGGGCTTCTACCCGGCCGTCACTGAGATTGCGTATCCAACCGGTTACACCAAGCTTTTCCGCTTTTTTTACTGTACTTGCTCGTAAGCCAATACCTTGAACCTGCCCGTAAAGAAAGACCCTAACTCGGGTGAATTGTTCATCTGTCATTTAATTGCTTTATTATACCAGAGTTAGGTAGAAA
>CAZCGQ010000001.1:81706-230084 GCA_964498425.1 uncultured Gammaproteobacteria bacterium | reverse complement strand
GATATTTTATCCCGGTAGATTTCCCGCCAGGGGGCGGAATCATTTTTTTGCAGTTCTAGATCTAAGAAAGTCTTTGGTGGAATCAAAATATATTCAATCTTGTAGTTACCCAATTGCTGTTGATAGCCGGGTTTAGCCTGGAGGATTTCCAAGTGCAATTGGTAAGGATATTGGCCAGAAGGCAATTGATTGGCCGGAATGTGCCCGGCAATGAAAATAAGATTTTCTGGCAGCTGCCAGGTTAAAAAACCTCCCCAGCGGTAGAAATTATATATTTTCCCATGTATCTTGTTTGCTTGAATATACTCAACTGCTTGACAAGGGTAATGTGTCATTCCTTTTGAACAGTAGTTTCCCCAACTGGAATTAATGGCGATTGTTTTGGGTAAAATCAAAATTGAGGCCAGACTGATCAGGGTTAGTGATAATATATTGATAATTGAAGGGGGTATTTTAGGAGGTTTAAACAGTCTAGATAGGCTTAAGGATTGAATTAGAAAAAATTGGGGCAGATTTCTGCGGGCGTTGATAACAAGGTAAAGAGCGGAAAGTGAAGCCAGCGGCCAAAAGAGTTTTTTTGAGCTAATTTTTTGGTTTTTCTTCCACCAAATTCCGAGGTAAAAGATGAAAAAGCTAATGGCAATTAGTTGAAGGTAAAGCCTTGGGCGGGTCCATTCAGCAATCATTGTGTTTAGCGGCGAAGTCATCGTTAAGATTACGTAGCGGTAGTTATCAAGGAAAAAGGGGTTGATTAATGGAGCTATTATCGCGGGGATAACGGGCCAGAAATTAATATTAATTATTGACCAAATCCCAGTAAGAAGAATTCCGTAAAAATAACTACCATGAAAATTAGCCCAAACTATAAAGAGGAGCCCAACGAGGATTGCTTTTTTGCGATTATTGTTAATTTTTTGGAGAAGATAGAAAAGGATAACTAGGAAAAGGACAGGGGGTATTTGACCTCGAATGCCGTAACGAAGAATTGACCACCCCCCGGCAAACGTAACTAGACTAACAAAGACAGTTGAAGTTAGGTTTTTATTTAAAAACAGCCAGATAAGAAATACGGTTAAAGTGAGGATAATTGCATTAAGCAGACTAAGCCCCCACAGTCCACAGCAGTGGTGGATTAGGGCAATCAGCGGATGATAGAGAATGTAGGAATTAGGCCAGGGTTGGTTGTGGTGAAGAATAGTCAATTTGTTTTCAATCATTGGTTTACCGTGTTTAAGAAAATAGTTGCCGTAGCGGAGGTGCCAGCCGAGGTCAGTGTCTATTGCTGGTAAAAAAAAGATAATAAAAACAGCGGTTAGAAATAAGACTAAACTAAGTTTTTTTCTGGCCATTAATTATTTTAGCAATTCTGGTTGACAGCAGGTATTCATGTAGGTTTTTTTTATTGAAGCCTTGGTTATTTCTTTGTTATCAATTGAGATTAAGCCAATTGCCCCGGTTTTAGTTTCCTCGCTCCACATTTGGTCAAAGACAAAATTGCCTAAGGAGTAGAAGATTGGTTTTCCCTGGTAATACTCTAGGGGCTGAATAACATGGGGGTGATGGCCAATTATCGCGTCAGCCCCGGTGTTAATGGCCAGTTGAGCAAGTTCCTTTTGCCTAGCACTGGGCTGGGGCTGATATTCTATTCCCCAATGAAAATTAACAATGACTACATCAGCCTTGTTTTTTGCCTCTTCAATTACAATTCGTAATTCGTCACTTATAATTCTGCTAACCGTGTCATCAAAACCGAGAAAAGCGAGCCTAGTTTCCCCGAGGTCTTTATACCAAATCTTATCCTGGTAAAAGTAATCAATTTGGTTGGTTTTCAGGGTTTGTGTTGTTTGGCTGATGCCGTCTAAGCCGTAATTATTAATGTGATTGTTGGCGAGGCTAACTGCATCGAAGCCGGCATAGGCTAGGCCTTGAATGTTTTCAGGTTGGCCACAAAATTTAAATCCGGTTCTGACAACTGGGCAATTTTTAACCACTGGACCTTCCAAGTTGCCGATGGTTATGTCAAAGCCGGATAAAAAGTTTTTGACCTTTTCAAACGGGAAGAAGGGATTACGCCGTTGAAGTATTTGATAATTTGTTTCTCGGCCAAGACCAATATCACCCACAGCAGCAATAGTAATTTTATTATCTCTCGGCATTTGACTAGGAACAACATTGATTGCTTCGGGAGTTGGGGAATTTATTTCGTTAATATCCGGGTTTGTTTGCCAGACTAAGCCGCCAACTATTGCAGTTAAACCTAACCAGATAACAAAAAATAACCATTTCTTCACTACCAATTCTACCAAATGGATTTTTAGTACTATGGTTCGAACCATGGTACTATTTTTGACTTGAAAGTAGCTTTTCTTGTATCCTTTAATTAATTGTGGTTCAAGCATCAAAAAAATACACTTCCGATGATGTTTTCCGTGAAATTTATTATTTGCTTTCAAAATGCATTAAGTCAGTAAAAAGTGTAAACTCTGCTGCTGGATTTGTTGAAGTTATTTTGACTCGATCAGAAAAGCTAATGATTGGTAAGCGGGTGGCAATTGCTTTTTTGCTAAGAAAGGGAGCTAGGTATGACGATATTTGTTATATTTTAAGGGTTAGTCGAGGGACTGTTGCCCGAGTAAATGATAGGTTAGAAAATTCATCTAGTTTTCAAATGCATATCGATCGTATCTTAAGACAAGAAGAAATTGATTTAGCTTTACTTTCATTTTTTGAGAAATTAGCCAAGCTTGGTAGTGTGGGTAAGGGTGGGAGTTCTTGGAGAAAAATTAGCAAAAAGTTATCTAAGGAAAAACAGCGAAGATTAATCTCAAAAGTTTAGTTTTAGTACTATGGTTCGAACCATGGTACTAAAATTGATAATTGGGTTTATATGTTACAATTAATTATGGTTAAATCGGAGAGGGTTCTCTCATGTCCGGAAGACAAAACAGAATCTTCCATTAGAAGTGTTGAGGAGGCAATTATTGACTTCCTTAGGGGTTTAGATGAAAGGGTAAAAGAAGATGCGGTGAAAGTGGTTCCAATGAGTGAAAGGCAACCCCCGCGACTTTCTCACGGTTCGGAACATTTTAGAAGATGGTGATCTAAGGTTTGCAAGTATAAAATGGGTAAGATATTTATTGGGACTTCAGGCTATTCTTATGACGATTGGGTAGATGAATTTTACCCATTGGATATTGCTTCTAACAAACGTTTAGATTATTACGCTGAGCACTTTGACACAGTTGAAATAAATAATTCTTTTTACAACCTGCCGTCAAAGAAAACTTTCCAAAATTGGGCAGACAGTGTTGGTGATAATTTTATTTTTACTGTTAAAGCCAACCGATATATTACCCACATGAAAAATTTGATGGTTGATGGGGAACCAATTGCACGTTTACTAGAGCGAGCTCAGCCTTTAGGTAGTAAACTCGGGCCGATTTTATTTCAACTGCCGCCGCAGTGGAATGTAAATGTTGATCGGTTGAAAAGCTTTATTGAGTTATTACCCAATAAGCAGAGTTGGGTTTTTGAGTTTAGAAATAAGACTTGGTATACGGATGAGGTTTTCAGCTTATTAAAGAAGCATGGCATTGGGTTTTGCATTCATGACCATCAAGGTGCCCCTTCTCCGGAAATAGTTACTGCTGATTTTGCTTATTTACGTTTACACGGCCCCGATGGGTATTATCAATCAAAATATTCGGATGAAGAATTAGAGAATTATAAATTACGGATTATGAATTATCTTGAAGAGGGGTTGAGCGTTTATTGTTACTTTAATAATGATTTTCAAGGATTTGCAATCGATAATGCCAAAAAATTAAAAAGTTTGTTATCATCAGATTATGAAGATTAAAGCCGTAACCTTTTTTGGCCATTCTGAAGCCAGTCCGGAAAGCGAGGATTTTCAAGCGGCAAAAAAGTCAGCATTTCTGCTGGCTAAGAAGGGAATAACGATTGTTAATGGTGGCGGTCCAGGGATAATGAAGGCATCTACTTTGGGGGGAAACGAAGCGGGGGGAAAAACCATCGGGGTTAGTTTTAAGGCGGAAGGGATGACCTTTTTTGAGGGTAAAGATTCGTCTAATCCTGTTGATAAGGAGATTATGGCTGAAGATTATTGGCAAAGAACCAAAAAACTTTTGGATTTAGGAGATGTTTATGTTGTCTTTAACGGAGGAACAGGTACGGTATCCGAGTTTGGCATGGCTTGGGGTTTAGCCAGGCTCTTTTTTGGCAAACACAAGCCGATGCTGCTTTATGGGTCATGGTGGCACGAAATAATGGAAGCATTCGGCAAAAATATGCGTATACGTGACGAAGAACTTCGGGTTTACGAGATAGTTTCTACTCCAGAGCAGTTAGTTGAAGAAATTGAAGAATTAATGTAATTTCTCCGATAACTAATTTCCTCAGAATGCGCGATCGCGCAATAATTGAAATGGTAATTGTGATTTGGTGGAATATTAGGTATAATTTCTTATTATGAAGAAGGAAATTGAAATCGAATTTGGAAATACCTTTTCTGTTAAAAATTATCCAGGCAGAGAAGATGTGGTTATAAATGTTGGTCCTGAGAATAAACATTTTTTTCATTCGGCAAGGTTATTCCAAGCTGCCGATGGAGATATAATTTTGCGTCCAGGATCTGCGGGAACTGCGGGCCCAGAAAATATTGAAAGAATTACTGGTTGTTTATCCTTAGAGGAGATATTAGAAGCAAATAGAAGAGGCTATGAGGATCAGGGAATGCCGGTGCATTTTTCTGAAAGGTCTGAAAAAATTCTTAAAAGAAATAGTTTACTTTCTCCTAAGCGGATCACTATTGATGTATCGGATGACGAGCAAATCACTTGACAAAGAGGGATTATGGGTATATATTCATAATATATGCCTAGACCTAAGAACCCAAGAAGGGTTAAATTTGTACCAGAAATAACTTATTTTAAGCCGGTAAATGTACCGCTAAAGCATTTGAAGGAAGTTAATGTGGCTCATGATGAGTTGGAAGCAATACGCCTAGTTGATTTTGACGGGATTGACCAAGAAAGTGCTGCTCAAGAAATGAAAGTATCTCAGAGTACTCTTCAGCGGATTTTATCTTCAGCTAGAAAAAAGATAGCTAAAGGATTAGTATTAGGACAGGCGATACGAGTGAAAGGAGGTGAGGGAAATATGGTTAATAATGGAAATGGAAGACCAGGTAGAGGGCGAGGCAAAGGATTTGGTGTTGGTCAGGGACGAGGTAGAAAAGGCGGATCGCTGCAGGCAGGGCCTGGCGGTTATTGCAGCTGCCCTAACCCGGAGTGTGATTATCAAGAAGCACATCAACCGGGTGAACCTTGTTATCAACAAGTTTGTCCCAAATGCGGCAGTCAATTAATCAGAAAGAGGGAAAAATGAAAGTTGCAGTTGCTGCTCAAGGCAAGGACAAGACCAGTTTAATTGATTCTCGATTTGGGCGATGTCAATATTTTCAAATAGTTGATCTCGATCAACCTGTTAACATAACGGTTGTTGATAACCCTGGTAAAACAGCACAGAGAGGAGCAGGGGTATCTACCGGTCAGTTTGTTGCTGCTCAGGGAATAAAAATGGTTGTTGCCGGTAATTTTGGACCGAATGCGGTTCGAGTTTTGGAATCAGCTGGCATTAAAATGATGTCTAAGTCAACAGATTTAACAGTCGAACAAGTTATTGAGGAAATATCAGATGGAGAAAAATAATCTAAAAAAAGGTCAGCGATTAACTGAAGTTGCTGCTGGACTAGAAACTGTTTTAGCTGGTTCAAAGGTGATTATTGGTTTAATTTCTGGCAGTGTCGTTTTAATATCTGACGCTGTTCACAGCGTTTCGGATTTATTTACAATATTTGCTTCCTGGTTGGGATTAAAATTAGCCCAAAAGGAACCAGATGAAAAATTCCCTTATGGTTATTACAAAGCAGAAAATTTAACAACGGTTATTATTTCCGGACTAATATTCTACGCCTTTGGTCAAATGGTTGTTCGAGGACTTTCACGTTTAACTTCTTTGTCAGCTATTCAAGTTCCCTATTTGGCAATGGGAATATCATTATTGGATGCAGTTATATTATTTTTCTTTGGCCGATATGAAGTTAAAATTGGCCAAGAAATAAATTCTCAAAGTCTAATATCTTTGGGAAAAGAGAACCGTACTCATATTTTAACTTCTTCAGCGGTCTTTTTTGGAACTCTAGCAACGGTTAACAATATTCCTTACGTTGAAGGAATTATTACCTTAGTAATTTCAGGTTTAATTTTAAAAATCGGAATTGAAGCCGCTAAAGAAGGAGTTCTGGGATTAATGGATGTCAGTCCTGGTGAAAATTTGCACCAGGAAGTAATTACAGCTGTAGAGGAAATTCCAGGTGTTGAAGAGGCTTTTGACTTGAAATTGAGGCAATCTGGACCGTTTGTTTTTGGCCAGGTTAAGGTTGGCATTAAAAAAGAGGTTGAGGTTGATCGAGCTCATAAGATTGCTGACCAAATTGAGGCCAAAGTTAAAAATAATTTTAGAGATATTGATTCTTTTTTTGTCCACATTGAACCTCACACTGATGAATATTCACACTTGGCTTTTCCTATTGATAATGACAAGGGTTTACAATCAAAGGTAGCTAAAGAATTTGGCCGGGCAGATAATTATCTTTTTGTAAACATTAAAAAGGATAAGATTATTGGTGAATATGCAGTTAAAAACCCATATCGCGAAAAGGAAGTAAGGGCGGGACTAGCGGTAGTAAAACTGATTAATGCTCAGAGGGCAAATATTGTCATTACTAAAGAGATTGGGGAAATCTCCTTTCATACTTTGCGGGATTATCTTATCGATGTTTATTTGACCGATGAAAAAACAGTAAAAGAGGCAGTAGATTTATATATTGATGAGAAGTTGAAAAAAACTAGTCAGCCAACAAAGGAGAAGAAATAGATGAGGGAAGTTGCGGTTACCGGGGGTAAGGGCGGTGTTGGGAAATCAACGATTGCCGTTTTGCTTGCCGGCCAAATTGCTAAAAAGAAAAAGGTGATTTTAGTTGATGCTGATGTTGAGTGTCCTAATGATTACCTTTTAACCAACCAAAAACTTGATAGTTTGGTTAGTCAAGTCGCGGCTTATTTCCCCAAATTGATTGAAAGTAAATGTCAGAAATGCGGTTTATGCGGTCAAAAATGCAGATTTAATGCAATATTTGCTCCACCTGGAAATGCGCCAGAATTTTATAATGATTTGTGTGCTAATTGTGGCTTATGTTGGCATGTTTGTCCATTTGGAGCAATTACTAAAATTAAAAAAACAATAGGCGAAATTTTTGAAAGCAAAATAAATGATAATTTGCTGTTAATAACTGGTCGATCAGGCTATGGCGTTGATGAGACTGGGCCAGTTGTTCAGGATTTACGAAAACATGCTCGGCAGAGAGCAGAAGAATTAGGTGTTGAAACGATTATTATTGATACAGCCCCGGGGGCTCATTGTAGTGTAATTAATGCTTTGTTAGAAGTTAATCAGGCAATTGCAGTAACTGAGCCTACGCCTTTGGGCCAACATGATTTGAAAGTGATCGTTGAGGTGATTAAAAAATTGGGTATAGGCTATAAGGTTGTAATTAATCAGGCGGATTTGGGGAATATTGATTTAATAAAAAATAATTTTGACCCAGAAAAGATTATTGCTGAGGTTCCCCACTGTCAAAAAATTGCAGATGGTTATGCTAGAGGGAATCTATTGAAATTAGAAAGTCATCGGGTAGAAAAGTGTCTAGGCAAAATCTGACTATTGCAGTTGCTTCAGGTAAGGGGGGCGTTGGTAAGTCAATGCTTGCCTCTGGTTTGGCGATGATGCTTAGTCACGAGAGTACGGTTGTTGCGGTAGACGCTGATGTTGATGCTCCCAATTTACATTTGTGGTTAGGTGGAATTGATCAATGGGATGAAACAGGAGAACTATCATTAACGGAAAGGGCAGCAGTACAAAAATCGAATTTTGATTGCAGTGACTTTAATGTGCCATGTCAATTTGGAGCAATTAGTTGTCAAAACGATAATCTTCGAGTTAATTCCTTTTTATGCGAAGGTTGCGGTTTATGTCAGCAGGTTTTAGGTCCAAATGTTATTGATATGGTTAAGGTTGTTAATGGGCAACTAAGAATTAAGAAAAATATACACGGATTTAATTTAATATCCGGAAAACTTTATCCTGGGGAAACAGGCTCTGGAAAAATTGTTGACGAGATTATTAAAAAGAGCCGTGAATTTAAGGCAAAGATTACTTTAATTGATATCCCAGCCGGGATTGGTTGTCCGGTTACTGCTGGCTTGAAGGAGGCAGATGTAGTTATTCTTGTAACCGAACCGACTTTGACGGGCAAGTCCGATTTAAAAAGGATTTTAATGGTCGTTAATAAGTTTGATCTGCCTTGGCGTTTGGTTGTCAATAAATTTGATCTTAATCGTGATTTGGCTGATGAAATTGAAAATTGGGCAGGCGAGAAGTTTTTGGGAAAAATTAGTTATGACAGGAAAATTTTTAAAGCGTTGTCAAAATTAAATCCCGTTATGGATACAAATTTAAAGGTGAAAACCGAACTTGAAAAAATTAAAGCAAGGTTTTACAATGGCTCTTATGAAAGTAATTAAAATTGGGGCGGATTGGTGTGCCGGTTGTTTGGTGATGAAGCCGCGGTGGGCGGAAATTGAAAAAGAGCTTTCTTGGCTGGAAACAGAGTATTTGGATTATGATAAAAAAAAGGAAAAAGTTGAAGAATACGGGGTTGAAAGCGGGAAACTTCCGGTTTTTATCTTTCTAGATAAGGAGGGTCAGGAATTTTTACGGCTTAATGGGGAACATCCAAAAGAAAAGTTAATTGAGATTGTCAAAGAGAACCGAGAAAGATGAAAAAAGTATTCCTATGGTTAACTATTTTTGTCGCCGGGATATTTTTTTTGGCTTCACCGACTTTTGCCCAGAATAATCAGGTAACCGTACATTTTTTTTGGGGTCAAGGATGTCCGCACTGTGCTAAGGAGAAGGAGTTTTTAAAAGGGCTTCAGAGCGAATATTCGGAAGTGGTTGTCAAAGATTATGAAATTGGCAAGGATAATAATGCCAAGTTGCTTCAAGAGGCTGGAGAAAAACTTGATGTCCAAATTCCTGGTGTACCCTTTACGGTTATTGGTGAACATTATGTTGTCGGCTATCATAATGATGAAACAACTGGACAAAAAATAGAGGAACATGTTCAGTGTGCGATTGAAACCGGCTGTCAAGATATTTTAGGGGAAGCTAATCAGTCTACTTTGCCTAATTCCGCAGTTATCCCGGATAATTTGAGCGTACCCATTTTAGGTCAGATTAAGACTAAAGAACTTTCTCTACCGGCGTTATCAGTTATTTTGGGAGCGTTGGACGGGTTTAATCCTTGTGCGATGTGGACACTGTTATTTTTAATTTCCTTGCTGCTGGGAATGAAAGATAAGAAAAGAATGTGGATTCTTGGAATTGCCTTTATTGTTACTTCCGCCTTTGTCTACTTCATGATTATGGCGGCTTGGCTAAATTTCTTTTTACTTTTAGGAATGGTTATTTGGATTAGGTTGGCAATTGGTCTAGTTGCTTTGGCTGCAGGTGGTTATAATTTACGTGAATTTTGGGTGAATAAGGACGGCGGTTGTAAGGTTACTGGGGATGAAAAACGCCGTCGGGTTTTTGACAAAATTAAGGATATAACCCATCGCCGGAATTTTATATTGGCTTTAGGAGGGATAATTTTGCTGGCTTTGGCGGTTAATGTCGTGGAGTTAATTTGTTCAGCTGGTTTGCCGGCGGTCTTCACTCAGGTTTTGGCAATTAATAATTTAGCCACCTGGCGGTATTATTTTTACATAGCCATTTATATCTTCTTCTTTATGGTTGATGACCTGTTTGTTTTCTTTGCCGCAATGATTACCATGCAGATGACTGGTATTTCTACTAAGTACTCCCGATATTCCAATCTTATTGGAGGAATTTTGATGTTTATTATCGGCCTGCTTCTTCTCTTTAAGCCCTCCTGGCTGATGTTTGGATAAATTTTTTGATAGAATTTAATGATGACAGAAGAAGGTGGAGAAAGAATAGGTAGTGATCAACTCCAAGTTATTTATGAGCGTTATCGAGACGATTTTATATCTCCTGAAGAGTGGATGCAGCGGAAATTTGAAGCGCACATACGAGACGGATTTCGAGATATTGACGAAGTAGATTCGGGTAGTCAAGAGATTAAGAAATTAGTAGCTTATAGGGATAATCTTAATCAATTTTTCGAGTTGATAAATCGTCCCGTTGGACTTTCGACGGGTATTGCCGAGAGTTATTTATCCAGGATTCCTTCTAAGGATTTAAAGCCAGAGTTTGATCATTTGATTCTTAGGCTAAGAGGAGAAACTGAATATCTTGAGGAACTTGAAGATGTTGGTATTGCCGCCGCCCTTCTTGCCGGTTTAGAAAATGGTCGATATGACTCCTGGGTTAGATTTTTTGCACCAGATTCCTTAGTCGCAAAAGTAATGGGAAAGAAAAGCATTGGAGGGGTCTATTTACCGTTACTTGATTTAGCTGCTTTTCCATTTAAGTCTCCAACGGTGGAAGAAATGTGGGCTTCAATGGCTGATGAGGGAGAATTACCAAAACTGATATTCAATTTGGATCATGAATTGACACATGATAAGCAATACTCGAAAATGCAAAAAGCAATGTTATATTTACCTGGACTAAGTCGGGCGGTCGGGTATCAAACTATTCTTTCCAGATATGGACTTGTTCCAGCACTGTCTTTTATGGCTTCAACTTATCATTTAGTTAAAAAAATACGGTCAAATTTCACCAATGATAAAATCCTTGGTGAAATTCATGCTTTTGAAGCAACGGCTAGTAACCCTGGGTTTGGTGATAAAAGCCTAGATGAAAGAGATGAAATAGCTAGATTTGTTGTTGATTATTATAGTGAAAATGATAGTGACTTTTTATTAGCAAACAAGGCTTTTAATCTGATAAGAGGTTTAAGAGTTATGGGACTTGATGACAGGGAAATTGGTAAGTTGGTTAGTTTAGCTCGGTTTAGTAGGGATGAACAAACGTATCCCAAGTTAGATAAAAGGTTAAAATCGGAGCAAGAACGTTGGGGGATAAAAAACGATAGGGATTTTTATCGAGTTAGGCGTGCATTGTTATCGAGGCAAGAATTAGAGCTCCAAGTTCAACGTCATCACGCAAGAAGGATTTCCGCTGAACAATTGAAAATAGCTTCTGGAAAAGGCGGTTGGGTGAATTAAAAACTGGCTTAATCGGCGGGGTTTGGACCTGATGTTCGGATAAGTATTGTGAATAGTTAATAGTAAAGAGTTAAAGGTTACCGGTAGATTTCTTTGCGGTGGCCAACGCAGAGGATAATTAGTTTGTTTTCATCTCGATCAAACACTATTCGGTAGTCGCCAGCCCGCCACCGGTATGTACCTAAAGCTGAGTCGATTAGTTTTTTTGCATGCCTGAATGGCTTTCGTGAATATAGTTCTATCTTTTTTTTGATTTTCTTTTTAGCGACAGGATCAAGTTTGTTAATATCCTTAATTGCGGATTTGGTATAAAGAAGCTTATATTTCGCCGAAGGCTTGTTCATGGGTAAAAACGTCCCCTTTTTCATATTCCTCTCTGGCTTTTTTTATGCTTGCTAGATACTTTTTATTAGCCAGGGCTAATAAATCCTCTAAAAAGTTGATATTAACCAGGGCAGATTTTATTTTGCCCCTTTTGGAGACCAAAAGATAATCTTTTTCAGCTACCTCGTTAAAGGCATCGGCTAAATTGTTTCTTAGTGTAGTAGATGTTACAACATTCATGTTAAATTTAATCTAACATTTTAATTGTACATTGTCAAGGAGTGGGTGGGCCGTTCAGGATTTACCTCGAACTTTACAACTTTGCGTTTTACAATTCTAACGTAATCAAAAACTTCAACCAAGAAATGGACGCCTATTTATTTGGTGAAATAGACTTCCTACCGCAAACTATTGGGAAAGTTATTCTATATAATCTCGTTAAATTTAAAAGTTAAAAATTAATCAAGAAAAAACAATGTTTAACGATTTGGCGAAGCTAACTGAGAAATTATTAAAATTGAAATCCCAACAAAAACCACGACTACGGCAAGTGGAACTTCAACAGTTGGAGGAATTGAACTAACGTCTACTCAAGTGATTGGAATTGACGGGGCAGTTGTAGACCTTAAAAAACAGGGCTTTTCCTATCCAACTACTAACCAGTACACTATAGCTTAATTCTTCTCGAACTAATACTATAAGTGTTCGAAGAAGGAAATAATTTGCTCTCTCGTGAGATAGTTTAATATCCTAACTTAATTACTTTGTTTACAATATCTTCAATTTCTTGGTTAAGTTCCCAATCATTGGAATCTTTCATTTTTTCAACTACCTTTTTAGCCAGTTCAACCTTACTGAATTTATTCTGTCCTAATTTGCCCCTTCCATCTTTACTTTTTTTACAATTTTTAACAAATTTCATTAACGCTTTCTCAATGTTATTTGAGTCGATACCAGTAATTCTTGATACAATCTTTGGGGGATAATATAGCTCAATGGGGCCTTTCGTTAATTGTCTTATACGTGAACCGTCATCACTGTATGCTTTTCTTGCGTCTTCAACGTATTGTTGCCTTTTTTGCTTATCAAACAACACACAGAGTTTGCCTCGGTAAAGGAAAATTTCTGGATTAAGTGGAATTTTTAGAATATCGTCAATTGAACGACAAGCTCCACATATCCTAGAGTCTGATTCTGCGTGATGAATGGCAATAACTTTACCGGTATTATTCAATTGGTTCACTACCTCTCTCAAGAAAAAATAGTCACTTGGACCTTCAACAACTAAAATATTATTAGGTAAAAACATGTCTTGTGGAGTTACGCCTATCATACTAAAAACTTTGGTATAGAATTCATTTTCGGTTTTAAGTTGGTATATTTCAACTTTTCCTAGAGAATCTTTGGTAATCAGATAATTGTTACTTATTTTTTGCCTGTCTAAAAAAAGGTGAGAGTGAGTTGCAATAAAAATCTGCTTTTTTTCCACTCCATCTACTTGTCCTTGGCTTACATTTTTTAATAAATCAAATAAAATTTTTTGTTTTTCTGGCTCAATAGATATTTCTGGTTCATCTATTAGCAATACCTTGTTATCTGAGCTAAAAACGTGAAAAAGTAAGTTCATTAACGACCTTAATCCCGTACCTTGAACATCAGGTGGTTGTCCATCAATCTCAAGAATTGTTTTGGTTACTCCTTTGCTTGTATCTTCTCTTCTTAGTATGTTGATGGGAAAATTGTTGTTTATCCAGGCAATTAACCGGTTGCTATCAATTCTTTCCATACCAGCGAATAATTGTATGAAATTGGGAAGGCTTACCTCATTTGAGCCATTGTGAGTTGCACCTTTAGACTTTGAAGTTCGAACGTAATCGTCAAACCTTTCCCTGTCATCTTCTTTAAGATTGGGATTAATGTTGAATCTTTGTGGTGAAACTGTAACTGCATTAGCCCTTCCGATTTTTTTGTGGATGGCTCCTAATAAAGATGTTTTTCCGGAGTTATTAGCTCCAATGAAAATATTGAAGTCATTGTTGGGTACTTGAAGGCCAGCTTCTACAGCCTTGTAGTTTTTTTCAATAATCAATTTGCTCATTTTAGGCGAATTATATCAAAGAAATATAAAAAATATAGGTGTACAGGGTTAAATAATGATGAAGTTTGAATCAAACGATTTTGAGCTATACCTTTTGAATTCACTACTGTTAATTTTGGTCTTAGACAAAATAGTTTTTATGCCCCTAGGCAAGGAACCTACTTGAGGAAGTTAAATAATTAACCGTAAGCTATATTTGTTTATATTAAAAATTTGTAAGTATATTTACTTATCTTATATTACCCAAAGTTTTTTGAATATTAAGGACCTTTCATAATCAGGACTTCATTTTAGTTGTCAAGAATTGGCTTTTGAAGACGTTAGAGGTTGCCTAAAACTGTTTTTGACTTATCCTTAGCTAAAGGATAGACTAAAATATGGATACTCCCAAGAAAGGGGGTGAACAAAATTGAAGAAAGTGAAAAAGCTTTTCAAATGGGGCTTGATTGCCTTTGTTGTTTTAGTAGTAATAATTGTGGCTACAGGCGGCAACGAAGGGGAAAAACCTACTACTTCAACTAATCAAGAACAAACTACGACAAAAAACGATGAGGGAAAACAAGAAGAGGAAAAAATTTATCAGATGGGCGAAGAAGTTGTCGTTGACGAGGTAAAGTGGAAATTGGTTGACGCTAGAGATTTAGGTTCTGTGTTAAAAGCTTCAGACAGTAAATATCCCTCCTTATCTGAGGATAAAACCGCCAGTGGAAAGTTTGTTGAAGTAACGGTTATGGTTGAAAACTTGGGCAAAGAAATGAAATCTGTTTCCAACTTAGATTTGATGGATGACCAAAACCGGGAATTTAAACCTGCTCCTGACGCTAGCGATTGGATTCCTGAAGATAAAAGTTTGTTCATGTTGTCTAACCTAAATCCTAACGTTCCTTTTGAATTTATTGATATATATGAAGTTCCTACTGACGCTAAGGGATTTAAGTTAAAGGTCGGGGATTTAAAGTTGCTTGGTGATGAAGAAGCTCTAATCAGCTTAGGTTTTTAGTAGATTATAAAAATTTAGGATTAAATAATATTAAATTGTGATTGAAAAATGGCAACTACGGGGGGTTGTTTCGGTTATTCAATGAACTTATAAAGTCAAAATAGGTCAACAAGGAAGATTTGGTTTACTGCATTTATGCAAGAAAGTCTACTAGTGGGGATAACAAACAGGAGTATTCGTTAACCGACCAAATTCAGGAATGTCAAACTTCTGCAGACAGATTAGGTCTTAAGGTCGTAAAAACTTATAAAGAGAATAAAAGTGCTAAGGATTCAGATAACAGGCCAAAATTCAATGAAATGATTAAAGATATTAACGAAGGTGTGTTTAATTCGATAATCTCCTGGAAACCAAATAAAATTTCGAGGAATATGCTTGAATCGGGAATGTTACTCGGCTTTTTAAAGAAAGAAAAAATTGAGGATAAGGTTATGGAATTTGACAAGTTTCTTGAACTTTATTGTTAAAGGTGAAAAAGTTTGGAAGGCAAGGCTAAAACCACCCTTTGACATCTTGTTTGGAAGTGCGGTTGTAACTATGGGTGGGCCGTTCAGGACTCGAACCTGAGACCTCTGTCTTATCAGGACAGCGCTCTAGCCGACTGAGCTAACGGCCCGCCTGCGGCGGGTAAACCCTCCTACGTACAAGGCTTCGGCGGGTAAAACCCCCGATGCTTGCCATGTACCGTGCTTGCACTGGTACGTGGGTGGGCGGTAGAGGACTCGAACCCCTGGCCTTTTCTACGTCAAAGAAACGCTCTAGCCAACTGAGCTAACCGCCCGCCTTCGGCGGGTAAACCCTCCTACGCACAAAGCTTCGGCGGGCAAGCCCGCATACGTCAAAGCTTCGGCGGGTAAACCCTCCTATATCAAAGCTCCGCGTAGGTTTAATTTTAACATTGCAGGTTGGTTTATGCAATTTGTTTATTTGCTGTACCTAGATATATTTGATATATTAAGCGTAGGGAAAGTTTAACTTTCCGGGTGAAAAAATGACAAAAAAAGGGCTTCTGGTATTAATTGGTGTTGTTGGAGTTATTGGACTAATTGTCTTTATTTTTACTGGTGGAATAGGTGAAAAAAAAGCGGCAATATCCTTAGATGCTTACCCATCAGCGACAGTTTATATTGACGGTCAAGAAGCAGGATCAACTCCTTATGAAAACGACAGCATTTCAGCCGGAGAAACAACAATAAAGCTTGTTCCGGAGCAAGGGGATATTTCGACGGTTTGGGAACGAGAAATTTATCTTAACCCTAATACCCAAACCTTTGTTAATTGGGAGTTTAATTCCAACCCGGAATTATCGGGGGGGAGGCTCATTTACCTAGAAAAAACAAGTGTAAATGATAAGGCAGGGTTAATTATTAGCTGTAAGCCTGACGATTGCTCGGTTAGTGTTGACGGCCAAATGCGGGGCTTTAGTCCCCTCAATTTAGAGGATATTGGTGAGGGTGAACATCGAATTTCTGTTTCAGCTCCTGGATATAAAGAGGTTGAGATTATGTCAAGGACGTTGAATGGTTACCGTTTGGTTGCGGAAGTAGATTTGATTAAACAGGAGGAGGCCTTAGAGCCGGAAACAACCCCAACTCCAACTGAAACAGAGATTGGGCCAACAGTAGTAATTGGAGATACTCCAACCGGATGGTTAAGGGTAAGAAGTGGACCAGGGACAGCTAATGAGGAAGTTGGACGAGTAAACCCGGGAGAAGAATTTCCATTTATTGAAGAAGATAACGGCTGGTATAAAATTGAATATGAGGATGGAGAAGAAGGGTGGATTTCAGGAACTTACGCTGAAAGGTCGGATTGATTATTTTTGATAATTTTCTTCAAGGTTAGAATTAAAAAAATAAAAATTACTCCTACCATAAGAAAGGCCCAAATCTTTTGCCGACTATTTAGTTGAAGAACAATTGCCCCTAACCCGGCTGAGAAAAGCCAGTAGATAACAGCAATTAAGGGTTGAGGTACACCTGCTTTTAGCAGGAGATGATGAAGATGTTGGGCGTCTCCCCAGATTGGCATTTTGCCTTTGGAAAGACGGCGGATTATTGCCCAGATGCCGTCAATCATTGGAATGCCTAGAGTTAGGATGACAGTAGCTAATTTTGCTCCGGAGAGAATAGCCAGGACAGCAATAAATAGTCCGGCTAAACTTTTCCCGCTGTACCCGGGCATAATTTTTTGAGGATGATAATTGAAGGGAAGGAACCCCAGATAGGCTCCGGCGACACCACCGGCAAGAACAGTAACCGGCCATTGGGTAATGTCTTGGATGAATCTTAAACTGAGTAAGCCGATGATAAAACTGGTAATGGCAATAAATCCGGGAAGTTGACCGGCAATTCCAGCTGACCAACCAACAACGTTCATTAACCAGAGAATCCAGATTAGGCTAATTAAGCTGGCAATGTTTATTGGACCCCAGTAAAAGTCGAGGTTAATTATTCCGCCAAAGGGGTTGGTAACAAAATTTATTTTAATTCCAGCTTGAATTATAATTATTGCCGCTACGGCGTTAGTAATTAGTCTTAAATATGGACTTAGGTTATGGATGTCGTCGAATAAGCCGACAACTAGGGTTAGTAAGGCGGCTATTAAAATAGCCTTGAGTTGTGGGTCGGGGGACAGGAAAATTAAGCTGGTAACAAAAACGGCTAAAAAGCAGGAAATACCGCCGCCTCTAGGTATTGGTTTAGTGTGAGTTACGTTAGGTCGGTCTTCTTGATTTGGGTCTTCCAGCCAGTTATGTTTTTTGAAAAACCAAATGACTAGAGGGGTTGTGGCTATACTGATAAAAAAAGATAGGCCAAGGGCAGAAAAAAGTAATGACATTAAAGGGTTATTTGGAGAATTTTAATTAAAGTAATTAAATTAAAAACAGAAAATATTGTGCTTACCCAAATCAAACAGTGGCTGTAAAATTCTTTATGGTCAACAAAAAGCGAGGCGAGTAGGGAATTAATGACAAATATTATTAGGGAAAGTGAAGGGAGTAAGAAAAGGTAGATGGCTTCGGCTAACTGTGCTTGACCCCACGGACGCGAGTAGTAGAGAGGAACACTTGGCGGTAATTGCGAGAAATAAAGGACAATTAAAACTATCTGAACCAAAATTATAATTAGCGTTAATACTAATGCCCGAAGAATATTTTTCTTCAGCCAAAGGTGGCCAATTTTAGTTAATAAGTGTAAGCCCTTTTTCTCAGCCATTAGTATTTTTTAGTTACCCAATATTCTAGCCTTTTCCCAAAAAGCAATTTTGTTTGAGCATCCAAGCCTGGCAAAACAGACATAAACAAGGTAGCTACTGGCATTAACAACCATTGGACTAAGTAGATAACCTTTTGGCCGAAGGATAAGGCCTTGTCTTTTTGGGGTTGGAGTTTCCAGTCAAGAATAATTGTGATTGCTAGTGATATTAAACAAATGGTCAGGATTATTTGAGAAAACTTAGGCAGATTGTACCCAAGGGATGTTTGAAAGAACTTTGGGTTTAAAAGCGGAGGTAGTGAGGCCCCAAGAGTGAGGATAAACCAATTAGTTGCCCAAAGAAGATGGGTATGGATTAATTTATAGACCCTCAGCCATTTGACTAGAAATGGTATTTGGTTGTCTTTTAAAGCCTTAGTTATTGCATACGGGATATCGGTTGCTCCCCAGGCATGTCGCTGGCATTGGAGATAGCGATTTTTTAGAGCATCCCAGTAGTTTTTTCC
Organism: uncultured Gammaproteobacteria bacterium; assembly: GCA_964498425.1. Lineage (GTDB taxonomy): Bacteria > Patescibacteriota > Microgenomatia > UBA12405 > JAHJSD01 > CAYSLZ01. The sequence goes on along the minus strand of CAZCGQ010000001.1, from coordinate 211,602 downwards.
TTCCGGAGCATCAATACTGACCGGGGCAAAAATTGGGCTGACAGAAACTTTGCCTTTAGTGCTGAAAAAAGACTGTAAAAATATATGCCAGTCTTCGGGAATAATATCAGTGTCCCAATATCCAACTTTGTCTAAAAGTTGAAAACTGAGAGAGTAAGCAGAGTAGTTGAAAAACAGGCCATCCGGTTCTTGAAGGTGAGATAAATAAATTATATTGCTGATAATACCGACTATCCTGACCGGAGACGGTACTTGATTTAAATTGTTATGCCAGAAAATTGGAGCCTGCCAAAATTGTTGGTAACGCTTGGGCGATTTGGCAAATTTATAAGTTAAATCAGCGAAATAATTGGGATTGAATTTGGCATCGGCATCGCAGCTGGTAATCGTAAATTTGCTGATGTCATTACCTTTATCCTTAAAGATTTTCTTCTTAGCTTGTTTGGCTGCCCAGGCTTCATTAGAGGCCTTACCTTTAATTTCACCGGGAATATCCGAAGGATGATAGGTAGCGAAAAGCTGAAGAAATTTATCTTCAAACTTAGAGATTAATTCCGCGGCTCGTTCTTTATGGTCTTTTGCTCGCTGTTCCATTGCTAAAACAACAATCATTTTTTCTTTGGGATTCAAATTTTTTTGACTAGCTAAAGAGTGGAGATTCTTGGAAATTGTTTTAACGCTTTCATCATAGTTAGGAATGACAATCACATGTTTGATTTCATCCCAATCCAGCCAACTATCTTTTTTTTCGTCTAAGTATTTTTGCCGCCAGTTAATTCTTTTGGTTTTGTTGATTTTAAGAAAGCCCCGAATTCCTAAAATTGCCGACTTTGCTGATTGATAAAACCAATAGATTAGGAAGGCAATAACAAAATAGGCAACTAGCCTGGGGACTAAAAAAGAGCCCCAAATTAAGAAAAGGATAATGTTCCAGGATAAAAAGCCAGGAATCATTTCCAGCAACCGGTAAAACTTAGTTTTATTTTCATTCATGACAAATGTGGGTTATTTTATCATTTTTTATATCTAACGTATACTCTGTCCTTTAAGTCTGGGGACTGTAGTCGATAGTAGTTTTGGGAGATAATTTCGTCAAGTTTTGGCCAATTTTCATTTTCACTATGCATTTCAACAATAACTTTAGGTTTAGTTTCAGCTATTGCTTTGGCTGTTTCTTGATAGCCATTAAAGTCGTAAATGTGATAATTTACTGTGTACCTGCCTGGAGGTAGGCGGCGACTTAAGGCATAAACGCATGAGCCTTCGCCCCAAATAAAAACCCTATCTTTTGGCGAAGTAATTCGCTTAATTTTTTTTGCCAGCTGATAATTGTCAACCGTTCTTTCTCCCCAATAATTGATGAATTCTGTTTTAGACTTACTGCCCAAAATATAACTGGTGAAGTTTTTGTAATAAGGCAAGATTGGATACCACCAGAAGTTAAAATAGATGTAGCTGGTGATGATTAAACCAAAAGCAGTAATTACCGGAGCGACATTTTTGAAATTGATATTATCTAGCGCAAGAGCAATTAAAATAGCTAAACTTGGAACAATTTCGATGAAATAATGCGGATAAGGTCGGGCGGAAAGAAGGGCACCAAATAAGCCGAAGATAAACCATAAACTGAAAAACAAGACTTGTGGAGATAATTTTTTTCGGATCACGGCTAATCCCAAGGCAAAGACAATTAAAAGCCCAAATCGAACGTACAAGCCGAGGTTACTGCCCTGCCAAGAGGAAAGATAACCAATGTTTTGCATTAAAGCTGACCGAACATAGGGTGTAAATGCCCCGTTAAAAGTGTAATAAATAATAGAAAGGATTATTGGAAACGCAAAGCTTATTGCCATGATAAATATTTTTTTAATTTGCTGGAGGGAAGGCTTTAATAGAAATAAAGCTAAAACGACTCCGGTAAAATCAAAGCCAACTGGAATTTTAAATAAAAATCCGACTGAAAATAGTAAGCCCATAAGGGTGAGAATCTTTGTAGATAGATTTTTTTTGTTTGACCAGTACAAGTAGACAGCCAAGGTTACTGGCATCATCATGAAGTTTTCCCCATTGGCGATGCGACCTTCGAAAATTAAGAACGCTAAGGTGAAGATTATTCCAGCCGCGGCAGGAAGCCATTTTTTCTTAGTCAATTTACTGATTAATTCATAAATAATTCCGAGATGAATTAAATTCCAGGCCAGTGAGATTAGCCGGAACCAGAAAAGATGGCCTTGGCTGATCGCGGCAGTTAAATAGAGCAGTGGAGGTTTGTTATCATGGATGTCTTTATAAAAAACTAGACCCCGGCGAAAGGCGTTACCCAAGGTAAGGTAAATACATTCATCCCCATAGCTGATTGGCTCGAAAAGACTGGGTAGGAACAATAATAAAAATAGAGAGAATGGAATAAAAATTTTGTAATCTAGATCAATTTTCACGCTTCTTTATATGAGTAAAATATAAGCAGCACTACTTAAGAGTTTAGCATAGAAGACTAGAGACGAGGAAAAATTGGTTGAGGAGAAGTTATTTTTCCTGAGAAAATTTCCTCGATTTTTTCAGCCGATGCTGGCATAAAGGGCTTGATATTATATGCTATTTGTCGGATGTCACTTATAACTTCTTGAAGAATCTTTTTTTGTTCTTTTTCAGGCAGTTCCCAAACCTTTTTTTTGGTGAACTTTTGATTTATTGCCGAGACGCTATTTTTATCGGTATTCCAGATGATATCAAGTGTTTTGGCAAGGTTAAAATCATTTATTGATTCGTCTATTCCATTGAAAAATTTGGCTGAAATATCTTGAGGAGTTTCCAGATTATTTTTTTCAGCTAGATTAGCCGTTCTCGAAACTAAATTTCCAAGGCCGTTGGCCAAATCGGCATTGTATATTTTTTGATATTTGCTGAGACTAACGTTAGAGTCATTTTGAGCCGGAAAAGATGCCGCCACCAGGTAGCGGCTGCCGTCAACTCCGAATTTGGCAATTAGTTCCTCAGGCGTAATCAGATTACCTAGAGATTTGGACATTTTTCTATCTTTCATGATGTAAAAACTGTGAACAAAGGTTTTTTGAGGCAGGGGTAGGCCAAGAGAAAGAAGCATAGCCTGCCAAATTGCTGTATGGAACCAAAGGATTTCTTTGCCCAGGACATGAACATCGGCCGGCCAAAATTGTTCTTTATTTTCTAGAAATTGAGTAGCGCTGTAATAATTAATTAGGGCTTCAACCCAAACATAAATAGTTTGAGATTTATCCCAGGGCACGGGAATTCCCCAGTTAACATTCGCTCTAGAAAAGGAAATATCGTGGACACCAGCTTTAAGTTTAGCCAAAACCTCTTTCCTTTTACCTTCAGGAAAAATGTAGTTGGTTTCATCGTTTTCAATCAATTCAATCAATTTTGGAGCATATTTTGATAATTTAAAAAACCAATTTTCTTCTTTCTGCTTGATTGTTTGTTCTGGAGGATGAAGGGGACAGTGCCCATCTTCAAGGTCAGATTCGGTCAAGAATTTTTCACAGCCGATGCAATAGAGGCCTTGATATACATCTTTGTATATATCACCATTTTTATAAATCTTTTTGAGTAAATTCTCGGCAACCTCTATATGTCGTGGGTCGGTTGTTCGAATAAAAAAATCATTGCTGATATTTAGACTTTGCCAGGTTTTTTTAAATCGGGTTGATATTTGATCACAAAATTTTTGAGGGGTTAAATCTTTGTTATCAGCGGCTTGGGCAACTTTAGCCCCGTGTTCATCTGTTCCAGTTAAGAAAAATACTTCTTTCCCCTTTAACCGGTGATAGCGGGCAAGAATATCAGCAGTAACTGTCGTACATGTATGGCCGATGTGGGGGACATCATTAACATAGTATATCGGTGTAGTGATATAGTATTTGCTGGTCACTTTATTTTTTCTTCGACATTTTATCGGCGTCGGTTTTTTTAGATGACGACGCTTTCTTTTTAGAAGAGGATTTTTTCCTAGGAAGTTTTTTTGCCAGCTGACTTTTTAACCTTGCGGCCTTATTTTTATGATAGACATTTCGTTTAGCTGCTTTGTCAATTGCAGAATAAGCGGTCTGAAGGTTTTTCTTGTTAGGGCTATCCTTATACTTCTTTATGGCTTCTTTCGCCTTTTTTTTAACCCTCAGATTATATTTTTTCTTTCTTTTCTGGTTTCTCAGCGCCTTTGCGGCGGACTTAGTTACAGGCATGGACCTTATTCTATCATCTAGGCTAAATGCTAGCAAGAGTGTGTTATACTGGCAGGGATGATAAAGGACATTTTTAAAAACGGCTCCAAAATTTTTTCAAAGCGTCAATCCAGTATTTTCTCAGCCGCAGCTATTTTAGGTTTTGCCTTTAGTGCATCAGCCTTTTTAGGTATTTTGCGGGATAGGCTTCTCTATGCTAAGTTTTTTGCTTGCTGTCCTGGTCAGTTGGACGCATATAATGCTGCCTTTAGAATACCCGATATTGTTTTTCAACTTCTGGTTTTGGGGGCATTGTCGGCGGCCTTTATTCCTGTTTTTGGCGAAGAAATAGAAAAAGATGAAGAAGAGGCCTATGTTACTGCTTCTTCCGTTTTGAACTTGTTGTTAATTGTATTCTTAATTCTAGGCAGTGTGATTATTATTTTTTCCAAGCCGTTATCTTCTTTAGTTGCCATTGGGTTTACCAGTCAGCAAATTTCACTAATGAGTCAGTTAATGAAAATAATAGTTGTTTCTCAAATGTTTTTTCTTTTCAGCAATTTTTTGACGTCTATCCTGCAGACTAATCAACGGTTTCTAGTTCCGGCACTAGCTCCAATGATTTATAACCTGGGGATTATTTTAGGTATTCAAATACTTTCCCCGGTTTTAGGAATATGGGGGCCGACATTAGGTGTTTTGATTGGGGCAGTTCTTCACTTTCTAATTCAGTTACCCTTAGTTATTAAATTAGGTTTTAGGTATTTCCCAGTCATCGATTTGAAGCTTTCCGGAGTGAAAAAAATTCTTACTCTAATGCCGCCGCGGACAATTGCCCTAGCCATAAAAGAGCTTCAGGCGACTATAATTTTAATTATTGGTAGTGGCTTAACAGTTGGCTATCTTTCTCTTTTTTATCTTGGTCAGCGGTTAACCAGTTTTTTTTCTAGAGTTTTTGGGGTTACTATTGGGCAAGCTTCTTTGCCGGTTTTATCAAAAGAAGCAAGCAGAAAAAAAATGTCAAGATATAAAGAAACGTTGTTTGGTTCCTTTCTTCAAGCAATTTTTTTGGCTCTGCCAACAGCAGCAATATTTCTCATTCTTCGTATTCCGTTAGTAAGGTTGGCTTACGGAGCCAGAGAATTTCCTTGGAAAGCAACTTTAGTAACTGGTCAGGTCATTGCTTTTTTAGTTCCACTGGTTGTTTCGGGTACAATCAATGATATTTTAGGAAGAGGGTTTTACGCTTTTCAGGATACGAAGACCCCCCTAATAGTTTCATGGGTGTCGCTGATTGTTTTTATCATCATTGCTGTTGGTGGAAGTATTTTTTCCCAAGTAGATGTAATTATTTTAGCTTTAGCAACAAGCATTAGTAGTGTTGTTCAATCTCTAATTTTGATGTTTTTGCTGTTTAAAAAACTCGAAATTAAAAACCTAAGCCGGATTACTTCACCTTTACTTAAAATGACTTTTTCGAGTGTTATTTCCACTGTTTGTGTTTGGCTTTTGCTTCGTGGTTTAGATTTGTATGTTTTTGATACAACTAGAATTTCTGGTTTAATTGGCTTAACCTCCATAAGTAGTTTTGGGGGAATATTAGTTTATTTAGGATTAGGATTAGCTTTTCAACTTCAAGAGGCAAGAGCAATAGTAAAATTAGCTAAGTCAGTTTTGGTTTGGCCACGGGATATTCTTCCTATTCATGAGCTACCTCCGCAGGTAGACTAGAAATTAATTTCCGCTTTGACACCAATAGTGTAGTTTAATATACTGAACTAATGCCTAAGAAAGAAATAAGTTTACTACCCGAAGAGAATGCTGTAGAAATTGTTGCTGGCAAATTTGTCAAATGGATTCTTTCGGTTGGTCGTTACATTGTCATTTTTACGGAGTTAATTGTGATTGGTGCTTTCTTGTCCAGATTTTGGTTGGATAGAAAGAACTCGGATTTGTCGGAAAGGATAAGACAACAAAAAGCGATTTTAACAAGTACCCAAACCTTTGAAAGGGAATTTAGAGATTTCCAAAAAAGATTAAATAAAATTTCTGAGGGAACAGAGGAAAAATATTTGCCGGTAGAAGCATTGGATGTTGTTGCTGCCAGCTTACCAACGGATGTGCTTTTAACTGACTTTAGATATTCTAAGGAAAAAGAAGGAATAAAAGCAAGTTTAAAGGCTCAAATTTTTTCGGAAGCTGGGTTAGCGGAATTTATTGATCGGTTAATTGCTAATCCCAGCATTTCTACTGTTCAGATCGGGACAATTGAAAAAGAGGAGGGAAAAGGAGGAATGACAATTCAATTTGTTGTAAAGTTCGCTTTTGACAAAGACAATGCTCAAGAAGGAACAAATAGCTAATCAGTTTAAAAAGTATCAGGACAAGGTTAATACCTCACTGGAGGAGTATGCCGAGAATAAAGAGAGTTGGAAATATCTAGAGGTAATCATTACCGTGTTTTCCGTTGCCTTCTTTATAGTTTTTGCAATTAGACCGGCCGTAGTTACGATATCAGGATTAATTGGAGAAATAAATGAAAAAAAAGAACTTACTCAGAAAATGCAAAAAAAGATTAATTCGATTATTATTGCTCAAGAGGAGTTTGCTTTAGTGCAGGGGAATAGACAGATATTAGAAAGTTATTTACCTTCAGAATTTGCCATTGGTCAAGGAGTAGCCCAGGTAGCTGGGGCAGCTAATGAAAGCAGTTTACCGATTAACCAACTAAGTGTCGATCATATCCAAAATATGATTAATCCTAGTACATCTTTTTCCGGTCTAAAATTTAATTTTTCAACCAAAGGTGAATATGATGAAATAAAGGAATTTATTCGTTTAATTAATTTAGTCCGCCGGTGGATGGAGATTAATAACTATCAAATTGGTTTAAGCAAAGACAAAGAGGCGGCCTTAACCTCATTAACCTTTTTTCTAAACGGGGAATTCCATTATTGGTTTGAAAATATTTATGGACAAGAAAACAATAATTAATAACCGGGTTTTTTGGATAGCTGGATTCACTTTATTAACGGCTTTATTACTAGTTGCCTTGAACAGTTATCGGGAATTGGTCAGGCGGGACAGAATTGAGGGGGTAGATCAATTACTAACGCCGCTGAAGCCGGAATTAAATGACGAGGTTTTATCAACAATTGAACAAAAAAAAGAATATCAACTTGAAGAAGTAAACGAGTTGTTGAAGGCGGAACCAACCGCTATTCCTACCCCTGAATCCAGTCCAGCGGGTAATCAAGAAGTAGCTGAATCAACCCCATCCGGTGAACCAAGTTTAACAATTACTTCAACTCCCAATGCAACCGAATCAGGTGAACTTGATGAGTGAGAAAAAGATCCCAACTATTCTTGGTATTTTCTTAGTTTTAGGCCTGGTAGGCAGTCTAACCCTTCTTCGAGAAGGCACTTCTTTTTTAACCAGAGCCAGTAAGGGGATAACTCCGCAGGAAGTAGAGATAACTAATATTACCAGCAATTCTTTTACAGTCTCTTGGATAACTGGTGAAAAAACAAAGGGCTTTGTTCAAGTTGAAAGCTTAGATGGAAAAGTGGTTACTGATTTTCGAGATAGTCCGGGCACGTTGGGTGATTATGATACCCATTATGTGGTTATTAACAATTTGTCCCCGGACACTGAATATAAATTTTATCTAAACTCGGGTGGTAAAGAGTTTTTTGAAGAAAGGCTAAAAGCTTATTCGGTTAAAACCGCTTTGTCGACGTCAGGTATACCTCCAGAAGCAAATTTAGCTTCTGGCTCAGTTCTAAACGGCAGTAGTCAACCAGCTGCTGGGGCGATTGTATATTTAGATATTCCGGGGATAAGCAAATTATCCGCCTTAGTCACCAACAAGGGTAATTGGGTTGTGCCTTTAGCCCAAGCTTATTCAGAGGATTTATCGATGAGAGCTAATTATGAAGAAGGAAAAATTATTGAAAATATTTTGGCGGTAACTGGTCAGCGGGGAAGAGCAACAGCTACGATTTATACTCAAAATGATGACCCGGTTCCTCCGATTATTTTAGGGGAAAGTCAAGATTTTACTAGTGGGGATCAGAATTTATTGAACAACGACCTTACTCCTTCTCCGGCTATGGATTCAAAATTGGATACTGGAAATTTAAATTTGGGCCAAGAAAAAGAGTTTAAGATAATTAACCCCAACGATGGTGAAACAATAACCATTCCAAAGCCAGAAATATTTGGAGAGGGCCCAAAAGGGGCAAAGGTTGAGATTACTTTGGAGTCTCCAGTTACTTACGAATCGGAAATTGAAATTGATTCTAATGGAGAGTGGCAGTGGGCCCCTCCACAAAACTTAACACCCGGAGCCCATACGTTAACAGTAGAATATACCAACCCGGATACAGGGGGAGTTGAAACCTTTGTAAGAACTTTTGTTTTGGCAGCACAAACGGGTGAAGGTGGTCCAGCGTTTAGTGCTACCCCCTCTGGGTCAACGGCAACTCCAACTATAAATCCAACGAATACCCCAACCGAAGCTCCAACCCCGACGGCTACGGCTGAACCAACTTCCACTACCGAGCCAACAACCCCCCCCCGTAAAAGTCAACCGTCAACCGAATCTGGCGTTCCAGAAAGTGGTTTCTTTGGACCGACAATTATTTTGTTTGGTGGTGCGGCAATTTTATTCTTTAGCTTAGTTTTAATTTAGGCAATGAGAACTTCCAAAATATATTGGCTTATTGCTGTTGGTTTATTATTGATTTCTTCTCTAGGGGCTGGTATTTATCTTGTCAGGCAGGGGCAAGAAACTAGACGTGGGGCGACGCATGGAGATATTGCTGAGTCTTGTCCTTGTGGTGGTTGGCACGAAGGCAAATGTGATCAAAATTCGTGTAATGATAATCCCAATTGCTGCGGTACTTGTATGTCTGGTTTGACTTTTTGTTCTACCTTAGGTCGTTGTCAGAATCCCTCTGAAAATTGTCCAGGGGGTAGTGATTGTAATCCCAGCCAGGATTGTGAATTTGATTGCAGTGGCCGTAAGGCGGAATATGACTGTAATGATGATTGTAGTGCCAGCGCAAGGTCTTTAGATATTTGTCGAGGTACAAAAACCAACGGTAATTGTCAAAAATGTGATGATTGTTCTGGCGGGGATAGTTGTGACTTGCCCTGTCATTGCTGCGAAGGGAAGCCGAGTGAAGATGAGTGCTGGACAGAATGTTATGAAAAAGGACCTGGATATGATCCGCAAGCCGAGGATTATCCTAATGCTCCATATTGGGATGGAACATACAGATGTAGAAATACTCAACAAGATGTGTTAGTTGATGGTCAGCATGTTTGGAATTGTACGTGGGAAGATGGTCAAGATTGGGAAGAATGTCAGCCAAGTCCAACTGCGACTCCAACATCAACAGCTACGCCTACAATGACCCCAACTCCGACTGCAACCTTAACGCCGACAATTACTCCGACCTTAACTCCGTCACCTACCCCTACCCCGACAAATACGCCTACTTATGACTGTCGATGTACCCAAGCAGCAATTTATGATAAAGACTGGACGCCAATTGTTGATCAATCGGGCTTGTTAGTCGAGCCTTTGTTGGTTTATGATCAGGAGGTTTATCTAGTTGCTAACGGAGAGACTAATCATCCGGATGGAATGGCTAAAGCCAGATTTAAAGTTAACGATGGAACGTGGATAGAAACGGAGCAGTCCAACGAGTATGGTTTTTATCTTCTTTATGATGAGTTTGATGAATTTACTAATTACGTTGTTGAGGCTGAGGTTTGTCCTCAGTTTGGTTGGAAATGATTGAAGAAAATGAAGTACCAAAATTAGAATCCGGTTTAAAAGATAATCAAGCGGGTCCAAGATGGAAGTTATATGCCTTGATTGGCTCAACAATTGTTTTAGCGGTAATTGCAATTTTAAGTGCAATCAAACTTTATCAGTTGAGACAGGAACCGATTGCACCAACAGCTCCTAAAAAAGTACCAGCGGTGTTTGAGGAGACAACTAGAGATATTCCATCTTGCCGTTTGGAGTTTACCATTCCAACTTTAACTCCAACGGAAACGCCGACTGAGACACCAACAATAACTCCAACCGGGACGGAGGTTCCGACAGAAACGCCGACTGAGACACCAACGATAACTCCAACCGGGACGGAGGTTCCAACAGATACGCCGACTGAGACCCCAACCGAGACACCAACGACAACCCCAACCGGGACGGAGGTTCCGACAGATACGCCGACTGAGACCCCAACGATAACTCCGACCGGGACAACAGCTCCAACGGATACGCCAACCGAGACACCAACGATAACCCCAACAAATAATCCGACTAGTTCTCCAACTAGTGTTTTAACCAGTACTCCTACCCAGGTTTCAACTCAGCCACCAACCAGCGAACCGACTGAGGCTATTGCCTTAGGTCCATCTCCGACTACGGCAGAATTGCCTGAAGCGGGTGTAAATTTCCCAGTACAAATTATGATAATTGTTGGCTCAATCATTACTTTAAGCGGCTTGTTAATTTGGTTATAATGGCAAGATGAAGATTGCAGTTATTGGTGGAGGCATAACCGGGTTAACAGCTGCTTATTCTTTAGCTAAAGAAGGGAAGGAAGTTGAGTTATTTGAAGCAGAGGAATCACTTGGAGGCCTAGCGGGTAGTTATAAAGAAAAGAAATGGGATTGGCCGTTGGAAAAATATTTTCATCATTATTTTACTTCTGACAAATATGTTAAGAATTTATCCGCTGAACTAGGGCTGGAAGACAAGTTATTTTTCAAGAAAGTACAAACTTCAGTGTATTCTGAGGGAAATATCCATCCATTTGATGAGCCTTTAGATATTATGAAATATCCGAACTTATCTACTTTTAATAAGCTGAGAATGGGCAGTGTTATTTTTCTTTTAAGGCTTTTGCCCTATTTACCATTTTATGACCGCTTTTCAGCAAAGAGTTTATTTTTGAGCCTAATTGGACAATCGGCTTGGCAAAAAATTTGGCAGCCGTTGATGGAGAATAAGTTTCACCAGTACACAGACGAAGTTGCCTTTTCCTGGTTATGGGCTAGGTTAAAAAAAAGAAGTGCGCGGTTAGGTTATTTTGAAGGAGGAACAGCAGTTTTAATTGACAGGTTGAGAGAGGAAATTAAGAAAGAAAACAAAATACATCTCCAGACACGTATTACTAGCATTAAAAAAAATGAAAATAAATGGATTTTGTCTGCCGAAAAAAAAGAATTTAATGCTGACAAAGTAATAATTGCCATTCCTTTGTCCCAAGCTTTAAAATTAATCCAAACCTGGAAAGAGCTTCGCGATAAGAATGTTTCAAGTTGGCGAGAGTTAAAAACCAATGGAGCGATGGCTTTAGTGATGAGATTAGAAAAAAAGTTTCTTCCGGGAGACAGTTATTGGCTTAATGTTTTAGAAAAGGAATTTCCATTTTTGGTTATTGTTGAGCAAACAAATTTTGTTGATGCTAATAAATATGGAGGTGAAAATATTGTTTATATTGGTGGATATTACCCCCAAGAAAATTCAACCCTAAGAAAAGACAAGGAAAAAGTCTTAGAGGAATTTTCTCCTTATTTGAGGCGGTTAAACCCGTCATTTGAGAATTATTTAATTGATTATCAGTTGTTTAAATATTCTGATGCTCAGCCAATAATTCCAATAGGTTATTCTGGGATAAAGCCGAAGATATCCTTAATTTCGGATCAGCTTTTCTGGGCCACGGCAAACCATATTTTTCCATGGGATAGGGGAGTAAATTATTCAATAAAGCTCGGTAAAGAAGTAGCTTCAAAAATTTAGGCCGCCCTTGTTTCCTTGCTGTTTCTTGGTTAAAATGTAGAAGATGATTTCTGTCAAGACCATTCGTGGCTTAGTAGTCTCAATGCGTCCATATCAGTGGACAAAAAACTTGGCCGTTTTTGCAGCGATGATTTTTAACGGTCAGTTATTTAATGGGGAGGTAGTTGTTGAATCTTTACTTGCCTTTGTAGTATTTTCATTGTTTTCTTCCGGTTCATATTTAATTAATGATATTGTTGATGCGCCTTATGATCGTCGTCATCCTCAAAAAAGAAATCGACCAATAGCTAAAGGTACGGTGACACCTCAGCAGGCAATAATTTGGTCAATTTTTCTATTTAGTTTGGGACTTTCAATTGCTTTCTACCTAAGTTTTAGTTTTGTATTGTTAATTATTGCTTTCTTAATCCTTCATTTAATTTACAGCTTTATTCTCAAGAAAATTGCAATTTTGGATATTTTTGGGATTTCATTTTCATTTATTTTACGAGCACTGGGAGGGGAAATTGCTACTGGCTTTCATCTGCCAGTTTGGTTAATGTTCACCGTAGTTTTTCTTTCACTCTTTATCGCTAGTGGTAAGCGAAGAAGCGAATTTGTTAAAGAGGGGAGTAAAACAAGACCAACTTTGGGGAAATATCAAAAAGCCTTGTTGAATTTTTACGTATCAATTTTTTCTGTTTTAACTTTGATATCCTATTCCCTATTTACATATTTGGCCCAACCGGCTGATTTTAGCCAGCCCAAAATTCATGATTTTTTTGTTAATAATTTCCCTTTTTTAATTGGAAGAAAGTGGCTGATGCTTACCATTTTTCCAGTAATTTTAGGAATTATGCGTTATTCTCAGTTAGTTTTGGAAAGAAAAAGAGGTGAGCGACCAGGAAAAATTCTAGCCTCGGATATTCCTTTACTGGTCACCGTTTTTATCTGGGGGTTCATGCTTATTGTAATAATTTATGTTCTTTAAGTTACTTCTTATTATTGGACTACTTTTAACTCGGTTATGGGGGATTAATTGGGGCGGGGGTTTTCATTTTCATCCTGACGAAAATAATATGGCTTGGGCGGTTGATCGACTTTCCTGGGATAATTTTGACCCAGATTTTTTTGCCTACGGTCAATTTCCATTATATCTGTCCTTTCTAACTAAGCAGTTGGTTAAGGTTTCCTCGCATTTACATTTGCGTTTTTGGTCAGCTATTTTTTCAGTTTTAACAGTTATCGTTGGTTATTTACTAGCTAAAAATATATTTAAAAACCAGAAATGGGCAATGATAACTAGTTTATTATTAATTTTTACACCTGGGTTAATTCAAATGGCCCATTTTGGGACGACAGAGAGCCTGCTGACCTTCGTCGGAATATCCTTAGCTTATTTAGCGGTTAAGTATTATGACACTGAAAAGATTAGATATTTAATTCTTTCTTCATTAATTGCGGCAATCGGCATGGCTAGTAAACTGAACGCTATCTTGTTTTTACTTGGTCCATTTTTAGCAATTGTTATTAAACCAAAACGTTTTCGCCGACTTATTCCTTGGGGTATTTCGTTGACTATTTTAACTTTATTCTTTTCACCTTACTACCTAATAGAGTTTCAGGATTTTTGGGGGACATTTAGATATGAATCCAATTTGGCTCGGGGACTTACCCGGGTTTTTTACATGAGGCAGTTTATTAATACTCAGCCCTTTTTATTTCAGTTTAAGAAAGTCTTACCTTGGGTGCTTGGTCTCCCAATGTTCACTTTTTTAATAGTGGGTTTGGGGATTAGTGGGTTACGGATTACGAGTTACGTATTCAAAAAAAGGAAATTCAAAATTCTAAATTCTAATTTCTATCTTCTAGCTTCTACATTTCTCCCTTGGTTTATTTTCAATTCATTATTGTTTGCCAAATGGACTAGGTTTATCACCCCGATTCTTCCTTTCCTAGTTTTATTCATTGTTTTTTCTCTTAAGAAATTATCAATTACCGGTTACCAATTACTAGTTGCTATATTCATTTTAATTCTCCCCGGCATATTATTTATGAAAATTTACTTTCAACCGGATATCCGCATCCAAGCCTGTCAATGGATTAATGAAAATTTGCCTGAAAGTTCAACAATAGTCTATGAAGGTGGTAATATAATTGACCTGCCGGAGCTTAATCATGACAAATTCGAAACAATTAATATCGATTTTTACCACCTTGATTTAGAAGAAGACCAACAAGAAAAATTATCATCTGCAATTAATCAGGCGGATTATTTCCTTTCTCCGTCGCGGCGGATGTTTACTAACCATTTGCGTTTACCAAAAGGGTATCCAATAACAGCAGGTTTCTACCAAGATTTGTTTTCCGGTGATTTAGGCTTTAGCAAAATGCGGACGTTTCGTCCCTTTGGGCCGGTTGGCCGATTTTTATTGGGTAGTGACCTTAATTCCGAAGAAACCTGGACAGTTTTTGACCACCCCACCCTTCGATTGTGGAAAAAATTCTAAAATAAACTTTCCTGTTCGGGGTCTTTTTTCTCCTCTTTTATCTTCATATCCATGTCACTCTCATCACTGATAATCTTGGGAATTTTCAAAAAATCTTCAACTAAATCCTCCTTAACGCTCCCGTTTCTTAACCCAGCCGCTGGATGATAAAGGGGATAAAGGAGTAAATCCAAATCTTGCCAAAGGATTTGTTTAGGCTGACCGTGAACTTTAGAAATGTAGACATCGGGGATAAAATAATTCATGGCAAATCGCCCAAGGGTGATGACAATTTTGGGTTCGATAATTAACAGCTGTTGTTTTAACCAGGGAGTGCAAGTTTCAATTTCTTCCGGGCTTGGGTCACGATTATTTGGCGGCCGGTGTTTTAAAATATTACAAATAAAAACATCCTTTCGATCGAGATTAATTCTCTGAAGTAATTTGTTGAGCAAGTCGCCGGAACGACCGCAGAAGGGAACACCGCGTTGATCTTCCCAGTAACCGGGAGCTTCGCCAATAAAGACAATATCTGTGTCAGGATTAGGCCCACCGGGAACCGCCTGAGTGGCGGACTTATAGAGAGGACATTTTTGACACTTACTGATTTTTTCAGCCAGACTGTCGATTTCTTCTTGAACGGTCATGAGACATTCTAGAATATCGATATTCTAGAATCAAATTCTAATCTCTAATATCTAAATCCTAAACAAATTCAAAATAAAAATGTCCGGATTAGTTTAAATATTTGGGCTTTGATAATTGGGTATTATTTAGAGTTTAGGAATTAGTGCTTAAGATTTTGCTAAAATTAAGCTATGCGAAAGAAATTGCTTTTGGTTTTGATTTTAGCAATTGGTTTAAGTCTGAGAATATACGGTTTAAATTGGGATCAGGGTCATCACCTTCATCCCGATGAACGTTTTTTAACGATGGTTGGAACGGCAATCGATTGGCCGGAAAATATTGGCGAATATTTTAATACTAGAAAATCTCCGTTAAACCCACGCAATAACGATTTCGGTTTTTTTGTTTACGGCCCACTGCCGATTTTTTTAACTAAGGCAGTTAGTCAAATTTTCGGCTTCCACGACTATGCTCATTTTAATTTAGTCGGCCGGGTTTTAGCTGCTCTTGCTGACGGCGGGGTAATAATTCTGTTGTATTTAATTTCCAAAAAAGTTTGGCCAAGTTTACTTTACTCATTAATGGTTCTTCCAATTCAGCTTTCCCACTTCTTTGCCGTTGATCCCTTTTTAAACTTCTTTTTAGTTCTCTCCTTTTACGCCGCTTTAAACCTATCACCCTTATTCGTCGGCTTGTTTATGGGTATGGCTTTGTCATGCAAAATCACCGCTGTATTGTTTTTACCAATCATCGGTTTGGTTTTTCTCAAAAGATATTCAGGAAATTTTAAAAAATTACTACTGTTTACTGTTTACTTATTACTTATTACTAGTGCTACTGCACGCATCTTCAACCCTTATTCCTTCGTCGGCCTGTTTCAACCAAACCCGGAGTTTATTGCCGACATCAAGGAATTAAACAGTTTTGGAGGCAAAGATACCGGCTATCCTCCAGGGATACAGTGGATTAAAACTAAACCTTTGATTTTTCCAGCCAAAAATATTTTCTTCTGGGGGCTTGGCGTTCCCCTGGGGATAGTAACAATTATTGCTATTTTTAGCGTCATCCTGAGTATGACGAAGGAACCCCCGGGGATTCTTCAGCCATTAAAATGGCTCCAGAATGACAACATGATAGTTTATTTGATTTGGATTTTTATGTTATTTATTTTCCAGGGGGTTCAGTTTTCAAAAAATATGAGATATTTCCTACCAGTTTATCCCTTTATGGCCCTTATTGCTGGTGGTTGGTTAGCTAGTCGGTCAAAAAAAAGTAAGGCGATTATCATTTCGAATTTATTTATTTATCCGCTAATGTTTATGGCAATCTATTCTCAACCGCACAGCCGTGTTAAGGCATCAAAGTGGATTTATGAAAACATTCCGGCAGGATCAACCATTTCCTGTGAGCATTGGGACGACTGTTTGCCGTTGCCCCTTAACGGTAAAAATTCTTCTCGATATGAGCAGTTAACCCTTGAACTTTTTGGGGCAGATACTGATCGTAAATGGCAGAAGATGAATCAGCAGTTAGAAAAAATTGACTATATTATCCTTTCCTCAAGTCGACTCTACGGCTCAATTCCTACTGTTCCCGAACGCTATCCTCGAACAACAAGATTTTATCAGCAATTGTTTGCTGGTGAACTTAGTCCTCCTTCAGGACAAGGGACGTTTAAAGAAGTAGCCGAAATAACCTCCTATCCTAGTTTTTTTGGCATTGAGCTAAACGATGATCCATCCGAAGAAGCCTTCACCGTATACGACCATCCCAAGGTGATCATTTTTGAGAAGCGGTAGTTTATTTTTTACATTTTAAGGCTTCTAGCCATATATTTTTGTTTGGTGCGAAAAATCTAACTGAATTCGCTTTGTGGCAGCTTTTCAAAAGATTAATATCCATTTTATTTGTTTTCTTGTCATTACTTACGTAGAGGAATGTTGTTTTTGGTAGGTTAATTTGTTTTGTTTGTGAATTTAAAAAGAAAACATCCTGTTTGAAATCGTAGGCTTCAATAATCTTTCGAAAAGTTTTGTTTTCATTTTGTCCCTCGTGAATAATAAGTGGAATGGAAGAAGTTTGTGCTGCCTTAATAATTAATGCCTCTTTATTTAAGGGAAATTTACGTGGAATTTCATAATAGAATGTATAAATATTCAGAATTAAAATGGACAAGGCGAGAATAACAGAGTAAGTCTGACCAGATTTTTTTGATATAAGCTTATTAGTAAAGTGCCAACCGATACCGCCGAAAATGGTTAATATTGATAAATTCAAATGTATCCTGGAAATAGCGATTTCGTTTAAAGGATTAAATGAAACCATAATTGTTAGTAAAACATAAAATATCAGAAGTAATGAATATTTTAATTTGCGAATATTCTTAATGGCTATCGATAATCCGATAAGTGCTAATATTTTTGAAATGGGATCAAGTATTGGGGCCGAAACGAAGTGTTTCAAATCATTTCCGAGTATGAATGAAAAGAAGTTTTTTTTGAAGTTAATAAGAAAGCGTTTAGTGGGATTATCTATGAAAGTTCCATAATATTCTCGGTTTAAAATTGATTGGTCAAGCATCTTGGTAATTACTTCTTCCTTGTTAGTGATTATCAGCGGTGTAGTTATCAGAAAAAAAACAATAAGTAAAAAGGCAAAATTCTTAATATTCTCACTTCTATTATTCTTTTTTATTAGTTTGAGAGCAAAAATTATTGAGACTAATAATATTGTTATTCTTGAGGTGTAGAAAGTGTACCATCCCAACGCGCAGAAAAAACCAGATAATACGTAATAAATAGTTGCGTTTTTCTTATACCCCTTGATTGCCATATAAACTCCATAGATAAACGGAAACAAAGCTTGAATATTGTTATATCCTGTATGAGCATATCCAAAAAGATAAAAAGAGGAAGAAAAAATGATTGCGGAAAATAAGCCAACATTTTTATTAAATAGTTCCTTTCCGATTAAATATAATCCGGGGATAGATAATGGTACTATAAGAAGGGAACTAAACCGCCAGGCAAAATTACTGTCCCCTAAAATTTTCATTACTAAAGCTTGATAGACCGAACTTAAAACAGGATGATTACCGTATACTCCGGACTGACTAAATAAGTTTAACTTTAACAAATTGAAATTTTTGGCAAATATATAAAAGCTATATTCATCTCCAATAACTGAAAAATACCAGTGATTAATTGTCACTACATTAACAATAATAAAAAAAACAATAAGAGAGGTTAAAATGTAGGTAGATAGGGGTATTTTTTTAAACCAACTTATGGGCTTATTAAATTTATCCATTTATCAAAAAACTTGCTAATTGAAAAAAGTTTTTGGGCAGAGGATTGTTTAGCAGAAAGCTTAGTTTGGTTTTTGAGGCAGTAGGAGATTGCTTCAGCGAGTTCTTTTTGACTGCCGACAGGAATAATTTTACCCATGCCAGTTTTTATAACTGGAACGCGAACACCGGGAAGATTACTGGCAACAACTGGACAGCCGCAGATCATTGCTTCTGGCTGAACAATACCAAAGGTTTCAAGATTATTTGTGCTTGGTAAGACCAAACAGTCAAATAAATGGTAATAGTTAACTAGTTTTGAGTGATCAACCCGGCCGGTAAGAATTACATTATCTTCATATTTGTTAAATTGATTTTTTAATTTGAGGAAGGTTTTATCGCCGACAACGTGTTGGTACGGGCCAACAAAGATAACTTTTAGTTTTTTAAAATCCTTTTTAAGTTTGGGGATAGAGTTAAGAATGAGGTCAATTCCCTTTTCCCAACCGATTCGTCCAACAAAACCAATTACTTTGGTTTTTTTACTGATTTTGTATTTAGATTTGAGTTTTTCAACCTTTGATTTATTTTCGGGTTCTAGAATTACCGGCGGAAGAATGTAGTCTATTTTATTTTTAAATTTGGATAGAAAAATTGAGTGTTGGGCATAGTCTTGGGTATAGGCAATAATTTGATCAGCGAGAAGATAAGCAAGATAATGTGGGATGTAGGTTAAGTATTTAATAATCTTTTTACCTAGCCCGGGAGCGTCGCCGAATTCGCAATGGTGAACAATAATAGTTTTTTTCCCGAGTAGCTTTCCCCAAAGCATCAGCCAGACAGCTTCAAGCTGCGGCAGGTGGCAAATGATAGTATCGTTTTTAATCGCTTGTACAAGGGAAATGATTGGGAAAAAAGGCATGATAATTCCTTTACTTATTTTTATTGGTGCCCATACTCGTCTAATAAACATACCGTTTTTCTCTTCTTGAGTAGGGAGGTCAGATTTAAATTTCGATGTCAAAAGTGTTACTTTGTTTTTCTCGGCGAGTTTGCGGGCAAGGATGTCTGCGTAAATTGTTACCCCGCTGATATTAGGCAGATAGTAAGTTAGGGAGATTAAAATTTTCTTCATCGTTGCCTTTAACTAAATAAAACTTAGTCGATTTAATCTTGTTTTTCAAATAATTGTAAGATAGTGGGTCATCGTCAAAAAAGTAGTCAAGTTGGAGTTTTTTGATCATTCTTTCTTTAAAAATATGCGGTTGCTCATTTTTCATGTTAATGCATACCTTTTTAAATTTACCGCTTAATTTATGAATTTTGAACCACTGCTTTGTTCGATTTTTTAAAAAGTTGTAGCGGCCGGAGATAATATAGGCGTCAATGTTTGGGTTTTGTGCAATTTTTTTGATCTGTAATAAGTTTCTTTTCAAAGGAAGTCTTAAGGCCCAATGGTGACTAAGTTTCCGTAAAATAATTTCTGGCTGCCAAGTTGGGACGCGATATTTTTTATGATTGCCGTTGTGAGCGCGATAGAGATATTCAATGATTGATTTCGGGACAAAAAAGGGTTTATCAATGATGACCCCATCCAGGTCAAAACCAACTTTTAAAGTACTATTTGACATTGAATTAAATTATACATCATTGTAAAATGTCGCCAGATGATTACCGATGTTTTTACAATCTTTTATTGGTGGCTGATAACTGTAATTTTGGGAGCACTGGCTCTTCCTTTGGTTTTCAAAATTTTTGGAAAATTTTGGGATAAAGGTTGGATTTTTGCTAAAACAGTTTCCTTTTTAGTAATTTCATATCTTGCCTTTATTTTTGGCCGGGCCCAAATTTTTCCCTTTTATCGTGAAACACTTTTTCTTATTATCATTATCCTTTTAGCGGTAAACCTCTATTGGCTTGGTCAAGGAAAAAATAAAAAAGAAATAACTAATATTTTTGAGGAAAATTGGCAAACCTTTGCTTGGCAGGAGGGAATTTTCTTAGTCATGTTGACCTTTTGGTCATTAATAAGAGGGTTTGCTCCGCGTATTGAAGGGTTAGAAAAATTCATGGACTTCGGCTTTGTCAATTCAATTCTTCGAACTAAATGGTTCCCACCCGTTGATATGTGGTTTTCCGGCGAATCCATAAATTATTATTATTTTGGTCATTTAATTGCTGCTGTCTTAACCAAAATTTCTGGATTGAGGTCGGCTGTAACTTATAATTTAATGCTTGGAACGATTTTTGCTCAGGCTTTTAGCGGCACCTTTTCGCTGGCTTCAAATTTAATTTATCTTGTTAAGAAAAAAATTAAAAGTTTCAGTCATGCTCCAAAGGAATTTAAAAGAAAAATTATTATTGGAGGATTGGTTTCAGCCTTGCTTCTTACCTTGGGCGGAAATTTGCATACGATAACCTATGTTCTTAAGCGAGGGGCTAAAAAGTATTGGTATCCGGATGCAACCAGGTTTATTGGTTATGAACCGGACAACCCAAAGGACGCAACCATTCATGAATTTCCATCTTATTCATTTGTTGTTTCCGATCTTCACGGTCATGTAAATGACATCCCGACAGTATTATTATTTTTAGCTGTTTTGTTAAGCTTTGGTTTAGTATTGAAAATTGCCCGCCCTCGGCAAGCCCGAGGCGAGGCCGGGGGAAATTGGAAATTGGAAATTCCGCTAATAGCCTTTCTATTAGCGGCTATGTATATGACCAATTCCTGGAATTTTCCAATTTATGGAATAGTTTTTGCCTTGTTCATATTCTTAATCAATCTTGAACCAATAGACAAGCTGGATTGGAAAAAGTTAGTCGAGGGATTAAAAAATACTTTCGTCGTTGGGGTGGTTACCTTAATTTTGGCAATTTTGTTTGCTATGCCCTTTGCAATTAGTTTTAATCCAATGACTGAAGGGATTCGGTTTGTTGATGCTAATTCTCTTTGGTGGCAACTATTAATCCTCTGGGGGTTTTTCTGGTTTACTGCAGTTAGCTTTTGGTTGTTCGTTACTAAAAATCCCAAAAGGGATTCCTCGACATTGCTCGGAATGACAATTTCTGATCTTTTTGTTTTGGCGATGACTTTGTGGTCAACAGTTCTGATTATTATTCCTGAAATTATTTATGTTAAAGATATTTATATTCACGAACATCACCGGTCAAATACCATGTTTAAATTGGTCTACCAGTCATTTATGATGTATTCGATTGCCGCCGGCTATATTTTCTTTCGGATTAAGGGATTTTTGAAAAATAAATTACTTATTACTGTTTACTTATTACTATTTACAGCTGGCTTTGCCAGCCATATGATTTACCCATATTTTTCAATCAAAGGTTATTACGGCGGTCTGAAGAAATATCAGGGGTTATATGGGATGAATTTTCTGGAAAAACAGTACCCGGATAACTATGAGGCGGTTTTGTGGTTGAATAAGAATGTTCAGGGACAGCCAGTTATTGTTGAGGCGGTCGGTGAAAGTTACACCATGTTTAATCAGATTTCCGCAATGACTGGTTTACCAACGATTGAGGGTTGGACGGTTCATGAGTGGCTGTGGCGTGGTGGTTATGACCGGCCGGGGAGGCGTTTAGAAGAAGTAAAAACAATTTACCAAGGAAATTTAGATGAAGCCGAAAAATTACTCAAGAAATATGAAGTCGAATATGTTTTTGTTGGTCCGCTAGAGGAGGAAAAGTACGGGGAATTGGACGAAGAAAGATTTTATAATTGGGGACAACCTATTTTTACTTCCGGAGACACGACAATCTATAAATTAGACTTGTAGAAAATATTTTTCATCAGTAGGGACAATCCTAGGATTGTCCCTACAATAATCAATTAGCAACCGACCAGTATTTATGTTTGCTACAATTGATGTTGCTATGGAGGAATTATTAAGAGATTTAAACGAGGATCAACAGCAGGCAGTAACTTTTGACGGCAAAGGGCCGCTTTTAGTTTTAGCCGGGGCGGGAAGTGGGAAGACCCGAGTTTTAACCCACCGAGTGGCTTGGCTTTTAGCTAATGGTAGGGTAAAAAATGGTGGTTTGCTCTTGTTAACCTTTACTAACAAAGCTGCCGGGGAAATGAAAGAGCGGTTGGGAAAGTTATTAGCAAACACCGTCCGAGGAGAAAATAATTCCACCTCGGAGGTGTCTGGTTCCCCTAATCTTTTCGCTGGTACCTTTCATTCTTTTGGGGTATACATTTTGCGACGAGAAGGGAGAAGAGTAGGGTTGTCAGCTAACTTCGTTATTTATGATCAAAAAGACCAATTGTCTTTATTGAAAAATATTATCAAGAAACTAAATTTGCCCGAAAAAAAATATCGACCTAAAGCTTTAAATTCAATAATAAACTCCGCCAAGAATGATTTGATTGATTGGAAGGTGTTTCTAGATTCAGCCAGTGACCAATGGCAAGAAAATGTTGGTTTGGTTTATAAAAATTATCAGGATAAATTGAGTCAGGCTAATGCTTTGGATTTTGGAGATTTACTTTACTTAACCGTAAAAATGTTGAAAGAAAATTCTGAAGTATTAGGAAAATATCAGAGCAAATTTCAGCATATTCTTATTGATGAATATCAAGATACGAATAAGTCTCAATACGTTATGACCAAGTTATTAGCAGGAAAGCATCAGAGCTTGACGGTGGTTGGTGACGCCGCACAAGCAATATATTCATGGCGTGGAGCTGACTATCGTAACTTGTCTGCTCTCAAAAAGGACTTTTCGGAAACAACTGTAATAAACTTAGAACAGAATTATCGCTCAACGCAAACCATTCTTGATGCTGCCAACAAAATTATTTCCTATAATGAACTTCATCCGGTTTTAAATCTATACACCGAAAAAAAATCTGGTAAAAAGATAGTTATTCATCAGGCCAAGGACGAATCTGGTGAGGCAAATTTCATTGTCGAAGAGATAAAAAAATTAATAAATGAGGATAAGATTGATCCCAAAGAAATTGCTGTTCTTTATCGAACCAATGCTCAATCCCGAACACTTGAAGACGCTTTCATTCATCACGGCTTGCCTTATATTTTGTATGGAGGGGTTAAATTTTATCAGCGAGCTGAAATCAAGGATGTTCTAGCTTTAATCAGAGTGTGGTATAACCCTGATGATGTAATTTCTTGGGAGAGGATTGAGAAAAATATGGGGGTAAGGCGTATGCGGCGGGTTAGGGAATTTATTGAAGAAAATAGGTCAAATCAATATACCAGTGAAGAGGTTCTTAATCGGATTTTGCCGGCCAGTCGATATTTAGACAAATACAATCAAGAAGACAAGGATGATTATCGGCGTTTAGAGAATATTCGTGAACTGTCCTCGGTTGCTCAGCAGTTTCCAGATTTAAAGGACTTTTTAGAAAGTGTTGCTTTAGTTCAGCAGGAATACTCTGTCCAGGAAAAGAGAAAAAAGGACACAGCTGATCAGGCGGTAAGACTAATGACGCTTCATTCTAGTAAAGGGCTGGAATTTCAGGCAGTTTTTATTGCCGGAATGGAAGAAGGTTTGCTGCCGCATTCACGAAGTATGATGGATAAAGAGGAACTGGAGGAAGAACGGCGTTTGTGTTATGTTGGGATGACTCGGGCAAAATCTTCTCTCTATCTTACTTACGCCGCTAAGAGGTTGTATTTTGGTAAAACTAATTACAATTCGCCTTCCCGGTTTTTAGAAAACATTCCAAATCATTTGGTAATTCGAGAAGAAATGAAGGAGGGTTTAGATGATTGGGATTGGGACGATGACGATTGGTTGGAAGAATGGTAAAAGTTAATAGGTGCTAGGTGTTAGTGGTTTGTGGCTAGGCTTAATGTACTATAATAGTATTATTATTGATTTGTCACTATACGCCAGTCACTAATCGCTAGTCGCTAATTCAATGCTTATTCGAAAAGTAAAGTCGGAAGAAAAAGAAAAATTTAATCAGGTAGTTAATCATCCACTGCAGTCTTGGCAGTGGGGTGACTTCAAAGAACGGATTGGAATGAAGGCAGTCAGGTTAGGGGTTTATGACCAGGGGGAATTAATTGACGGGTATCAAGTTTTAACCAGAGAAATTCCTAAGCTTGATTATCGAGTAGGCCAGCTGTTGAAAAGTAGTTTGCCAAGCAAGGAAATTGTTTCCGCCTTGAAAGATTTAGCCGAGGAAGAGAACATAGTTTATCTTTTAATTGAACCTGATCACGTTGTGCGACGTTGGCAAAATAAAAAGGGGACAATTAAACAGCCGCCTAAAATTGATCAACCCGAAGATTTATCTAAACTTGGTTTGCAAGAAGCAAAAAAGAAATTATTTGCTACTTATACCTTTCTTTTAGATTTGCAGACACCGGAAGAAAAGATTATGAAAGATATGCATCGGAAGACGAGGTATAACGTGCGTTTAGCTGAGCGTAAAGGGGTTAGGGTTTACGAAGAAACTGACGAAGAGGGTTTGGAAACGTTTATTAAATTGCTTTTGAAAACAATGCGGCGTCAGGGTTTTTACATGCATGATGAAAACTACTTTAAACAGCTTTGGAAGACTTTATCTCCTTTAAAGATGGTTCACATTCTTCTGGGGGAATATGAAGGCGAAGTTTTGGCTGCTTGGCTGCTTTTAACCTATCAGGATAGAATTTTTTATCCCTACGGTGCTTCTTCATCAAAGCACCGGGATGTTATGGCTTCCAATTTGATTTGTTGGGAAGCAATTAAGTTAGGCAAAAAACTTGGTTGTCAACAGTTTGATATGTGGGGAAGCTTGGGACCAGAACCAGACAAAAGTGATGATTGGTATGGCTTCCATCGCTTTAAGCGGGGGTATGGTGGGGATTTAGTTGAATTTGTCGGTAGTTGGGATTTGGTTGTTAATCCCCTTCTTTATCAAGGAGTTCAGACAGCGAATAAGCTTCGTTGGCAGTGGCTTCGGCTAAAATCCAAATTGCCTTTCTGAATAAAACTTATTGCCAACTTTGATAGCCGTGGTCAAGTTCCTTTTGAACCGGCCATCTAATGTAACCTCTAGCTGCCAGTTCTTGAAGACCAAGCCAGGTTTCCATCGCCCAAGGCAATCCTGTTAGAATTGGTCCTAAAAGCACTGGATCTTGCCTCATTGCAGTCGGGTTAAAATGTTCTTTTGCCGTTTGATAGATTGATTCAGGTCGATAGAATTGTCTTTTCAGCCAAATGTATCCTTGTTCTAGTTCTTCAACTGTCATTAATTCTGGTTGAGCAATGACTTGTTGATGATTAAATTTTGTTGTGTCTTCTTCAAATACTCGCCCATCACGATAAACTGTTTCCCCCCATGGTGTACCTAAATACGGTGTAGCAATATGAAAAAACGTGTAGGACGGTCGAGCTTCTCTAACTGTATTAGCGATTTGATAAAAGGTTTCTGGATATTGGTGGTGATCAAGACCGACTACAACGGATAAGTTTAAGGCAATTCCGTGTTTCCTAAAAACGTTAACAGCTTTTTTAATTGCAGATCGTTTCTTGTCTTTTGACCCTTTGGGTTTTTCTAGAGCTAGGTCGTCAGCTCCGTACAGGAATTCATAACAGCCACCACCACCGTTTAAAGGGGACATTAGTTTTAAGAGTTTGGCAGCTGATTCCGATTCATCAATAAGTTGACTAACAGTTCCTTCCGTATACCAGTTGATTTCTTTTGATTTTAGATAACTAAGTAATTCGCGGAGTTTTTCTGGGGGAATTGACATTGTATTTAGGTCAACGAAAAAAATATGATCAGCGCGGTTTAAATGCATTGACTCAATTTCTTCAATTATTCCCCGAATTGGTCTAGTTCTGACTCCTTCGGGGCTTCTTTTTTGCAGTCGAGTAGGTGAGCAAAAAGAACAAGCGTTTGGGCAACCTCGTTGAGTTTCGAATGGGTGAAGACGAGGCCCAACTTTGGGTAATGAATAAATCGTTCGGTCGGGATGAACGTAATCGGTTAAGTTAAAGGGAGGCAGGTTTCTAGTGTCGTATTCCGCTTCTTCTTTATTTGACCGCAGGTCATCAATCATTATATCCAAAATTGGTTCTGCTTCTCCGTATACTCGAACAGTAGCGTCTTCAAAGGAATTGGGATTAAAAGTTGGGCCATATCCACCAACAATGGTTCTTTTTCCGAAACAATTAGCTAGAGAGATTATCTCTTGAGCCGGGGTAGTGTCAAAATGTCTAGCAGATATAAAAACATCGTCAGCCCATTTAATTGCTGGTTGAAGCCTTTCTTCCTTATTTGGGGTTATAACCTGATAACGGGTTTGATAATCATGATTTTTGAGTCGAGCACTAAGTATGCCGACGGATAGAGGATCCAAATGCATTAAGCGTCTTTTGGCTAGACTGCTCATCGGTCTTCTATGATTAATGTATTGAGGCCCGCTTAATAGTAAGGCCTTACGCTCATCTTTCATATATATAAAGTTATCGGTTATTTTAGCACATGTATAATATAGTATGGCATTAATTGATGAACTTGATATTAAGGTTAAGGCCGGAGACGGCGGAGATGGAGCGGTTTCCTTTGGCAAAAGGCCAGGTTCTGGGCCGGATGGTGGAGACGGTGGGGATGGCGGAGATGTTTATGGAGTAGGTATTGGAGACATTATGGCTTTAAAGCGGTATGCACCTAATAAATGGTATAAGGCGGAAGATAGTCGGCCAGGAGGTAGAAATAAAAAGACGGGAAAATCCGGCGAAGATTTGATTTTGGAACTGCCGGTAGCCTCACTTCTTATTGATAAAGAAACTGGGGAAGCATTAGAAATTGAGAAAGTTGGCCAAAAAGAATTAATTTGTCAAGGCGGTCGCGGCGGTCGGGGTAACTTTGAACTTCGTTCATCAGTTAATACCAGTCCAAAAGAGGCAGAAAAAGGACAACCGGGTGAGTCTAGAAGAATTCATGTTGTTTTGCGGTTAATTGCTGATTACGGCTTAATTGGGTTACCCAGCGTTGGTAAAAGCAGCTTGCTTAATGAGTTAACCAAAGCGCATGTAAAAACAGCAGCTTATCACTTTACTACTCTTGAACCAAACCTTGGGGCTCTAAACGGCAAGATAATTGCTGATATTCCAGGCTTAATTGAAGGTGCTTCTCAAGGTAGAGGATTAGGGGTTAAATTTCTTAAACACATTGAAAAGGTACCGATTTTACTTCATTGTGTTTCCGCCGAGTCTGGTACTCCAACTGAAGATTATCATACTATTCGTCAAGAGTTAGAAAAGTTTAATCCAAAACTTCTAGAAAAAAAGGAAATCATTTTACTAACCAAAACGGACTTAGTTGATGAAAAAAAAATTAATGAAAAACGGAAATTACTAGCAGATTTGTCTGAAAAGGTAATTCCTGTATCTATTCATGACTACGACTCCATCCAAAACCTCAAATCCCTCCTCACCTAAACCTGTCAACAATTACTCCCGATCGTGAGTTATTGTTGTAATAGATTTATTGATTGCGGTAGATTTGATATAATTGCCACACTTGCGCTCGTAGCTTGGGCCAGAGGCCCATCAGCCTTTGGCTGACAGTGGCTCAACTTCGAGCAAAAAAATATAGGCGCTCGTAGCTCAGTGGCAGAGCATCCGCCTCTTAAGCGGAATGTCAGAGGTTCGAATCCTCTCGAGCGCACATTATTCCCAGGCGTCGCAGAGGAGCTTATACTCACACCAGTTGCAAGGAAAGGGTATGCCAGGATCAGGCGGGAAATTGCTTTGTTCAATTTCTTTAGCGGTATCAATAATTTTTTGTTTTATTTCTTCGGCTTCTTCTTTTGTCCGTCGGCTGGAAAGCTTAACTCCTTCTCTAAGAAAATACAGACTCAGTTTAATCTTATCGATTGGCCGGTGCCAAGGAAAATTTTCAGCTAAACTAACGGCTAGGGCGTAAAGTGTCAGCTGGTCATTATTATCGACAGCCTTTTGATTTGGGATCCGACTGCCGGTTTTATAATCGATGATTTCTACTTCTCCGTTATCCAAAATGTCGGCTCGGTCAATTATTCCACCAATTTTTAGTTGCTGGCTGATTTTTAAGCTGAATGGCTTTTCTAAAGCGGCAACATTTGGTAGAGGTTCGTCAGTTAACTCTTGTTGGTAATAGTTAGTTAACATTTCTAGTGCTTCTTCTTTTGCTTCTTTCTCTTGGGTTTTATTGTCAAAACCGTTTGAGGACCAATTTTCCATTAAAATTGACGCCATTTTATTTTGGTCAAATTTCTTTTTTGCTGTCATCTGCCGTTGGTAAAATTCCTTGAGAGTTTGATGGATAACACTCCCTATTGTTTGGGCTGGAGATGGCGGTGAAGGTAGGCGAAGAAGGTATTTGTACTTATACTGAAGTGGACATATTCCAAAAGAATCCATTTGGGAATAAGATAAGTAGTTAATGGTTTGGCTCAATTTTGGCGGTTGGCTTTTTTCTTCCGGTTTTTTCCAAGAAAATAATGGGGATTGCTCGCTAGAGGCTTGAGTTTCGGAGGAAGAAATTAATTTTTCTGCTGTTTCTTTTCCAAGGGATTCATAAACAAAGGGGGATAGTTTTTTTTGGCGTTTAGCGTCGCCGTAATATTTTGCTCCACTGAAATATAGTTGATCCATTGCCCGGGTCATCCCGACATAGAAAAGGCGTCGTTCTTCTTGTTCATGTGGGTCGCCTTCCGGGAGGTGTTCTTTAATTAAGGGCTGGGGAAGGGGAATTTTTTCGCGACGATTGGTGGTTGGGAACCGCCGGTTAACCAAATTTACCATGAAAACGACTGGAAATTCTAAGCCCTTAGCGGAGTGAACAGTTAAAATGTTAACGGCATTATTTTCTGTCCAATCCGTTTCTGAGGCGGTTGGGCTTTCGCCCATTTCTAGGCGAAGAGTTATCCAATCAAGGAGATGAAAGGCAGTTGCCTCCTCGTTGTCGGTTTCAAAATTTTTAACCCGATCAAAAAATTTAGCTAAATTTAGTGACTGCTGGTGTTCGGTTTCCGTTGAAGGTTTTAGGAGTGACTTTAGCCAGCCGCTGTCTTCAACGAAATAATAGAGAATTTGTCCGCCAGTTTCTTGAGAAAGAAGATCAAGATGTCGATGGTACATCTCCACAAATTTTTCCATTTTTTCATTTTCCATTTTTTCATTTTCAGCCGCTTCTAAAAGCGATAAATTTTCCTTTTTGGCTTTGCTTCTCAGAAAGGCTAAATCTCGAGCGGAAATGTTAAAAATTGGCATTGAAGCAACTTTAAAAAAGGCAATATCATCAGCCGGGTTAATGAGGATTTTTAAATAAGCAATTAGATTTTTAATTTCTGGTTGACGAAAAAGTTTACCTGGTCCTAAAAATTGGTACGGAATACCATGACGAACTAAGGCGCGGGTAAAGGGCTGAGAATGGTTGTTGGCCCGAACAAGTATCGCCACATCTTTGTATTCATAGCCTTGAGCTTTAGGCCCTGAGCCTTTAGCGATCAATTGTTCGATTTCTCGAACAATTGATTCCGCTTCGTCCTCGCCGGTTTTGGGGAAAAATAAACCGATTTCTTGGTTGATATTTTTTCTAGTGCTGGATAAGTTTTTGGAAATACCCAGTTTAGATTCCAAGGTATCAGGATTATTCTTTTGAATTAACTGGTAGGCGTGATCAAGAATAGTTTGAGAGGATCGATAGTTGTTGGTCAAGACAACGGTTTTTGGGTCGTGGTAATCTTCTCTGAATGACAAAATATTGGAGATGGCTGCCCCCCGAAATTTGTAGATGGATTGGCTGTCATCTCCAGTGACGGTTAAATTTGGTTTTTCGTCTGGTGGGGCAAGAAGTTTGATTAATTCATATTGAGCGATGTTTGTGTCTTGAAACTCATCGACAAGAACAAACTTGAATTTGGATTTGTATTCCTTAAGAACATTTGGCCGTTGACGAAAAAGTTTTAAAGTGGAGGTTATTAAATCAGCAAAATCGAAAAAGCCAGCTTTATGTTTAATCGATTGATATTTCTTGTAGGTTTTGGCCAGCTCCATTGTTTTGGCCGCGTCTAATTCCGTTTCTTCGCTATTAGCTTTTTTGGATTTCTTTTTAGCATATTCCAAATACTGCTTTGGCGAGATGTCTTCGTCGTGAAGTCGGGAAAAGTGGGAAATAATTCCGCCTAAAAATTTGTTCGGATTAGAAACAGGCCGGAAATAATTCAAGTCTAGTTCATACATGTTTTGTCGAAGAAATAGAACAGATTCTGCTTCACTCATTAATTTAAAGTTTGGATTAAGGCCGATATGATGGGCATTATCCCGAAGAATCCGGTCGCCAAAGGAATGAAAGGTGGAAATCCAATATTGAGCATAGCCAAGGGGCATGGCCTGGTCGACCCTCTCTTCCATTTCTTTAGCCGCTTTTTCAGTAAAGGTGAGGGCGAGAATTTGTGAAGGATTTAGCCCCTTTTCAGTAACCAACCATTTGATTCTTTCGGTGATGACGGTTGTTTTTCCTGTTCCGGCACCAGCTATTATTAACAATGGGCCCTTTTGATAGTGAACGGCTTCTTTTTGCTCCTTGTTCAAGACAATCTCATCAATTCTTGCCATGGCCAATTCTAACACGCCAGCCTACTTCATTTTGGTTAGGGTGGAGATGGAGGAGTTGGGAATAATGTGAAGATTGCCCTCATCGGTTTTTAGGGTTATTGTTCGCAAGTCAATTTTGGTTACTTTGCCGGAATATTTAGAATTTATTTCTAACTTATCACCGACATTAAATCTGTTCTCAATAAGCATGAAAATTCCAGCAATTAGGTCAGCGGCAATGTCTTTAGCGCCCATGCCGATGGCCAAGCCAACGACTCCGGCACTGGTAATTAGGGGGACTACATTGAAACCGAGTTCGGTGAGAATGAGAAGCAAACCAATAAAATTGACGACAATTTTAGCTGATTCCTTAAGAAGGGTAATTAAGGTGTCAATTCTCGGTTTGTCCTTGTTAGCAAATTTTTTGATGGAGATTATTGCTATTCGCTGGATAAGATAAGCCCCGACAACAATGCCTAAAATTTTAATTCCCTTTTGGATAATTTGGTTAATTAGCTCCTGACTGAAATAATCGCTTAACATGATTTAGTCTATCATATCTAAAAATTTTATTATTGGAAGGAATTAAAATCTAAGCTAAAATGTAGCTATGAAGCGGGGGACAAAAAGGAAATTGGTTGATTGGCTGGTCTATTTAGGAGCAATTGTCTTTTGGACAGGTTTTTGGCTGATGTTTTTCTTTGTACCTCCGGTTAACGGCTGGCGAATTGCTGGCTTTTTAGCTAATTTTCTTTTTGCCTTGAATCTAACTTTCTATTTAATTTCCAACAATCTCGTTTGGAGCATTACAGCGGGATTTTACTTAACCGCTTTACTCTTACTTCAGCTGATTCGCCAGTTACATTGGTTGAATGTTATCCTCCTTTCCGCCGTTTGTCTGGCAGTGATTTACAAGAAAAACAAGTCTTGACAGCTGTTAGCAGACGTGATAATCTACTGCTAATAAGATGGCACAGTTAACTAATCGTCAAATAGACATTCTTAAGTCAGTTGTTGAAGAGTTTATTGATACCGCCGAGCCGGTGGGCAGTTCAACGTTGGAAAAAAAGTACAATTTGGATGTCTCTCCGGCAACAATTCGAACTGAAATGAGTAAGTTAACTCAGCTTGGTTATCTTAAGAAACCCCACCCTTCAGCAGGTAGAATGCCGACTTCAATGGGCCTCAAGTATTATGTCCGTAATTTAATGGCGCCAGAAAAACTCTCAGTTGCCCAAGAAGTTGGTGTCAAGGAAAAAATTTGGGATTATCGTCATGATTTTGAAAAATTTCTGGAAGAGGCAACTAGAGAGCTGTCGCGTCGAACCCAAGCATTAGCTTTGGCAACAACCCAAGAAGGGGAATTTACTAGTCACGGGATGGCGAATTTACTTGATTATAAGGAATTCTTTGATATTGACGTAACCAAAACAGTTTTAACCTTGATTGATAAGGACGATTATTGGGTAAAAATTGTTAAACAAACCTTTTCTAATGAGATGGAACAACCGTTTTATTTATTGATCGGAGAAGAGTTGGAGAGGGAATTCCTTGAGCCCTGCGGTTTTGTCTATCAAACCTATGAGGCAGCTCCGCATCGGGGATTGATTGGAGTTATTGGCCCGGCTCGTCTGCCTTATTCGCAAGTTATCCCCTTAGTTGATTATGTCGCTAATTTACTGAGCGAGTACGGGAGGTAGTTATGGCTAAAAAGACAAAAGAAGACGACATTGGTCAGAAGATCGATGAGCTGGAAACCCAACTGAAAAGAGCCTTGGCTGATTATGATAATTTGTGTAAACGAATTGAAAATCAGCAAAGTAAATGGCGAAATCGGGTTGCAGCCAGGTTGATAGACAAAATGTTAGACGTTTATGAAGATTTTGTCAGGGCGAAAGAAAAGATTAATGATAAGGGTTTGACAATGGCGGTTAACCAATTTTGGTCAACTTTATCCAGCGAAGGGGTTGAGAAAATTGAGGCTGAGGGGAAAGAATTTGACGCGGATAGGATGGATTGTGTTAAGATGGTAAATGGTCCGAAAAACGAAGTAGTTAACGTAACCCAGGGAGGTTACATGTTAAACGGAGAGGTTATTCGACCAGCCAAAGTAACTGTTGGCAAAGGACAAAAAAACAATGAGTAAAATAATTGGAATTGATTTAGGAACAACTAATTCTTGTGTAGCGGTAATGGAAGGCGGTAAGCCGAAAGTTATTCCAACTAGTGAGGGGAGTAACTTAATTCCTTCTGTAGTTGACCCGGTTGAGGGTCAAGTTGGGGAATTGGCCCGGCGGCAGATGGTCCTTGAGCCAAAGCAGACAATTTATGCTATTAAACGGTTAATGGGTCGGCGATATGACAGTGAAGAGGTTGAAAAAGCCAAAAAGATGGTTCCTTACGAAATTGTCAAAGGTAAAAATGACATGGCGGCGGTTGAGGTTAAGGATAAGGTTTACACACCACAGGAAATTTCTGCCAAAATTTTACAAAAAGCAAAAAAGGATGCAGAAGAATATTTGGGCGAAGAAGTCAGTCGAGCAGTAATTACTGTTCCTGCCTATTTCGACGACTCCCAACGTCAAGCAACCAAGCAGGCCGGAAAAATTGCTGGGTTGGAGGTTGAACGGATTGTTAATGAGCCAACAGCAGCTTCTTTAGCCTATGGTTTAGAAAAGAAAGCTGGAGAAACAATTGCTGTTTATGACTTGGGCGGCGGGACATTTGATGTTTCAGTTCTGGAAATTGGTGATGGTGTTTTTGAGGTTAAAGCGACTAATGGAGATACTTTTCTTGGCGGTGAAGATTTTGACCAAAGAATAATTGATTGGGCCCTTGAAGAATTTGGTAAGAAGGAAGATGTCAATCTTCAAGAAGACGATCAGGCAATGCAGAGACTTAAGGAAGCAGCTGAGAAAGCTAAAAAGGAACTTTCTTCCAAGCAGGAAACAACAATAAATTTACCGTTTATTACTCAAAAGGAAGGCGAGCCGGTTCACTTGGAATTAGAGTTAACTCGGTCAAAGTTAGAGCAAATGACCGATGACTTAATTAAAAAGACAATGGACCCGGTTAAGTCCTGTTTGAATGATGCCGGTTTAAAGACAAGTGACATCGATGAAATTATTATGGTTGGCGGTCAGACAAGGATGCCCAAAATTCAAGAGACTGTTAAGGAATTCTTTGGCAAAGATTTAAATAAATCAGTTAATCCTGATGAAGTAGTTGCCGTTGGAGCGGCAATACAAGCGGCGGTAATTTCTGGGGAAGTTAAGGATGTTTTGCTTCTTGACGTTACGCCTTTAACCCTAGGAATTGAGACTATGGGTGGAGTGATGACGCCATTAATTGATCGCAACACAACTGTTCCAACAGAAAAATCAAAGGTTTTTTCAACTGCTGCTGATAACCAGACCCAAGTTGAAATTCATGTTCTTCAAGGTGAACGGCCGATGGCTTCGGATAACAAGTCCTTAGGTCGGTTTATACTAGACGGTATTCCACCAGCGCCAAGAGGCGTGCCTCAGATTGAAGTTACTTTTAATATTGACGCCAATGGAATTTTGAAAGTTACGGCTAAGGATAAAGCAACTGGCAAGAAACAGGATATTGAAATAAAAAATGCCACTCAACTGTCTGAAGAGGAAGTTGAGAAAATGAAGGAAGAAGCCGATAAACACGCTGAGGAAGATGAAAGAAAGAAGGAATTAGCTGAGGCAAGAAATAATTTGGATAACACAATTTTTGCGGCTGAGAAGATGGTTGAGGACGCTAAGGATAAGTTAGCTGAAGAAGACAAAGAGGAGATTTCCCAGGCGGTGGAGAAGGCTAAAGAGGCTTTGTCTGACAAGGAGGCGACCAAGGAAACTTTCGAAAAAGCAACTGAAAGTTTAAGTCAAACCTTACAAAAAGTAGGAACGAAGCTGCATCAAGCCGGTGCCCAAGAACCAGAGAAGAAAGAAGAAGAAATAGAACCGGAAAGTGATGAAGATGCAGAAGAGGGAGAGATAGTAGATTAATTTTCAATTTCCAATTTCCAATTTACAATTATGCCTAATGACTATTATGAAACACTTGGTGTTGACAAATCGGCTTCTCAAGAAGAAATAAAAAAGTCTTACCGTAAATTGGCTTTAAAATGGCATCCCGACAAAAATGATTCTGACCAGGCAGAAGAGAAGTTTAAGGAAATAAACGCGGCCTATGAAGTTTTATCTGATCCCCAGAAACGGAAAGCTTACGATCAATTTGGCCATGCTGCCTTTCAGGAAGGAATGGGAGGCAGCGGTGGTTTTCAAGGTGGTCAGCAAGGCCCGTTTACTTATTCTTTTAATTTTGGGGGCGGTGAGTCTCCTTTCGGCGAAGGCGATTTTGGTGGTTTTTCTGATCCGTTCGAAATATTTAATCAATTCTTTGGTGGGGCTTCTCCATTCGGCCAGCGTCGACCTCGTAAGCCGACTTATCAAATTCAAATTGGCTTTATGGAGGCAATTAATGGTGTGGAAAAAGAAGTTCAATTGGACGGCGGGTCTAAGAAAATTAAAATTCCAGCAGGCGTTCAAGATGGGCAACGAATTCGGTTTGATGATTTTTATCTTCTAATTCGAGTTGCAAGTCATCCCAAATTTGAACGTCGAGGTTTGGATATTATTGTTGAAAAGAAAATCCCCTTTAGTACGGCTGTTTTGGGCGGAACAGTGGAAGTAGAAACGGTTTATGACGACCAGGTCAAATTGAAAATCCGGCCTGGAACAGAGTCGGGGACAATGATTCGGCTGCGGGGTAAGGGGGTAAAGGCTCCGCATTCCAACCGCCGCGGCAACCAATATGTCCAAGTTAATATCGACATTCCTGATTCTCCGACTCGAGACCAAAAACAGCTTCTCAAAGAGATGCAAGAGAAGGGATTATGAATTCTTCGCCGTGGCCGGGATAGGCGGTAAATCCGGCAAAATTCTCACGGATTTTTTGGAGTGACTTTTTCATTTTTTGCCGTGATCCGTATGAAAAATTAGTCCGTCCAATCCCATCTTTAAAAAGAGTATCACCAGTGAAAATCACTTTGTTTTTTCGACAAACAAGACATATTCCCCCGGGAGAGTGACCTGGGGTATGAATGACTTCTAGATTCCAGTTTCCAGTTTCTAATTTCTCACTTTCTTCAAGAAAGTGAATATTTGTCGGTGGTTGTTCAATAATTTCCCGTTTAAGCCAGTGTTGAGCAGAATCGGTCATGTAATTGAGGATTTTTTCGTCATCAGGATGAATTAGCAGGGGAATATCAAAGGATAACTGCAGTTCATTAGCCGCCAAAAGATGGTCGAAATGACCGTGGGTAGCAATTATTGATTTTGGTTTTAAATTTTGGCGTAAGATATTTTCAGAAATTAAATTGGCTTCATCGCCCGGGTCAATGATTAAACATTTATCGGACAGTTGTTCGGAAACCAGATAGCAGTTAGTTTGCAATTCGCCAACAACAAATTTTTGAATTTTCATCTTGTACATTTTAACACCAAATTTACTTCTTGACGGTGCTGATGTATAGTGCTATCTTGATAATTAAGTTATATGACGAGCTGGGAAGAAAGGGTGCGCAAAGCCCACAGTGGAGAAACAAGTGATTCTACCAGGCGTTTGGCAACTCCCCGCCAAATTGATATTCAGCTGAGGTTAAATAGTGGTGAAGAACCTCGGTCTCGTGAAGATGAAGAGAAGATGTATGATCAATACATTCCCGATTCTCGATTGGGAATAATGTGCCAGAAAAAATCTTTAGAATAGTCTAATGATTCGAATCATCAGACTGTTTTTGTTTGTGATAAAATTTGTTATGAATAAGCATCATCTTGAATTGTTGGCAGAAATCAAAAAAGTGGCGGATAATATTGATAAAGAACCGCCGAAAGGATATTTAGGAAGCAGCCACCAAAACTATGGTTTATCCAATCCCCAGAAAAGAGAAATTGCCAAAGCGTGGAAAAAGGATAATAAGGATATTTCTGTTGACGAATTTGTAGCTCTTCTAAATTCTTTGTTTCAAGGCAAATCCTATGATGAAAAAACTTTAGCTGGAATGCTTCTTGGGTACATGACCAAACAAAGAAGAAAAATTAATCCAGCAAAATTGGATCAATGGCTTGATGAGCTAGAGGGTTGGGCGGAAATTGATGGATTATGTCAATCAACCTTTACTGCTCAGGAACTATTGGATAATTGGCAGGAATGGAAAAAATGGCTAAAAAGGTTTAACCAAAGCCAAAATATTTCTAAGCGTCGAGCGTCATTAGTTCTTTTGGTTAAGCCGGTTCGGGATTCAGAAGATATCCGGCTTACTGATTTGGCGTTAGAAAATATTCAAGGGTTGAAATCCGAAGATGATAAGTTGATTACCAAAGCAATATCCTGGTTATTGCGGGAGATGACTAAAAAACATCACCAACTAGTTGAGGATTACCTTAATGAAAACGAAGATTCACTTCCAGCGATTGCCGTTCGTGAAACTCGCAAAAAATTAGAAACCGGCAAAAAATAACCTCCTAAAAAATATGCGGTAATAACTACAATCATTCGTTTGATTATAGTGTTTTGAAGTAAGAGATAGGTGTGCGTGATAGAATAAATGGCGATGAAATTTGAACTTACGGCGGATTTTCAACCGACTGGTGACCAGCCTCAGGCAATTGAAAAATTGACAGAGGGAATTAATCAGGATATTAAAGATCAAGTTTTACTTGGGGTAACCGGAAGTGGTAAAACTTTCACGATTGCTAATGTCATTGCTAATACCCAGAAACCAACCCTGGTGATTTCTCACAACAAAACCTTGGCCGCTCAGCTTTATCAGGAATTCCGGGACTTTTTTCCTAATAATGCCGTTGGTTTTTTTATTTCTTATTATGACTACTATTTGCCGGAATCATATCTGCCGCAAACTGATACCTATATTGCTAAAGAAACAGAAGTTAATGAGGAAATTGATAAGTTGCGGTTAAAAGCAACCAGTCAGATTTTGTCTCGCGATGACGTAATTATTGTTGCCTCGGTGTCTTGTATTTACAATCTTGGTTCACCGCTGGAATATAAACGATATGTCCTTGAACTAGAGCCGGGCAAGCAAATTTCACCGCAGAAGTTGAAAGAAAAGTTAGTTGATATGCATTATATGGCTAACCGTTGGGAGTTGGCTCGCGGCCAATTTCGACAACGAGGTAATCTAGTTCAGATATTTCCCGCTTATTCCGAGGAAATTCTAGAAATTAAATATAACGATAACCGGATTAGCGAGCTGGCGACTCGGGGTGTTTTTTCCGGTGAGAAAAAAAAGGTTGATAATGCCGTAGTTTATCCGGCTAAACATTACTTAACCGACCCGGATATTATTCAGCCGGCGGTTAAAGAAATCCGGCGGGATTTAATTGACCGGGTTAACGAGCTAAAGGAAGAAGGAAATTTGGTCGAGGCTCAGCGGTTAGAACAGCGGGTTGAATACGACATGGAGATGATTCAGGAAATGGGGTATGTTAAGGGTATTGAAAACTATTCCCGTTATTTTGATAACCGTGAACCTGGTGACCCGCCGCACACCCTACTAGATTACTATCAACATGCCTTTGGCGACGACTTTTTAATTGTTATTGATGAATCACACATTACTGTTCCTCAGATTGGTGGCATGTACCGTGGTGATCAGTCTCGAAAGCAGACTTTGATTGATTTTGGCTTTCGACTGCCCTCGGCTTTGGATAATCGGCCGTTGAAATTTGATGAATTTATTGCTCGGGCCAGTCAGGTTATCTATTCGTCTGCTACGCCTCGGGATTGGGAAAAGGATAAGGCGGATGGACGGGTTGTTGAGCAGTTAATCCGGCCGACAGGATTGGTTGAGCCGGAAATTGATATCCGGCCGACAGCTAAACAAGTAGAGGACGTGATAGCAGAAATTATTAATCGCAAAAAGAAGAAAGAGCGAGTGCTAGTGACAACATTAACTAAGCGGTTAGCCGAGGATTTGTCCCGATATTTAAATGACCCGGAGCATACTGGAGACGCTGACATCAAAGTTCAGTACATTCATTCTGATGTGGATTCTCTTGAACGAAGCCAAATTTTAACAGATTTGCGTAAAGGTGAATATGATGTTTTGGTTGGAGTAAATTTATTGAGAGAGGGTTTGGATTTACCGGAAGTTTCTTTGGTAGCAATTCTGGATGCTGACATTTCCGGTTTTTTGCGGTCAAAGATTTCTTTAATCCAGACAATGGGTCGGGCGGCGAGAAATTCTGCCGGAGAGGTAATTTTATATGCAGACAAACGTACCGATGCAATGAAAGAGGCAATCTCTGAGGTTAATCGTCGGCGGAAAGTTCAGTTGGAATATAATCAGAAACATGGTATTACTCCAGAAACGATCAAAAAGCCGATTAGAGGAGAAATTGTTCCTGGTTGGAGTCAGCGTGATGATCAGCCCTTAAAGATTGATCCGGAAGCCTTAACTCCAAAAGAAATCAAAGAAAAAATTTCTGAATTAACCCGGAGAATGAATAAATTGGCAGGGGAGTTGGAGTTTGAAAAAGCTGCTCGCGTTCGGGACGAAATCGACAAGTTAAAAGCCTGGCTGCATTAATACCCAAGGTTCAGGTAGCAATCAACCTTGAAGGTTGTCTAGGTTTGAACCTTGGGGTTGAAATTTGTCAGAGTTCGTATAATATAACACTGCGATGGAAGATAAAATTAAAATCAAAGGAGCACGGGAACACAACCTAAAAAACGTTGATTTGGAGATTCCCAAAAACAAATTGATTGTTTTTTGCGGTGTTTCTGGTTCCGGAAAATCTAGTTTAGCCATGGATACCCTCTTTGCTGAGGGTCAACGTCGGTATGTCCAGTCCTTAAACACCTACGCCCGGCAATTCTTAGGAGTTGCTTCTAAGCCGGATGTTGACCAAATCGATGGTTTATCGCCAGCAATTGCCATTGACCAAAAAGGGTTATCACATAACCCGCGGTCAACTGTTGGTACGGCAACCGAGGTTTATGATTATTTACGTTTGCTTTATGCAAAGATTGGCACGCCCCAATGTCCGTCTTGCGGTCAGCCGATTGAGCGTCAGACCCCTCAGCAGGTTGCTGATCAGATCTTTACCGAGGTTCAGAATTTAATTGCCACTCAAGGTAAGGCCAGATTTTTAATTCTATCGCCGGTTGTTCGGAGCAAAAAGGGGGAATTTAGTCAATTATTCACAAACTTGGCTAAAAAAGGTTTTCAGCAGGTGCGAATTGACAACCAGTTTTATTACCTTGACGAAGATATCGTTTTAATCCGGACTAATCGCCATAACATTAGTGTTGTTGTTGACAAAATTAATTTAACCAGCGTGCCGGATAATGAAAAGGACTTTAGTCAGCGTTTGGTTGATGATATCGAAATTGCTTTCGAGTTATCTGATGGATTAGCAGTTTTATCCCAGATTAATGATGCCGGTTTTGATTTTCCGGACCGACCAAAGAAGGTTGAAGACACTCTCTATTCACGGCAGTTTTCTTGTCCCAACTGCCAAATTTCTTTGCCGCCGCTTCGGCCGCGATTATTTTCATTTAATTCTCCTCTTGGGGCCTGCCCCAAATGTCGTGGATTAGGAATGATTTTAAAGCCGGATTTAAGTCAGGTTTCACCGGCCAAGGCAAGAAAAATTAAGCGGCAGTATCTGACAACCCGTTATGATTCCCTTCGTCGGCATCTAGAAAAATATATGGTTAAACAAACTTGTTCGGAATGTCAGGGGACAAGACTTAAGGATGAACCTCG
Source organism: uncultured Gammaproteobacteria bacterium (assembly GCA_964498425.1). GTDB lineage: Bacteria > Patescibacteriota > Microgenomatia > UBA12405 > JAHJSD01 > CAYSLZ01. The sequence continues at coordinate 170,821 of CAZCGQ010000001.1, read as the reverse complement.
GTCGGTTGTTGTTGATGATTTGAATATCGCTCAGGTATCGGAAATGTCTTTACAGGAGTTGCTGGATTGGATTAGGGGTTTAAGAAATTTGGATTCTATATTTGACCAAAAGGTAGCGGAATTGATTATTTCTGAGTTGGAATCACGGGTTGATTTTTTAATTGCTGTTGGGGTTGATTATCTGACCTTGTCTCGTGAGGCAACTACTTTGTCAGCCGGTGAAGCCCAGCGAATTAATTTGGCCAGTCAACTTGGGACGGGCTTAACCGGCGTCCTTTATATTCTTGATGAGCCGACAATCGGTTTACATCCCCACGACATCGGCAGGTTAACTAAAACTTTGGAACGATTGAGGGATTTGGGCAATACAGTTATATTAGTTGAGCATGACGAAAATGTTCTCAACCAGGCCGATTACTTAATTGAATTTGGTCCAGGAGCGGGCAAGAAGGGTGGAAATATTGTTGCCGCTCAAGCGCCGGAAGAATTAATGGAGAATGAGAAATCTTTGACCGGTGGTTATTTAAGTGGAAGAAAAAAAGTTAAGGATTTGGGCAAAAAAAGTATTAGTGAGGATACCCAGTGGTTGGAAATATTAGGCTGTCAGGAGCATAATTTAAAAAATATTTCTGCCAAGTTTCCTTTAGGAGCGATGTCGGTGGTTGCTGGGGTTTCTGGTTCTGGCAAATCAACTTTGGTTAAAGACACCCTATACCCGGCTCTAAAACGTGAGATTTATGGCCATTTTCATCAACAGGCTGGGGAGCATAGTTCATTAAAGGGGTTTGAAAAAATTGAGCGAGCATTGATTGTTGATCAAAGTCCGATTGGTCGGTCTTCAAGAAGCAACCCGGCAACTTACATTGGTGTTTTTGATGATATTCGTGATTTATTCGCCGAAACCAAAGAATCAAAGTTAAAGGGGTTCACCAAAAGCCATTTTTCATTTAACGTTAAAAAGGGTCGGTGTCCCCATTGCGAGGGCAGGGGTGAAATTGAAATAAAAATGGAGTTTTTGCCGGATGTTTCAGTTAAATGTGAAGAGTGCGATGGGGCAAGGTATAAAGAAGCGGTTTTGGAAATTGGTTATCGTGGAAAGAATATTGCCGAGGTTTTAGAAATGACAGTTGATGAAGCAGTTGATTTTTTTGCCAAACACCCGAAGATAAAGTCCAAGTTGGATCTTTTATCGAACATTGGCTTGGGTTATCTGGAGCTGGGCCAGATTTCTCCGACCTTGTCTGGCGGGGAGGCACAGAGATTAAAATTAGCCAGGGAGTTGGTTAAGAAAAAAAATAAGCCGACAGTTTATTTGCTTGATGAGCCGACGACTGGCTTGCATTACGCTGATTTGGAGAAACTTTTGGCGGTTTTGCGAAAGCTGATTGACCGCGGGCATACTATTATTATTATCGAACACAGTCTGGAGATTATTCGGCAGGCAGATTGGGTAGTTGAACTTGGTCCAACTGGCGGCAATGCTGGTGGTCATCTCATTGCCGAAGGTACACCAGAGGAATTGAAAACAATCGACGCCTCAATCACCAGAAAATATTTGTAATTAATGGTAGGGACAATCCTAGGATTGTCCCTACAAATGAGACTATAACTATGAAAGTTGATTTTAAGAAGGTACCGCGGAAACCAGGTGTGTACTGGTTTAAGGACAAAAACAACAAAGTTCTGTATGTCGGCAAAGCAACGAGTTTGCGTTCGAGAATAAGGCAGTATTTCCGTGATCCGGTTGATATTAAAACCGAAAAAATGCTTGCCAAAGCAGAGAGTGTTGATTGGAATGAAACTACTTCAGAAGCAATGGCAACAGTAGTAGAGGCAAAATTGATCAAGCAGTATAAGCCGAAATACAATGTCCAGTTAAAGGACGGCAAGCGGCATTTGTATTTGGGAATTACTGATGATGAATATCCTAGAATTAAGGTTGTTCGTCGGCCGGAGCTAGAGAGCTTAAAATTTTGGGCCGGTCCGTTTCCTTCCTCAGCGGCTTTAAAGCAGTTATTACGGTGGATAAGACGGATATTTCCTTACTGTTCCTGCTCTCCGGGCAGAAAGAGACCCTGCCTTTATTACCAAATTGACCTTTGTCCGGGACCGGGAATTGTCAGCAAAGAAGAGTATATGGAAAACATTAACAATATTATATTGTTTTTTTCAGGCCAATCCGAAGAATTGCTCAATCGCTTGAAAAGTGAAATGGAAGAATATGCTGATAATCAGCAGTTTGAGCAGGCCCAGGAAATTAAAAATCAAATTGACCAGCTGGAGAGAATTATTTATTCTTCTAAACGCCTGTCTGGCCAGGAGCTGAAAATTGATACCGGATTAAAAAAAATAAAGAGGTTGTTGATTGCCAATCAAGGTGTTGATCCGTTTTACCTTCAGCGGATTGAGGCCTATGATATTGCTAACTTGTCAGACAAGTTAATTGTTGGGGCAATGACCGTATTAATGAATGGTGAAATTGATTCCAGTCAGTATCGGATGTTTAAGATTCGCCGGCAGGGACAGGACGATCCGAGGGCTTTAGCGGAGGTACTGACCAGACGTTTGAACCACGAAGAGTGGTTATACCCACAGTTAATTCTCATTGATGGTGGTAGACCGCAGTTAAGAGCGGTTGTCCCGGTTCTACGCCAATTCGATATTTTGGGTGAAACGGGTTTAATCGGTTTGGCGAAGGAGAAAGAAACATTGGTTATTCCAAAAATTCAAGGAAATAAGATTGGTGGAGTTAATCGGGTGAACTTGCCCAAAAACTCTCCGGCCCTGAAGCTTCTTCAGGTTGCTCGTGACGAAGCCCACCGCTTCGCCCAGAAATATCTTCACAAAAAGCTCAAAAGCAGAAAAACCTAAATTCAAAGACTACAATGATTCGTTTCATTATAGTATTTAGTGCTTAGGCGGTGTTAATCTTATTAAGAGGTGAGGGGTATGATTGATATTTAACTTCGTATTTGGTAAACTGCAACAGATATGATTGATTTGAAGAAAATTCCGAAAACTGAATTTGCAGCTGCGGTTGCTCAAATTGCCGGTGAGCGCAATATTGACACAGAAGTGGTTATTTCTTCTGTTCAGGAAGCAATACTGGCTGCCTTTCGTCGGGATGTGCGCGAGAGAGAAGAAGAGCTGAAAGAAGAAGGAGAATATAAGATAGAGTTGGATTCGGAAACCGGAGAAACTAAGATTATTTATGAAGATGAGGACGGGGAAGTAGAGGATGTAACTCCTCCCGGATTTGGCCGAATTGCTGCCCAAACCGCCAAGCAGGTAATTCTTCAGAAAATCAGAGAAGCAGAGAAAGATTCGTTGATTTCCCAGTTTAAGGACCAGGTTGGCACTTTAGTTCGAGGTGTAATTTTACGCCATGAGGGGCCAAAAATAATCGTTGGTATTGGCAAGGCAGAAGCCGAAATGCCCAAAAGCGAACAGGTAAAGGGAGAGGACTACTACTCTTCACGACACCTTTCTTTTTATGTTAAGGAAATTGCCGAAGACGAACAGCAAAAAACAATTATTGTTTCTCGAGCTTCACCGGAGCTAGTGGTTGGATTGTTTAAACGTGAAGTCCCAGAAGTGAATTCAGAAGCAGTTGAAATTAAGCATGTGGCTCGACGTCCAGGTCAACGAACGAAGATTGCAGTTGATTCTAACCAGCCTGGGGTTGATCCGGTTGGATCATGTGTTGGTCAAAAAGGGGTAAGGGTTCAGGCGGTAATAAAGGAGCTTAATGATGAAAAGATTGATGTTATCCCTTACAGTAAGCAAACCGATAATTTTATCGCCTCTGCTCTATCTCCGGCTGATGATGTAGAAGTGGTTACTGTTGATGATGAGGAAAAGAAAGCAGTTGTAAAAGTTGCAGAAGAGGAATTAGCAATGGCAATTGGTGATGGGGGAGAAAATGTTTCTCTAGCTGGAGAATTAACTGGCTATCAAATAAAGGTAGAACCTAAAGAAGGAAAGAAAGAAGTGAAAGAGGAATCTAGTGATGAGGAAGAGAATACTGAGGAGAAGAGTGAGGACGAGGATGAAGGATTAGAGGATGTTAGTGATAAAGAAGGAAATTCCGAGGAAAAAGAAGAAATTAGCGAAGATAACGGCGATGAATAGGCAAGGAGTTTACTATGACCAAAAAGGCAAAGAAAAAAAAGAAAACTACCAGTATAACCAGACCCCCAGTCGTCGCTTTAGTTGGTCATATCGATCACGGTAAAACTACCCTTCTTGATAAAATCCGCCAGACACGAATAGCTTCAGGTGAACCAGGTGGTATTACTCAGCATATTGGGGCCTACCAAGTTGAGGGAATAACTTTCATTGATACTCCCGGGCACGCTGCCTTTTCTAAAATGAGAGCAAGGGGCGTTGAGGTCACGGACTTAGTAATTTTGGTCGTTGCCGCTGATGAGGGTGTTCAAGAACAAACAGAAGAAAGCTATAAGTATATTCAAGTGGCAGAGGTTCCCTTCTTAGTGGCAATAAATAAGATTGATTTACCGGACGCTAACATTGATAAGGTTAAAGGGCAGTTGTCCGAGATCGGTATTGTTCCTGAAGACTACGGTGGGGATATTGTCGCTGTCCCGCTCTCGGCTCAAACAGGTGAGGGAATAGATGATTTGTTAGAAATGATTAATTTAATGGCAGAAATGGAAGAATTAACAGCTGATCCGGAGGGAGAGTTAAAGGGAGTGGTCATTGAATCCAGTTTAGACCGCCAGCGGGGAGCTCTAGCAACAGTCTTAGTTAAAAACGGCCAGTTAAAAAGAGGCGAAGAAATTTATGCAGAAAAAATGCCAGCTAAAGTGCGGGCTTTGACTAACTGGCGGGGAGAGCAGGTTGACCAAGCACTTCCTGGGGACCCGGTCGAAGTTCTTGGTTTTAAAGATGCTCCCCCTGTTGGAGCGGTAGTCAGCAAGACCCCTCAAGAACCGCAGGAAGTTATGGAAAAGGTCGGTGAAGAAGAGGGGAAGTTAAAGGTTATTTTAAAGACCGATGTTAGTGGAAGTATTGAAGCAATTAAGGCAAACTTGCCGGATGAAATTCAAGTAATCAATTCCGGGGTTGGACCGGTAACTGAAAGAGATATTTTTATGGGCCAAAGCACAGGGGCAAATATTTATGCTTTTAATGTTAAGTTAAATTCAGCCGTAAAAAGTTTAGCCAAACAAAGTCAAGTTGAAATTGTACAAGCCGATATTATTTATGAGCTTTTTGAAGAAATCGAAAAACGGTTGGAAGAGGAACGTGACCCGCTGGAAAACAAGGATATTTTGGGTCAAGCCAAAATATTGGCGGAGTTTAAAATGGGAGATAAGTTAATTGCCGGCGGAGAAGTTGTTGAAGGAAAGATTCACCAAGGCCAAAAGGTTTTTTTACAGCGAAATGAAGAGGTTGTGGCTAAGTCAGTTTTGGCTTCATTGAGACACGGAAAAGAGGATACTCAAACAGCTAACAAAGGCCAAGAGTTCGGGGCAGTCTTCTCCCCATCCCTTGACTTTAGGAAAGGCGATGTTATAATATCCTATAAGGATGAAAAAGCAGACTGAGGGTCAAAAAGACGACCGGTTTCAGCAAACAAACAGCATCATTTTAAATAATGATAAATTCTTAGTTGCTGTCGCAGCGGATAGTTATGATTCAATTGCTGCCGGCAGCGGTTTAGCTATTCTTTTAGAGAGCTTAGGTAAGGAAGTTGATTTCTACTCTCCTCAAACAATTAACGCCAGTGATTATTCGGAATTAAATGGTTTGGAAAAGTTTAAGAATCAGCTTAAATCTGGTGATAAAAAGTTAGAAATAATTTTTAAGTGCCCGATCGATGATATTGAACGGGTAGCCCGGGTTGATGAAGGTAACAACTTAAAGTTAAACGTTATTTTTAGGCCTGATGCTCAGGCGGTCAGCCCGGCGGATGTTGAGATCAAGAAACCGGAACCGGCTTACCCGGCAGGGTTTATTGTTGGTGTTAATTTGCCCAATGAGCAAGGTTTAACTGGACAGGGACAGTGGGTTTGGGTATCAAACAACAATAATCAAAAAGATTGGGCCAAAGTAAGTGTAGTTGAGAATAAAGCTAGTTTGTCAGAGTCATTAATTGCCTTGGTTAGCCGGGGAGATTTTCAAATTCCGGCCAAAGCAGCCAATAATTTTTACCAAGGAATAAAGAAGGGTACGAATGGTTTTGAAACGGCCGATTCTATTGCTTTGGAAACAGCGGCTTACTGCTTAAGGATAAAGGAAAAACAATCCAGCCAACGGCCTGTTTCTAAGCCGGTTGCTGAAGAAAGCGAAATAGAAGCGAAAGAGTCAGCTTCGCCGGAAGGCAAGGAAGGTAAAACAGTTAGTGAGTGGCAAAAACCGCCAATTTTTACAGGAGCTACAACTCCGAAAAAGTAATAGACTTAGGTCTATGTTATAATTATGAGTAATGCGGTTTGATCCTTGTGGTCAGCCGGATTTTTGTTTATTATTAGTTACGAAACATTTAATATGCCATTAGACAAAGATAAAAAAGATAAAATCATTAAAAAGTTTCAGCGAGAAAAGGGAGACACTGGTTCTCCCGAGGTTCAAGTAGCTTTATTAACTGAAAAGATAGCTAATTTGCAGGAGCATTTAGGTGAGCACAAAGATGATACTCCAGCGAAGATGGCTCTACTTGAGGATATTGCTAAGAGACGAAGATTATTGCGTTATTTATCTTCACGAAGTCCAGAAAGACATAAAGATCTGGTTGACAAACTGAAGTTAAAAGCATAAAATAAGTCGGACAAGAAGATGAATGAAATTATAAGTAAGGAATTCTCCTTGGGTGGTAAGAAGGTTGTCCTCGAAACAGGTAAACTAGCCAATCAAGCGAATGCTGCTGTTAAAGTCTCGTGTGAAGGAACAGTTGTTTTAGTTACAGTTGTTTCCAATCAATCCCGTGCAGATATGGATTATTTCCCTCTGTACGTAGAGTACGTTGAGCGTCTTTATGCTGGTGGAATAATTAAAGGCAGTCGGTGGGTAAAAAGAGAAGGAAAGCCCTCTGACGAAGCTGTTTTAGCCGCCCGGATGATTGACCGGTCAATTCGACCGTTATTTCCAAAAGGATTTAAAAATGAAACTCAGGTTGTAGCAACGATTCTTTCTGTTGATCATGAAAATGACCCGGATGTATTAGCTGCGCTAGGAGCTTCGGCGGCTCTTCATATTTCAGATATTCCCTGGGACGGCCCGATTGGAGTTATCCGGATGGCTTACCGGGACGGCAATTATTTCGTCAATCCGACTAATGGAGAAAGAGAAAATTCAGATTTGGATTTGCTGGTAACAATTGGCAAAGAAGGTGTAGTTATGATGGAAGGTGGAGCTGACCAACTGCCTAAAGAAGAGTTCTTAGGGGCAATTGAGGCGGCAAAAGAAGAAGGAGACAAAATCCTTAAGTCTTTGGATGAATTACAAAAAGAAGCCGGTACACCTAAGATGGATTATGACAAACCGCCGCAAAAAGAAATTGAGGAATTACAGTCTCAAATCGAAGGAGACGTTGATAATATCGTTGATCAAATGTATCAGCGTAAAGAAGGGGACTTTAGTTTAATTGACGGTTTGATTGATGAACTTAAAAATGAAGGACAATACGGTTCGGAGGTAGTTGATCAAGCGGTTCGCACCTTATTTAAGAAGTTGATTCGGAAAAGAATGCTAAAAGGAGATCGGATTGACGGACGTGGTTTGGAAGAAGTAAGGGAGTTGGATATTGAAATTGGAGTTCTACCTCGAACCCACGGTTCGGCGATTTTCAAGCGCGGAGATACCCAAGCCTTAACGGTAACTACGCTTGGTTCACCGTCACTAAAGCAGTTAATTGAAAGTCCAGAAGGAGAAGAAAGTAAACGCTATATTCACCACTATTTCATGCCGCCTTATTCAGTCGGGGACACTGGTCGATTTGGTTGGCCAAAACGGCGGGAAATTGGACATGGATCTTTAGCTGAACAAGGTTTGAAACCGGTTATTCCAAGTGAGGAAGATTTCCCTTATACAATTCGATTAGTTTCAGAGATTTTATCCTCTAACGGTTCGACCTCAATGGCCAGCACTTGCGGTTCTACTCTGTCTTTAATGGATGCTGGAGTTCCAATTTCTAATCCTGTTGCCGGTATCTCAGTTGGCAAGGTGAGTGAAGGAGATAATCATCTTCTTCTAACCGATATGCGTGGAATTGAGGATTTTAACGGGGATATGGATTTCAAGGTTACCGGGACAAAAAATGGAATTACCGCTATTCAAGTAGATATTAAAACTCATGGTTTAAGCTTGGACGTAGTCAAGGACGCTTTAGTCAGAGCTGAGGAGGCCTATCTTCCTATTTTAGAAAAAATGATGGAAGTTATTGCTGAACCAAGGAAGAAGGTATCTGAGCATGCTCCGAAAATTGTTATGGTTCAAATTCCACCTAAGAAAATTGGAGAGCTAATTGGTCCGGGAGGAAAGACAATCAAGCGTTTAATTGATGAAACTAACTGTGCCATTAATGTTGATGATGACGGAACAGTGAGTATTACTGGGATCCAGGAAGAAGAGGTGGCAGAAGCAGTTGAAAAAGTAAAGGCATTAACTCGTGAAGTTGAAGTTGGAGAAGAATTTGAAGGAGAAGTAAAGCGGGTAGAATCGTTTGGTGCCTTTGTTGAGTTTTTACCAGGCAAGCAGGGAATGGTTCATGTTTCAAAGATGAGTGATCGGTTTATTGAAGATGCTCAGGAAGTACTTAAACCCGGACAGGAAGTTAAAGTTAAGCTAATCAAGATTGATGACCGTGGTCGATATGACCTTAAGCTTCTCGAACCTCAAGTTTAAACTTTCCCTTTGAAGAGTTATATTGAAAGTTTTTTTAATCGTATGTAGAATGGGTGTAGAGGATGACTAATAAAAAGCAGGAAGATTATCTCAAAGATATCCAAGAAAAGTTAAAGAAAGAGGATTTGCCGGCAGACTTGGTTGCCCAGGCGGAAGAAGAAATTCGACGCCTGCAGTTAGTTCAACAGGGCGAAGCTTTTTGGCAGGGTTTAAACCAAGTGTCGCACTGGGCCGACTGGATTACATCTTTACCCTGGAAAGAAAAAACCAAAGATATTTTAGATTTGGACCATGCTAAAAAGGTTTTGGACGAAAGTCATTACGGATTAGATAAAATTAAAAACCGGATTTTGGAATATTTATCGGTTTTGATTTTAAAAGAGAAGCGGCGAGAGGGCAAGGTTCGTGCCCCGGTGCTCTGTTTTGTTGGTTTAGTTGGAACCGGTAAAACGACTATTGCCAAATCGATTGCCGAAGCCCTGGGTAGAAAATTTATGCGGATACCTTTTGGAGGTTTGGGTGACCCGCTTTATTTAAGGGGCCAGTCCCGGATTCATCCCGAGGCGGAACCAGGGCAAGTTATCAAGGGGTTGCGGCAAGCAGAAGCTAAAAATCCGGTTATCCTCTTGGACGAAATAGACCGGGTGGCTGATGATTCTCTCAATACAATTATGGGTGTTTTGGTAGAATTACTTGACCCGGAGCAAAATGACCGGTTCTCGGATTATTTTATCGATTATCCGTTTGATTTATCAGAGGCAATATTTATTGCTACTGCCAATCATACTCGCCGAATAGCAACGGCGGTAATGGACAGGTTGGAAGTTTTGCAGATGCCGTCTTATTCAGACGATGAAAAGATTGCCATTGGCAAGGATTACCTTTTACCAAAGGCAATTGAACAGACAGGCTTAAATTCTGATGAGATTAATTTCGAAGAAAGAGTTTGGCCGAAAATTACTCGACCGCTAGGATATGACGCCGGTGTTCGTACTTTATATCGGAACATCGAGTCTATCTGTCGTCGGGTTGCTCGCCAGATTGTTGAAGGCGAAAAGAAACAAGTTAAAATTACAGTGGAAAATGTTAATAGTTACCTTCCACTGTAGAAGAAAATCCGAAGCACTAATTTCGAAATACGAAACAAATCATAATGACCAAAACTGTAAAAAAATATGATTTGGAAGAAAGAACCTTAAAATTTGCAAGAAAGGTGCGACAGTTTGTTAGCCAAATACGTCAAACTGCTAGAAACAGAGAAGACAGTAGGCAATTACTGCGATCATCTGGTTCGGTTGGTGCTAATTACATTGAGGCTAACGAAGCCTTGAGTAAAAAGGATTTTATTCATAGAATAAAGATATCTCGTAAGGAATCTAAAGAAAGCAGATATTGGCTAAAGCTTTTAGATGTGGGAGGGTTGGAGAAAGAACGGGATATCCTTATTCAAGAAGCAACAGAATTGATGAAGATTTTCGGGTCGATCATTCGAAAATCTAATTAATTAGTTTATTATTTTGAAAATTTATTATTAGTTATTATTTCGAGTTTCGATATTCGAAATTCGAATTTAGCCTTACTAGGCTAGAAAGGAATATTATGGACAAATTACGTATAGTATCTTTAAGCCAGTTTACTGGCGTTACGGCAAATATGTATGTTTATCATTATTTGCCAAATGGTCAAGAAAAAAATGACCAATTATTAATTGTTGATTGTGGAATGGGTTTTCCGGAACGGTCAACTTTGGGAGTAGATTTAATTATTCCTGATTTTGATTATGTTTTAAGCCGGAAAAATAAGATTCAGGGAATTTTGGTTACTCACGGACATGAGGACCACATTGGGGCTTTGCCCTTCTTAATGCCCGATTTACCGTCAAATATCCCCGTATATGGGCCGCGATTAGCGGCAGCTTTAATTCGGGGAAAATTTGAGGAGAAAAATATTTCTGCTCCGGTAAAGGAATATAATGAAAACAAACCGGTTAAAATGGGCCAATTTAAGATTGACTCTGCCCGGGTAACACATTCCTTGCCGGATAGTTACCACTTGTTAATTCAAACCCCAGTTGGCAACTTTTATCACGGGGCGGATTTCAAGTTGGATTTCACCCCGCCAGATGGAGTTTTGCCTCAGGTTGACAAAATAGCCGAATTTGGCAAAAAGGGAGTAACTTGTATGCTCTCTGATTGTTTGGGCGCGGAGAAGCAGGGTCATTCTCCGTCAGAATCAATTTTAAATCAGCCGTTTAACGATGAGATTAATCGGGCAAAAGGCCGGGTTTTTGTAACGGCAATATCCTCAAATATTTACCGTTGGGAAGCGGCAATTGAAGCTTCGAAGAAAGACGGCAGGAAAATTGCTTTAGTTGGAATGTCAATTCAGAAAAATGTTGATGTTGCCAAAAAGCTTGGTTATTTGAAAAACCTGCATAAGGGGGATTTAGTTAACTATCACCAGGCTAAAAAGATGCCTGAGGATAAAATAACCTTTTTAATTGCCGGCAGTCTTGGTCAAACCGGATCAAGTCTGGATAGGGTTGTTCTTGGCAAGCACTCTTTGAAAGTGCGGGAAGGGGATACCTTTATCTTTTCTTCACCAGATTACGTTCCAGGAACATCGGGTGCCGTTTTCCGGTTAATTAACGATTTGTTTAAACAGGGAGCTGAGGTTGTTTATGAAGAACTGGGAGAAACTCTTCATGTTTCCGGTCACGGTTATCAGCGAGAGCTGTCCCTTTTAGCGGATTTAGTTAAGCCGGAATACTATATTCCGATCGGTGGAGAATGGCGGCACGCTCATAAGTACCGTGAATTAATTGGTAAGATGGGAGTTAGCGAGAAAAAAGTTATTATCCCCAGAGAAGACGTCATGCCAACTTTTAGCACTGATGGAGGAATTGATCTTTCCTATCGTCATCGAAATCGCCGGGTTCTAATTGACGGTTTGGGCATTGGAGATGTCGGGAAGACAGTTCTCCGAGACAGGCGAATTTTAGCTGAAGATGGTATTTTAGTTATCATCCTTTTAGCCAGCAGTGAAAATTACCAGTTGGTTGATAAACCAACGGTGGCCTCACGGGGATTTGTTTACTTGAAAGAAAGTAAACAGCTGTTAGGGGAAATCGAAAAAGAAGCTGGTAAACTTTATAAGGAAGCGAGTGAACCAACTTTTGATTATCAAACTGTTCGCCATGCCGTTCAAGGCCAGCTGGAAGAGTTTGTTAAAAATAAAACTGGCAGAGAACCAATTATCCTACCAGTGATATTAGAAGTATAAGTTGTATGTAGGGACAATCCTAGGATTGTCCTTACAAATAAACATGGCTAAGAAAAAAAAGAAAAAGTCAAAACCAAAACTAAAAAAGAAGGCCCTAATGTCAATTGCTGCATTAGGGTTCGGTCTCCTTGGGGTAGTTACCATCTTTGGTTTTTTACGCCAAGGGGCGGTTTTAATTAAGTTAAATGATTGGTTTACCCAGTATTTTGGCTTTGCGGCAGTTTTTTTGCCGGCCTTATTTTTCTTAATAGCAATTATTTTCAGCCAGATGAAAACTCCGCTTCGTCAGCCGACTGTTCTTATTGGAGCAGTAATTATCTTTTTGTGTCTTCTTGGTGTTGGCCGGTCTGGGGTAATTGGGGTTTGGATTTGGCAACAAACAGCCTACTTAATTACTCCGGCAGGAGGTATTTTTGTTTTTTTTGGTGGAGTTTTAATAGGTTTAGTGGTTATGTTTAATTCTTCACTTCAGGAAATTTTTGAGTTTTTCGGTCAGATATTGAAAACTATTAAAAAGTATATTGTTGGTCAGCCCAAAAAGAAAAAGAAACCTGCCTTTGTTGGTGAAGACGAAGAAGCTAAAGTATCCAAGCCGTCACCACAACCCCAACCTAAGCCCCAACCTCAGCCGGCTTTATCAACCAGTCAGCAACCAAAAGCCGCTGGTGGAGGTGAAGACAAGGATATTGAAATCAGTGCAATAACAACCTCCGGTAGTAGCGGTGAGTGGGAGTATCCGCCAATGTCGATACTTCGTCAAGACTTGGACAGTCAGGCAGATCGGGGTAATGTTAATGCTAACGCCAATATCATTGAAGAAACCTTAGAATCATTTGGAATCACGGCCAGGGTTAAAGAAGTTAACAAAGGACCAGCAGTTACCCAGTACGGTTTAAAGGTTGCTTTGGGGACAAAATTATCGAAAATAACGTCCCGGGCAGAAGACTTAGCTTTGGCTTTAGCTGCTCCAACCGGCCAAATCCGTATTCAGGCCCCAATTCCGGGTCGGTCATTAGTTGGGATTGAAGTTCCTAATAAATCATCGGCAATCGTTTCTTTGCAGGAAATGTTGGTTACCGACGAGATGGATAAAGCAGAATCAAAAATTTCAATTCCCTTAGGATTGGATGTTTCCAATCAACCAAGAATAATTAACATTGCCAAAATGCCGCATATGTTGGTTGCTGGTCAAACTGGGTCAGGAAAAAGTGTCCTTTTAAGTTCGCTTATTTCAACCCTTCTTTTTAGGTCGACGCCGGATGAAGTCAGGCTGATTTTAGTTGATCCAAAACGGGTGGAGTTAACTAGATTTGATGATATTCCTCATCTATTAACGCCGGTTTTAACAGCACCGGATAAAGTTATTTCGGCCTTTAAATGGGCGATTAAGGAAATGGATAGGCGATATGAGTTGTTGGCTAAGAGAAAGGCGAGAAATTTGGAACTTTACAATCAAACCGTTGAAGAGGATGAGCGTCTGCCTTACGTGATTATTATTGTTGACGAGTTAGCTGATATTATGCTTCACGCACCGTCTGAGGTTGAAGACAAAATTTGCCGGTTAGCTCAGATGGCGCGGGCGACGGGTATTCATTTAATTTTAGCAACTCAGCGGCCGTCGGTTGACGTTATCACCGGGTTGATTAAGGCGAATATCCCTTCCCGAATTTCCTTTGCTGTTGCCAGTAATGCCGATTCCCGAGTTATTTTAGACATGCCCGGAGCCGAGAAATTATTGGGTAAGGGCGACATGCTCTTTATTCCACCTGATCAGGCTAAGCCGTCTCGTATTCAAGGTCCGTTTATCACTGACCAGGAAGTTGATGAGTTGGTTGATTTCCTCAAAGAACAAGGAGGAACTGATTACCAGAAAGAGGTAGTTAAACAGCCGGTTCCGGTAACGGAAAGTACCGTTTTAATTGATGGAGAAGAACGCGATGAGTTGTTTGATGAGGCCAAACAATTGGTAATTGCTGCTGATAAGGGTTCAGCCTCGTTGATTCAACGTAAACTTCATGTTGGTTATGCTCGGGCCGCTCGCATATTAGACCAGCTTCATGCTGCTGGAATTGTTGGTCCAGCTCGCGGTTCCAAAGCCCGGGAAGTTATTAAGTAAACTTTGATGAAACAAGCAGGGGAGATAATCAAATCTGCTCGGGTTGAACAACATCTATCTTTGTCGGATGTTGTTAAGGCGACAAAAATTCCAGAAGAGTACCTACAGGCGATAGAGGACAACCAATTTGAAAACTTGCCTGATGGTGTTTATGCCCAACTTTATGTTAAAAAATATGCTGACTTTTTGAAATTGTCGCCTCAGAAAATGGCGGCAATTTTTCGACGGGACTATCAAGAGGCAGAGGAGGAATCAAAATTTTCTTTTCAGAAGTTAAATTTTTTTTCAAAATGGCAGGGCTATATCGCTGCTGGCCTTTTGGTTACTGTCTTTCTTGGCTATTTAATTTACCAATACCTGAATTTTGTTCGCCCACCAGTAGTTAGGGTCAATAATGTTCGACCGACTTCCCAAGGGAAAGTAGTTACCGGCAAAACCCACCCTCAGGCTACTTTAAAAATTGATGAACAGATAGTTAATCTTGATGAAAATGGTCGGTTTACTTACACCGCTAACCGTGATGATAATCAGCTTCGGATTGTTGTCCAATCACCCGCCGGCCGCACCCGCGAAGTCACCAAAGAATTAGACTAGACTTTTTTCATCAGAAAAATCATGGTATGTTCAGTGCCGTATTCTTGGGACTGAACAGTTTCTCTTACCAACTCCATTATTTCCATTTGATTTGTTTCAAAAGCACTTCGGACTTCTTTTTCAGACATTCCGGTGGAGTACATCTGCTGGCCTTGAACTTCTTGCACCTTACCTGTCTTAGAACTGCCTTCGTTTAAAATCAGCAAAAACCAGCCATTTGGTTTTAATGCCCGAATTATTTTTTTAGCGGTTAATTTAAAATCATCCGGGGGTAGGCTAAGCATAGAGAAGCTGGAGATAATTCCGTCAAACTCCTCATTGAAATTAATCTCAGTCATTGATAGCCGAAGAGCTTTTGACCCAGGTACATTTTTTTCGTACTTTTTAATCATTTCATCAGCAACATCAATACCAACAACTTTTAATTTTGCTTCGCTTAGTTTTTTGCCGATTGGTATACCGTCACCGCAGCCTAAATCTAAAACCCTTCCCTCTTTCGGAAGAAGATCAATAAATTTTCCCAACATTTCTTTTTTACCCTTAGTTGGATGAACCGCCTTTTTCTGTTTAGCTATTCTATTCCACGCCCGCCGGTTTATTTCCGCAATCTTTTTATTATTCATAATCAATTTATTTAAATTAACAACTCGATAATTTCCCTAGGTTGATTGACTAAATAATTTGGTTTGTACTTTTTAAGAACTTCACTTGAATTATATCCCCAGGTTACAGCAATAACTTCAATATTCACTTTTTTTGCTGATTCAATGTCTCTTGATTCATCTCCGACATAAATAACGTTTTCGGCAAATAGGTTTTCGTCGGCGAGCATTTGTTTCATTATTGTATCTTTGCCAAATAATTCTCCTTGTGAATAAACAAATTCAAAAAAATCCATTTTATTAGCTTTTAAAAACCTATTAACATTTTCCTCAGAATTAGAGGTTAGTATACCTAGGGTATATCCGTTTTTTTCTAATTCAGTAAGAACATTTTTGATGCCCATAATTGGTTTAAAAGTATTGAACAGCTTTGACATACTAGTGCGATACTTTTCCATAATTGCTGGTAGTTTTTTCTTTGGGATTCCAAGAAGTTGAATTGCCTCTTGTGCTCCTTTTTCTTTATAAATATCAAATCCGTTTGAATTAGTCTGTTCAAAACCAAATTCTTTAGAAAGTAGTTTGAATAATTTTTCAGTTGCCCTTTGGGAGTCAGCTATTGTCCCGTCAAAGTCAAAAACAATAACATTTGGTTTTTTCATCACTTAATTTTACCACCATTAACGATTTTAATTACATAGTACTATGGTTCGAACCATGGTACTGAATTTGTTAGAATTAGCCTACTAATGTATAAATATCGGTCTTATCAGTCTGCAGACAAAGAAAAGGTTCAAATTCTTAATAAACGATCTTCGATAGGACAATTAGATGATTATGTTAGGGATAAAAAGCCTTTAGCAAATATTAAAAATGACTATTTCGATAAAGGGGGCCACTTTTGGGTAGTTGATCATATTAATGAGGATAAAATAGTTGGCATGATTGGTTTAAAGATTATTTCTTCACGCATAGCCAAGATGAAAAGTCTCCGTGTTCACCCTGATCACCGACGACAAGGTATTGCCAAGAAATTAATATCAATATTAGAAGAATACGCTAAAAATAAAGGGATTAAAAAAATTATTCTTGGGGTAGGAGATGATGAACAATCACTGCCAGCAATCAACCTTTATGAATCTTTGGGTTATGAATTCACTCATAAGAAAAAGAAGGCACCAGGCGCAATGGCACTATACTATGAGAAGAGGATGGCTGGTTAAAACGGGTGCACATCTTCTTGACAGGAGAGAGAGGATGTTGGTAGTTTATAGATAATGGAATCGACTATTCAGATAATTCTAATCATTTGTGTTGTATCGCTGACGGCGATTTTTGTTACTGCCGGCGTGTGGGTAATTTTAATTCTTCGTGAAGTCAGAAGAGCGGCGGAAAAGGTATCCAAAATTGGCGATGATGTCGAAGAAACATCGCAATTTGTTAAGCAAAAAATTAAAGACGGATTCAGTATGATGGCGTTGATGGCAACTTTATCTACTTTGTGGTCAAAGAAAGAAAAACTGGCTGATGTTATTCCTGAAATTAAGGAAAAGATGGCAAAAGATCAAAAAAATAAGAATATTGAAAAAGAGGATGATAGTGATAAGGATAATAATAAAAAGAAAGATAATCCTAAGAAAAAGCGGAAGTTTTTCTTTCGTAAAAAGTAGTTTTTGACAAATTAATTTTTTGTGTTAGAGTAAGGATTATGGAAGAACTCGTCAAGAAAAATAAACTCGTAATTGGACTGGTTGTTGCTTTGGCAGTAGCCGTCTTAACCCAAGGCTTTACCCAAAATCCCTTAGCAGCCAGTAACCCGGAAAAAATCAAGGGTGTAGCTTCTGAGTTTATTTCTACCAATCTCCTTAATCCTGAAATGCAAGACAATTTTGAGGTTAAAGAAGTGACTAAGAAAAACGGTTTGTATGAAATTAAATTAGAAGTTGGCGGCCAGGAATATACTTCTTACATGACAACCGATCAATCAATGTTCTTTACCACGGGAGTTAGCATGAAAGACGCCGAAGAAGGCGGAAATCAAACCGCTCAAGAACCTCAAGAAATTCCTCAGTCTGATAAGCCAACAGTAGAATTATTTACAATGTCCTTTTGCCCCTACGGTAATCAAGCAGAGGATTTAATCATGCCGGTGATAGATTTACTTGGAGACGCAGTTGAGATTGAACCACATTATATTTTCTATGACAATTATCAAGGCGGCGGACCGGATTATTGTATTGACGAAGAGAGCAAGTATTGTGCTATGCACGGCGTCAACGAAGCTAATCAACATATTCGTGAGCTGTGTGTTTATGAAAATCAAAAGGATAAGTATTGGGGGTACATTGACCAGGTTAATCAAGATTGTACAACTGATGATGTTGAAACTTGCTGGAAGACAGCGGCTCAAACAGTTGGTGTAAACGCCACTACAGTAGAATCTTGCTTTAATGATAAAAAGTTAGCTCTAGCCGAAGAAGAGGTTAAGTTAACCGATGAGTATGGTGTTACCGGTTCTCCTGCGTTAGTTATCAACGGTGTTAAATTCAACGGGGAAAGAAGCGAAGAAGGGTATAAGGGTGCAATTTGCGGTGCCTTTACCGAAGCACCAGAGGCTTGTGAAACAGAGTTGGAAGGTTCTGCTGATGCACCGGCTGCTTCAGGTTCTTGTAACTGATTTTTGATATAACTTCCCGTCTGAAAAACCTAGCTTACGATAATATTCTCTAGTTCCTACGGCGGAAATTACCGCCATTTTAGAATAGTTATTCTTTTGACTGACTTTTTTAGCTTCTGTAATAAGTTTTGTTCCTAAACCGGTATGTTGTGCTGCTTTGGTTTGTTCTGCTCCGAGGGGAGTGGATTGACCGTAAACGTGAACCTCCCGGATAATTGAGCAGTCTTTTAGCTGATTAAGCCAGGCTTTTTTTTCTGGCAGGCTTAAACGCAAAAAGCCGAGTAAATCGTCGTTGGGAGTTATGTACTCTAGAAAGACTTCCTTGCTGTCGGCAGTTTGATATTGGGTTGATTTAAGTTTAATACTTTCTGAATCGAATTCTTCTTGACCGATTTCTCTTGACCGAATTTCAACTAAGTTCTTTTTAGATTTGGCAATTGCTTCTTCAACAACTTGCCGTAAATTAGTCAATTTGTTCCCAGCAATTATTTCCGGTGACGGAATATCCCGGATTACCCGGTTTAAGCGGCAGTAACGCGGAGTATTAGTTAAGCAGAATTTTAAAATATCAACCAATTTTTGATGATTATACGGCCGCCATTTTCCTTGTTGATGGAGCGTAAATAACTCCGTATCAGCCAGCAGTGAACAGGGATAAATTTTTAGTTCATCGGGCTTAAATCGATGGTCACTAAATATTTTTAAATAATTTTCTTTATCCATTTCCGGATTTGATCCGTAGAGGTTAACCATCCAATGAGCCTGGATTTTAAATCCGGCGGACCGGAGTAGGAAAAAGGCACTTGCTATTTCTTTCACTCCATGGCCGCGTTTATTCATTGCCAGTATTTCATCGTCAAGGAACTGAATACCGAGTTGAATTTTGGTTGCCCCCAATTTTCTCAGCCGGACAACCTCTTCCTGGGTAATAAAATCCGGCCTGGTTTCAACAACCAGACCAACGTTCCTGGCCAAAGCAGTTTCGTTTTTCTGCATAGCCGTTTGCAATTCTTCCCAACTGCTTGTTTCGGGTTGATCCCGCCGGTAATCTAAGGATTTAAGATTTGTTTTCTGAGATTGAATGTCATTTAAAGCCCGAAAGCACTGCCGGATAAACCAAATCTGGTATTTTTTCGGGTAGGCCGACCAGGTTCCCCCTAAAATTATCAGTTCAATTTTGTCAATTGGGTGACCCATGTTAGCTAAAGTTTGAACTCGGTTATAAGTTTGAAGGTAGGGGTCAAATTGATTGCGTTCAGCCCGCTGACTGCCCGGCTCGCTGGGCAAATAGCTTTTGGGCATTTCATCTGGCTCCGGGCAAAATATACATTGTCCCGGGCAGGGGTAGGGTTTAGTTAAAACAGTTACTGGAGTTACTCCAGAAGTGGTCCGTGACGGCTTTTTTCTGATTTCGGTTACTAGGCTCGGGTCATATTTACCAAGGCCTTGACTGCCGGCTAACTGCTTGTAAGCGGTAATAATGTCAACTTTAGAATACAGGTCTCCGCCTTCTTTGGTATACTTCCGTTGAAGGTTATATAGTTTCTTTTTGGTTATCGGCCGGTTCTTTTCCAGCCCTTTGATTAATTTAATTAAATTTTTATTTGACATTGTTGGGACAATCCGGGGATTATCCTTACAATTATATCAAGAGTTAAGCGACTCCTCGGATGGTGGGAGAAATCACTCCTCCGAGGTGTTGCGTAATTAGTAAATGAACAAACAAACAGTTAAAAAATTAAACCAATTAAATCGAGAATTTTATCAACAAACTGCTGATGAGTTTAGCCAATCCCGGTCCTATTTTTGGTCGGGCTGGGAAAAGCTCCTCCCTTATATCAATGTCCTTGTTGCCAGAGATGAGTCTTTAGAAGTTATTGACCTGGGCTGCGGCAACGGCCGGTTCGGTCAATTTTTAGATGATAGGGTTAAGGATTGTTCAGTTAATTACCTCGGTTTGGATTTTAATCAGCAGATGTTAGATAAGGCCGAACAACGATTGTCTTCAACCAATGTTAATTATCAGTTGAATCAAATTGACCTCGTTGATGGGTTAGATTCACTTTCCGATAATCACAATTTGATTGTCGCCTTTGGTTTGTTTCATCATTTGCCGTCATTTCAATTTCGGCAAAGTTTAGTCAAAGAATTGCTTGGCAATTTAACCAGTCAGGGGGTTCTCGTTATTACTTTTTGGCAATTTGCTGATAAAAAGCGGTTTAGAAAAAAAGTTATCGACCCGGAAAAGGTTGGACTTAATTCCGAGGACTTAGAAAAAAACGATTATATCTTGGACTGGAAAAGGGGAGCACGGGCTTACCGCTACTGCCATCATCTTGATGAGAAAGAAATGCAAAGAATGCTCAGTCCATTGGAAGTTGATGTTATTGACCACTATTTGGCTGACGGCAAATCTGATAACCTCAACCGCTATCTTGTTTTAAGTAATCCGGGGCGCGAATAATTAAACTAAGACCTAAAAAGCTGGCCGCAATTAAGCCCAAAATAATTGGCGAAAAATTTTGTAAGCTGAAACCGCCAATAAGGGGGCCAAAAATTTGAGCAATACTCCCTAGAGAATTGGTAGTTCCTAACACTGCTCCCTGTTCATTTTCGGAGGTAGACTTAGAAATATTTCCAATAATTAATGGTCTGAACATTCCTCCTCCGATAGCAAAGAAGGTCATCATCAAGGCCATAATTATTGGATTGGGGGCTAAACTTGCTCCAATTAAACCAGTAGCGATGCTGAATAAACTGATGACTTGGAGTCTCTTTTCGTTAAATTTATCAATAAGCTGGTTAAGGATCAGGCCTCTAAAAATAATGTTAATA
This sequence comes from uncultured Gammaproteobacteria bacterium, assembly GCA_964498425.1. Classification (GTDB taxonomy): domain Bacteria; phylum Patescibacteriota; class Microgenomatia; order UBA12405; family JAHJSD01; genus CAYSLZ01. Next base: position 149,847 of record CAZCGQ010000001.1, on the reverse strand, counting down.
AAACCGATATAAGCGTAAAATAATCCAATTTGTTGGGGAGTAATGTTATAACGTTCCTTAGTATAGAGGGCAAGAGTACTGATCCAGGTGGTGTGAGCAAGAATATAAAGAAAGAATTGGCCTAATTGGCGATTAATATTGGGATTAGCTAAATATTTTTTGAAGCTGTTGATGTTCAATATTGAAATTTTAATTTTTTCGTTGGATTTAGTAACTGTTTCGGGCAGAAAAAAAACAGTAATTAAGACAGTTATTAGTGAGATTCCGGCGGCTAAAAGAGAGGGAACGAGATAACTGGTTTTGGTTGATAGAAATCCACCGAGTGCCGGACCAACTAGGAATCCAATTGAGAAGGCAATTCCACTTAAAGCAAAGGATTTACTTCTATTTTTCTTTGAAGTTAGGTCACTTAAGTATGCTTGAGCGATAGTAAAATTACTGCCGAGAACTCCATCAACAATTCTTGATAGGAAGATTAGAGGAAGGGAGTTGGCAAAACCGAGAATTATAAAACTTACTAGGGTTGATGTTTGAGAAAGAATTAACATTGGCTTGCGCCCAACAACGTCACTGAGAGCTCCCATTATTGGGGCTGAGAAAAATTGGAATAATGAAAATACGGTTGAAATTAGACCGATTTGAAAGGGGGTTGCTCCGAAACTTTCGGCTAGATAGGGCAAAAAGGGAAGGATCAGTGAAAATCCTAAAACCTCAGTTACTAGAATTATAAAGATAGTGGCCTTTTCTTTTCTGTATTTCATAACCATAAATCATAACATATGGTTTGACTTTAAAATTGATTTTGTCTATATTGTATTTACATATGGTAAAGCTAATCTTATTTCTAATAACTTTGTTTTTACTTCCATTTCCTGTCTTTGCTGTCCAGAATAAAAACATGGATACAAGAGTTGGTGTTGGTAAAGAGGAATCTACTACCCAGCAAGGAGCAAGTGTTAAGTTAGACGAAGTAGAAGTTAGCGGTCAGGGGGATAATGAAAACAGCCAACAGGGTGGAGTTGAAAACCAGGTTCAAGTGCAAGTACAAAATCAGGGTGAAGAGCAGCAAGTCCAAACTCAGACAGAAGAGAAAGAGGCAACAAGCAAGGGTATCGGTCAGCAGGTTAGAGAAATGGCCGTTGAGCAGGCAGGACAGGCTGTTCAAAATTCTTTAAAAAAAGTGCCGGAAGACACTGGATTGGGAACACGAGTTAGAGATTTAGCGATGGAACAAAACCAAGTTCAGGAAAAAATATCGGAATCTTTAAAAAAAGTAAAATCCCGCGGTCGAATTAGAAAGTTTCTTTTTGGACCAAGCCACGAAGCCCTTAATGATTTAGAGAATGAAATGGAGCTTAATAATCAGTTGATTGGGGAATTAGAAAAAATGGCCAGCGAAGCAGATCAAACTGCCCAAGAACAAATTGAAGATGCCCAGGCAATGTTGGAGGAGCAAAATGACTATCTTCAACAAACTATTGAAACAGAATTAAAATCCCGAGGAATCCTATCCTTTTTAACAAATCTTTTTAAGTAACTTTCTGTTAAATCTTCTTGAAGCTGTTGACGATTTTTTGAAAATTGCCGTCAGTTGTACTGTTGAAGAAGGTGATGTATTTGCCGTTTACTTCTTTGACGATAAGTTTATCTAAGCTATTTTCATTTTTTTCCTGATATTCCGCCTCAGTGTCCCAAACCTCAATGGGTAAGTCGTAGGCTTGTCCGCCTTTGTAAAGGAGAACAATTGCGTTCGGCCAGCCGTATAGATTATTTTCATCATCAAGAGCCTGATAATTGCTCGGATAAGATATTTGAAAGCCGTATTCTTGATTAGTGTAGGTTTCCCAGCCTTGATAGGGATCAGGAGTATTAGTTGGCATTTCAGTTGGATCGATGGCCTGTGTTGGTTGGGTTTCAACTGGGGTTGTCTCTTTTTCCCCGCTATCGGCCAAACCGGTTTCAGATTGATTTTCTGTCCTCAATTGCAGAAGCTGTTGTTGAAGTTGGAATTTCTGATAGATGAAGTAGCCAGCAATGCCAAGTAAGCCGATAAACATAATAACGATAATGATTAATAAGGTTTGGTTGGGGTTGTTAGGACTGCTTTCGTTCATTTCCATTAATTCAATATACCAGAAGTCAAACCTAGTTTGCAATTGACTATAGCCAGACATTCTTATAAAATTAATTACAGTGTGTGAAGCTATTGAGGTATCACACCAAGTAGATATTTTAGACGAGTGCTTGAATTCTCCTGAAAGCGCCAACGAAATCTTGTCAAGAAGCGATCTTGCTTCGCAGGAAGCTGAGGAAATTAAAGCCTTGGTTTTTCTAGCTGAACAAATTCGAGGCTTGCCGCGGTTAACTCCAGACACTCAAAAAGCAGAAACCGGCAAGCAAAGAATGCTGAAAGCCTTAGCTATAAAAAAAGTTAAATGATAAAATATAACTATGTCTGAAGTTCTAAGGTATAACCGCTCGGAAACTGCTCAATATCTTGAGGAAATAGGTTACCCAATAAAAGAAGAAAGAATTAAACAAGTATATCCAATTCACTTTCCCAAAAGGCGAGTGCTGCGGGTAGCCGGCCCTCATGCCGGTGCTGACACCGTCTTAAAAGTTCGACCGCTAAATGAAGAAGGAAAGGGAGAACGTGAGTTAAAGCGGCTTAATTTATTATTTGAGTCTTATCGCCACTGCGGTTGTAAATTCCCGGAAGTTGAGGAAACAAGGTTGGAGGATTCTGGGTTTATTGTTTTCAAAATGTCTTATTTAGGGCCAAATCTTGGGGAATTAAGGTATTCAATGGACTTATTAGAGTTAGGTTATGCAACTCAGGATGAGGTGGCCTTTAAGGGTTTTTCCAAGTCTTATGCCGAGTATTTACTTCACAATCTGGAAAAATCACATTGGCAGTTTGCCGAAGAACAGGGATATATTCATGGAGATTTGTTCCAGGGCCAACAGCCGAATAATGTTGTCTATTTTGAGCCCTACGACCATTTGTTTTTTATTGATGCTGAGGCTTTAGGGGAAATGACCAATGTTCGGAAGCAGCGATTTGAGCAGCAAATGGAATTAGTAAATAACTGGGTTATGGATAATTTGGTTATTTCACCCACTGAAGAAGGGCCTCAAACTTAAACGGGCCGTTTTCTCGATAATATTTCTTGATTAGGTGGCGAACAAATTTTTCGCAGGGGTTACCCCAGCCAGGATCTAGCTCATCAGTTAGATTAAATTTTGGTGTGTTTAGTAATTCCGTTAAGGCCTCTTTAAGACAGTGAACGACTTGTTCATCTTCAAAAATTTGAAGACACTTGTCTTCCCAATAATAATGAAACGGCTGGTGAAATAGTTCGTGGCCGATGGTAAGTAATTGGTCACTCAGCGGTTTATCGAGACTAATAGCAAAGAATTTTTCATCCGGTGAATATGGACAGATTCTTGACCGGATTAAATAGCCAACCCAGCCGTTAATTTTGAATTCGCAATCATAAAACCAGTTTAGGTTATTAATAAATTCCTTTTCTTTCGGTTCCCAAGCATTTTTTAGCTCTTTACAGATCTTATCCGCTTTCTCATTATCTGCCGGCTGGTTAAGGTTGGGCAATTTGCCTTCGTGTTTTTCAAAGGCATCCCGATATTTTTTAAAGATGTATTTTTCTTTGTCGTGGTTGTAGGTAATTGCCAATTTCGCCATGCTCAATTTTACCACTTTGTTGGTGCTATAATAAAACATGAAAAAATATTTTTTATTCATTTTTATCTTTGCCTTTGGTTTATTTGCCTTTTGGCAGTTAAATTTATTTAAATGGTTGGAATCAAGAGCGGTTAGCTGCGGCGGTGACTGGAGTTATAATGCTCGGTGTCCACTAGGAACTTTTTGCCGGTCTATTGGACGCGGGCCTCTAGCTGGCGGTAAGTGTAAGCCTTGGTTATATCCAGTGTTAAAAAACTTTATCACTTTAGATCGTCAGCCAACTGACCAGTTGACTCCAACGAGTATTCCGAACCAAGAAGTAGAAATTAATTTGGAGTCTTTGACTTCTTACTTCACTAAAGATGACCAATATTATTTTAGTTATCCGGAAGGTTTATCGATAGAAGCTTACGAAGAATATAACGCTGAAAAAATTATAATTAAAAATGAGGAAAATTTAGTTATGAAAATAATTATTAACCCCAAGTCGAATCGCTTTTTTGAAAACATTGCTCAAAAAGTAGAAAGCGGGGATGTAATAAGTCCTAAGGGAATTACTTGGCAGGAAAAATTAATTGCTGGGGAAAAGGGTTTATTATTTAATATGGGTTTAGATGCTGTTCAAAGTCCATTTGCTATTGTGGAAATAGACGATCAGTTTATAGAATTTAAGAGCTACAGAAACGAAAAAGTTTTCGATATTGTTGTTGATAGTTTTCAAAAGGATAATCATAGTGATATTGAGAAGGCGAGATTATCATTAATTTCTTTCTTTGATGCTTTATCTTCCAAAGATTATTTGCAGGCGGTAGAACTTTTTGGTGGAAGCTACGAGATCTTGAGAGGATGGAATCCAAATATAAATGAAAAAAATTATCAAGAATTATTGAAAAATGGTTGTCAAGCTAACGGGTTGCAGTGCTTAAAAATTAAAGAAATTGTTAATAGTGAACAAACTTCAGCGGTTGATTTTAATTTTAAGGTTGAATTTATGAATTCTGATGGAACCTTGTTTGAGCGGGGACCTTGTTGTGGAGCAACAGAGGAAGAAATGCCGACACAGTCAGCGTTTGATTATCAGGTAAAGAAAGAAGATGGAGATTATAAGGTTATGACACTACCTGTCTATATTCCATAATCTATGGCTAGAATTAATTTCTACATTGACTATGACGAGGATTTAGAAAACATTCTTTTTAGATTAACCTCAGTTGACCCAGCTGGTATTGACTACCGGGTTAAGAAAAAAGGGTTAGACAAGCAGGTGGTGGAGAGCATTTTGGCCGAGGAAGACTTCGGCAAACAGGAGAAAATTTTGGACGAATATCTGCGGGAAGTCTACAAAGACATTCGAGCGGATTTAGAAAGAGTGGAATTAGCCTATGAAAAAATTTGGCAGGATAAAGAAGATGACTTTTTTAAATTAGCGACAGAAATAATGGGAGATTTACCTTGGGATTATTCGAGTTATTACTTTTTGATCTCTGCCTTTTACTCGATGGCTTCCTGGGGTGGAACCAACAAACTTGCTGCCTGGTATAAGCGTGAACCGCGAAAACATTATTATATGAATGGATACGAGCTAGTTCTTAGCCATTTTTTCGAAACGATTGACCGCCTTTATGACAAACGGCCGGTTTCCGACTGGCATATTTGGGCTTTGGCTGAAATTACTGCTCACATTTTGATTTTTAAAGAAGAAAAGATGATTTCAGCTCTTTGGCCTCAGATGAACGCTCTCCAAGAAACGGCAATTGAAGATGACTTTTCCGAGAGTAGTTATCCGCACTTAGCCAGCCACGCCAAAAAAGTCTGGCAAATCTATCAAAACCGTAAAGACTACAAGGGTTATGTCAATCAAGGCATTGACTACATTCAAGAAGTTTCCAAAGGGAGTTTAAACAAAAAATAATTCACCGTTATCTTTTAAAAAATTTTTTTGGACGATAGGGTAAGCTTTGTCGGGTATAGTTAATATTTATTCTTAAGGCAACTTCCATTTTTTTACACCTCACTTCTGCCAGCTTGCCAGAAAACAATCCTCCTTGTGGAAGCCAGCGAATTTCAGTCCTTGGACATATTTTGCCGGTAAAAGCATTCACACAACCGTGAAAATCATCGAAATTCGGGCATCTTTCCCCCATAATCTATTTTATCATTAGTTACAGTACTATGGTTCGAACCGTGATACTAAATGAGGGTTATCTTAGTTGCTGACGACGGTGGTTGCCCGGAGATGGCGGGTTTCAGCTAAGCCCCACTCAATTTTGCCCTGGATAGATGCTGTTTCTCCGACTAAGTTTTCTAATTTTTGGTTAATTGTTTCATTATCTGGGACAACAACAAAACTGTTAACATAGCCGGGCTGCATGGCATTAAGTTCATCGTAATAGGGGGTAGTTAATTCTATTTGGTAATCGTAGGGAACATCCGGGCCCGGTCTTTGTATTGACTGCAATGCTCCTTGAACAATTATCGCCGCTTCTTGATCGAGAAATTGAAAAGTAGTAAGAATTTTTTCAAATATTTGGGCGAGGTCCTTTTGGTTAGAATAAGGAATATCAGAATTGTAAGGAGTTAGCGAAACTGAAATATATTGGTCATCTGTTTTCTTGATGAAATAGGTCAGCGTCCCGTTCCGGGAAGGTTTTTGACTGGTTCTGAAAGCTGGATAGTGATTGACTAGTGTTTTGGTATAGTCATATTCCGGCAGAGATTGAGCGGATTCCAGCCAGAGATAATAGGCCATTTCTTGACCATTTTGAGTGGTTGTTTGATCGGAATCAATGTATTCAATTAAATCACCCTGTTCAGCAGCAGGTTGTCTAACTGTCCATTGATCAGGATAGCGGAATGAAAAGCTGTAGTTTTCGTTAGTATAACTTTGCCAGTCATCAATGGGGATTTCCTCAGCGCTTGGGGAGGGACGTGTTGTTGGCGTTGTTTGCAAGTTATTTCTAAGCTCAGCAACTTCTTTCTCCAATTCTCGGTATTGGTAAACAGAGTAAACCGCACCGAGAATAGCAAAGAATGAAAAAGTAATTAAGAAAATTATAACCGGAATATTATAATTTGTTTTCCTCGGCCCAGTATTTTTTTCTTCCATAATTAAAGTTTAGCATGAAGATAAAGTTATTTTAAGAATGTTTTGTATAATAAGAGTATGAAAATTAAATATGTTGAAAATAAAGATCCACGCAGTCAAGACTTTAACGATTTGATAAGTCAAGAATATCCCCAATTTCTAAATGAAAATAATCCCGATCTAATTTTGGTTTCCGGCGGAGATGGGGCAATTTTGCATGCAATTCAAAAATATAATCATCTTCAAGTTCCTTTTTTAGGCCGGGGAGCCGGGACATTGAACTTTTTGATGAACAAGTTTGATGACGACCAACAGATTCTCGAGGATTTAGTCAATGATGATTTAGATTTGAATTTTTTTAAAACATCAACAATTAAAGTTGTTCTTGAAGAAAAAAAGGGCGGCAAAAAAACTTTGGGAATGGCTGTAAATGATATTGTTTTTGGTTCTTCAATCATGGGATACCACAGTTTTAAATTGAATACCGAAGACTTTTCCTTCCGAAATTTTGATGTCAGCGGGACAGGGATTTGTGTTAGCACCGAATTGGGTAGTACCGCTTATAATTTTAATCTTGGCGGTCCGGTTATTCCTTTGGAAAGTGGGTTGTGGACGGTGGTCGGTATCGCCACTAACAGATATTTAAGCGATATTTTGAAAGCCCAAAAAATGGAGATTATGTTCAACAAAAATGAACCGGTTTGTGTTTTTATCGACGGCATTAAAATTAATAAAAAGTTAGTTGAGGGAAATAAGATTTGCTTAACTTGCGGCGACCAGGTTAACCTTGCTTTTTTAGACAAAATTTCTTTTCTTAAAAAGCGTGTTGAACTAATCTCCCGCTACCGCAAAACCTAGCTCTTTAACTACTCCCAAGTTAGCAATTATTAGTTACTACAATCATTCGAATCATTGTAGTGAACAAAGATTGTTTTTACTTAGTACTATAGTTCGAACCATAGTACTGGTTACTATTCTTCAATTTTTATACGGGGATCCCGAGGTTCAGGTAGTAATTAACCTTTGAGGTTAAATTAATCGAACCGCCGCTAAGGAGAAAGTGAATTTTTATGCTAAAATACTCTTTATAATTTAATCTATAAGGAGGTGAGAATATAAATGTCACGAAGAACAAAAGAACAAATTAGAGAAAACATTAACCGAGTTAGCGAGGATTTACAAAAAATTGGCGTTGATGAAGAAAACTCTTCTCGCTTAGCAGAAGGGCTTGATGGATTATTGTTTGGAGGAGTAAACGCATTTCCTTTTGCTGAACCAAAAGCTTTATCCTTATCAGGATGGCGACGTGAAAGTCATTTCCATGCTCTTTTAAGTGAAAATAGAGTTTCGTTAGATTTGCAAACCAATATTATTGGTTCCAGGGCTAGTTTATCAGTTTCCCCGGAAGATTTAGAAGTTGTTGTCCATGTTTCAGAACAAGAAGGATTTGATCAACACAGGGCAGTTTACTTATCATCTAAAGAAGAAATAGATTCGGGAAGGGTGATTGGTCTTGGAATATTGCAGCAAAGACCAAGATTATTGTCGGTCGATAACGGAATTGACGAAGCAATCAGAGAAATGGAAATGCAATTTTAAAATTCATTTCTGTTACGAGAGGTTTGCTTTAAGAAAATAAATAATGATTGAGAAATGCTTAAATGTGCAGTTAGATGATGAAGATTTGATTCAAGCTTGTCATCAAGCTGGTATAGATGCTGAAAAATACTGGAGAAGTTTAGAAGGAGATGAGATGTTCCAATATCAAATATCTCATGTTATCGATCATCCTTTCCCGGCTATACCGCCAAGGTTTATTGAAGGTGAGACCTTGGAACAGATAAGGTTGACGGCGGAAACAAAACTTGGAAAACCCGTTGTACAAATTGACGGAATTAGAAGTGATGGTTTGGTTAATGTCCTTACGGAGTAGATTTTTTTAGTACCATGGTTCGAACCATGGTACTAATTACTATTCTTGAACTCTGTCTTTGATTTCCAATGTTACAAACAACCCTCTGACCAATTTCTCTTTGCTGTTCGGGTCGGGATATGCTTTGCATACGGTGGCTATTGTCTCGCTGACTACCTGATCACACTGCTGCTGAAAATTTTCTTGATCTTCAGGATTTCTCAAAGTTATCTCTTGGCGTTGGTAAATATCATCCACATCTCGCTGTCTTTCAAGCACTTCTTCCGGTGTTAATCTATTTTTTCCCTCTTTCCCCATTTCGAGTTATTATAAGATAATTATTTTCAAAATTAAATAATTTTTAACCGCCTTACCCTTTAGCCCCCACGAATTAAATGGTAAAATTAAATATGTCGAGAAATAATTCTTCAGCTAAATTGGGTTTTGAGAAAGAGATTTGGAAGGCTGCCGACAAAATGCGGAATAATATGGATCCATCCCAATACAAACATGTTTTTTTGGGACTATTGTTCCTGAAATACATTTCAGATTCTTTTGAAAACCGGATGAAAGAGATTAAAAAAGACCCGGAATTGGGAAAAGGCTTTGTGGAAGATAAAGATGCTTTTAGTATGCATAATGTATTTTGGGTGCCAAAAGAGGCCAGATGGCAATATATCAGGGAAAATGCCAAGGATCCGCAGATTGGCAAAATTATCGATGATGCAATGATCGCAATTGAAAAAGAGAATCAAACATTAAAAGGTGTACTTCCTAAGCGCTACAGTCGAGAGGAATTGGATAAAACAGTACTGGGAGAGTTAGTGGATTTAATTAGCGGTATTAACATGGAGGGTAACAAGGAAGAATCACAAGATGTTTTTGGTCGTGTCTATGAATATTTCATCGGCAAATTTGCTAGCCAGGAAGGTAAGGGGGGCGGTGAATTTTTTACGCCCACTTGCATTGTTCGCTTACTAGTAGAAATGATTGAGCCATATCAGGGGCGGGTTTATGATCCTTGTTGTGGGAGTGGTGGAATGTTTGTTCAAAGCAAAAAGTTTGTTGAAGAGCATGGCGGAAAAATACAGGATATTTCAATTTACGGCCAGGAATCTAACCCAACCACATGGAAGTTATGCAAAATGAATTTGGCAATTCGCGGCATTGAAGGTGATTTAGGTGGGGAACCCGGTGACAGCTTTCATAATGACTTGCATCCTGATTTGAAGGCTGATTATATTTTAGCTAATCCGCCTTTTAATATCAGTGATTGGGGAGGGGAAAAACTTAAAAATGATGTCCGGTGGAAATATGGAACGCCGCCTACCGGTAATGCTAATTATGCTTGGATTCAGCATTTCATTCATCATTTAAGCCCAAAAGGAATCACTGGATTTGTAATGGCAAATGGATCCCTTGCGTCACAAACTTCAAATGAAGGGGAAATTAGGAAGGCAATAATCGAAGACCATTTGGTAGATTGTATTGTTGCTATGCCGGATAAACTCTTCTATAACGTAGCCATTCCTTGTACTTTATGGTTTTTATCAAGGCATAAACAGAGTAATGATGACAGAGAGAGGCGAAATGAAATTCTATTTGTTGATGCTCGGGATATGGGGGAAATGATTGATAGCCGCCACCGCGAATTAACCGAGGAAGAAATTGACAAAATTGCCAATACTTATCACGAGTGGAAAGAAAAAGGTGGCGATTACGAAGATACAAAAGGCTTTTGCAAATCCGCGACGCTGGAAGAAGTAGAAAAGAACAATTGCGTTCTTACCCCCGGTCGTTATGTTGGAATTGAAATTGACATTATTGACGATGAAGAGTTTGAAGAAAAAATGACCCGCCTCACCTCCGAACTCTCTGAACAATTTCAAGAATCAAAAAAATTAGAAAAAAAGATAAAAGAAAATTTGAAAAAAGTAGGATTTGAGATATGACATTCAAAATTATAGTTGATTCTTGTTGTAAAATTCCAAATGCTCATATTAAAGGCAGGCGCGGTAGAGGGAAATCTGCGTGTGGGGTACTTTTTATTGATGAGGCAGGAAATGAACATGAATATTCTAAATTTTTGGGTGAAATGACTGTTCCCCAGGCTGAATTCAGTGGATTAATCTATGCCTTAGATAAGGCAACAGAACACACGAGACGTGAAGTTGAAGTATGGATGGATAGTGAATTAGTAATTAAATGGATGACTGGTGAATATAGAATGAGAAAAGACCACATTAAACCTCTTTATGACAAGGCAAAATCGTTTGAATTAAGATATAAAAAAGTTGAATATTTTCATCATCCCAGAACGGCAGATTTAGCAAAAAGAGTAGATATTTTAGCAAACCAAGAATACGAAAAAAATATCCAATGAAAACACAATTAAAATAAAGAGGTTTAAAATATGAATTTGAATTTTCCATCAAGATTTCTAAAGAAGCTAAACATTTACCAGCAAATAAGAGATGAACAAGGTATTTCTAAATACAAACATCTGTGGAAGTATGAAGCTGCTTTTTTACAAACAGCTTATGGTAAAGGACATCAACATTTATCTAATTTTGTCAGTAGAAAGAATTTTAAAAAATGGATAGAAGAAACTACACAATTTAAGTCTAAAAAAGATGAAAACGAACTTAATCACATAATATCTAACCTTTTTTGGCGTGGTTATATAGAGGTAGTAGAAAGAGTCGATGAAAAAAAAGGCGAAGAGGCGAAGGAAAAAGTAATAAAAGGGCTAGAACTTTTAGACAGGGAAACACATGCTTTTAAAAGTAGTGCCTTTGGAGATAACAAAAAATGGGATTACAGGCCAACAGAAGAAGGCCTGTTAATTGGTGAAGTGCTTCATGAGATACACAATAAAAAACCTGTTTTAGCTTTTTGGAATAGCTATCGGTATTCTTGGCCAATAGACACCCTATGGTTATTAGCTTTTCTTGGAATTATGCAATTGGGTCAAGTTAGCATTTTGCATAAGCCAATTGTTTTAGTAGACATATCTTCATACGTAGAAGTATTAAAAATTCCTTGGTTGATTGTGTGGTTTTTAATTGTTTTTGTTTTTTGGCCGTTATTGATGTCTTTGTATAGATGGATTTACGGGAAAGTAGACAAATGAAAGTAATGGTTCTTAAAAATAATAAAGAAGCTTTGAAAGTATTTATTAATTTTAATTTGGTATTAGAATTAATGAAAAACCTTGATTTTTGGAGTGCAATTTTAGGTTTTATTGGCTCCTTGTTGTTATTCTTTTTTGGACTTTCTCCCAAATTAGATACAGAGGGACATCAGCATCTCATACTAGAACAAATTGATGAAGAAGAAAAAAAGAAAGCATTAAAGTACAAACAGTTAGGGAACTTGGGAATGCTTTTAATTACTATTAGTTTCTTATTACAAGTATTTAATATTTTAAGTAAATGAATAAAAGAAAAAGGAATCAATTACAAACGGATGAAGTCCCAAAAGGCTGGGAATTCAAGGAATTAGGTGAAGTGTTCAATATTGCTTCTGGAAAATATTTACCTGCTTCGAAGAGAAAAAAAGAGGGTCAATTTCCAGTATTAGGAGCTAATGGAGTCCTAGGGAAATTGGATGACTATTTAATAAGTGGTCCATCTGTATTGATTGGAAGAGTCGGAACACTTGGTGAGATTTACTTTAAAGAGGAAAAATGTTGGCCCTCTGATAACGTTTTATATTTTAAGTGTAGCGATACGGACAGGTTGAAATATCTTTATTATTGCTTACAATTATTTGATTTTACCTCTTTAAATGCAGGAAGTACACAACCACTTATAAGGCAATCAGATGTCAAAAAAATTAGTTTATTAATTCCACGAGACGCAGAAATTAAACAAATCATTTCTATTCTTTCCTCCCTTGATGACAAAATCAAATTAAATAAAAAGACAAATAAAACCTTAGAGGAAATTGGAAAAGCAATATTTAAACATTGGTTTATTGATTTTGAATTCCCTTGGAATTTTGAAAAAAATGAATTTGATTTGGAAGGTGAACCTTTTAAATCGGGTGGAGGTATCTTGAAAGATACAGAGCTTGGTGAAATTCCGGAAAACTGGAAAGTAAAAGAAATAGGTGATGTGGCAAATACACAGTACGGTTACACCCAATCCGCTTGTGAACAAGAGGTGGGCCCGCACTTTTTAAGGGTAACGGATATAAATAAAAGCGATTGGATACTATGGGATGCTGTACCGTTTTGTGAAATAGATAACGCTGGCTTGGAAAAATACAAGCTCAAGAAAGGTGATATTGTCATTGCAAGGATGGCTGATCCAGGAAAAGTTGCTATCATTGATAATGACAGTGAGGATGCTGTTTTTGCATCCTACTTAATTAGACTTAAAATGAAAGAGCCAAGCATAACAACGGCTTATTTTCTTTTTTACTATTTAAATTCACCTATATTTCAAACTTTTGTATCTGGAGCTAGCACTGGAACAACAAGGAAAAGTATAAATGCCACAGAAATAAGAAGCTTTGATTTGCTAATACCATCGCCTAATATAGTTAGACATTTTACAGAGACTGTTAACCAACTACGTATTAATATAACTAAAAATGTTAAAGAAACCCGAAACTTGAATAAAATCCGCGATTTACTTTTGCCGAGATTAATGAGTGGGAGGATAAGAATTAAAAGTTAATATTGTGTATAATGTTAATTAGGAAATGAAATGGCATTTAAATTAACCTCAATAAAATATAAAGAGCATACTAACGATTCAAAAAATCCTTGGGCATTAGATAATCTTAATCTCTCAAATATAAATCTAATCGTTGGTAAAAATGCGACTGGGAAGACCAGAACTGTTCGTGTTGTGTGGAATTTGGCATATGTTATTACTGAAAAAAGAGGGGTATTAAATGGTCATTGGCAGGCTTTATTTCATGATGAAGATACAAACGACAAGCTTAAATATTGCTTAAGGGTAAAAGATCACGAAGTAATTGAGGAAAAATTAGTTTTAAATAATGAAAAGAAACTTTTGCGGTCTGATACTAAGGCACAAATGGCTTCCAAGCTAAAAAATAAACCTGATCAAGTGAAGTTGAATCCTCCTAAAAACAAATTAGTATTACATGTCAGGCGAGATACAAAAGAGTTTCCTTTTCTAGAGTCTCTTGTAAACTGGGCTGAATCTGTGAGAGGAATATATTTTGGGTTTAATAGACCTACTGATATAAGTACTGATGAGCGGGATGAATTAGCGGAACTCAGGGGTTTAAATATAGTTCCACTTATTTTTTCTGGGTTATCTAAATCCAAGCAAAGAATGATTATAGACGATTTTAATAGTGTAGGTTATGACTTAAAAGATGTAACAACAAAAAAAATTGACTTAATAATTAATAATGTTATTAAGTCTGGTAAATATCTAATTTTTAAAGAAGAAGGAATTCCTAAACCAATAGAGCAAATGTCAATTTCCGATGGCATGTATAGAGCTTTTTCTATTTTAGTTATTTTACATCAAGTGATAAGTACAAATAATTTTTCGACCTTAATCATTGATGATCTTTGTGAGGGTTTAGATTATGAAAGAGCGAGAAAGCTCTCCCATCTAATCGTTCAAAGAACTAAGAAGAATAATGTTCAACTTATTGCAACAACGAATGACGAGGTTCTAATGAATGCAGTTAATGTCAAGTATTGGAATATTTTAAGTAGAAAAAACTATGAGGTTAAAGCTTATAATTATAAAACTAATAAAAAAGTCTTTGATAATTTTAAGAAAACAGGCTTATCGAATTTTGACGTTTTTTCGTCAGATCTGCTTTCGCAACTTAAATGAAGTTTTTATTTTTTAAAAAGTAAATGAAAGTATATATAGTTGTTGAAGGTATGTCGGAACTTATATTTGTTTATAAGTTAATTTTAGTTCTTTATAATTATGATTCACAGAAAGTTAAAATAAAATGCATTGAGTTTTTCTCGGATAATCCCTACAGAAAGGCCTATCGTGATTTTCCCTCAAAAAATGGTAGTAATTTAGATGAAGTTGAGTTGAACATCGTTTTGCATAATGTTGGAGGTGATAAAAAGGTTTTGAGTTGGATAAAGAAGTATGGTAATAAGTTTTTATCTACTACAAATGATGATTTGGTTAGGGGCCAGAAAGACTACATATGTGGTTTAAGAGATATATATAGTGAAGATTATTGTGATCTAGCTGGCGATGAGATAGATAATAATGTTATAGAAGATTTTGAAAAAGAAGCAAAGCGAGTTTGCAAAACCATCGATGGTAATAAAGTTTCAATTTATTACTCTGTGATGGAGCTAGAAGCATGGTATTTGTCTATGCCTAAAATACTTCTTAAATTAGGGATGGAGGAAGAAGCGATAAATAGCGTACTTGAATGTGATTTGTCAAAAATAGATCCTGAAAAGTATTTTATTAAGCCCAAAAATCAATTAGAAAAAATACATTCTAGGCTTTTAGGTAAAAATTATAGGGAGACTCACTTTGCCGAAAAATTTGGGGAAAAAATGAATAAAGATGTAATTAATGATGTTTTGGACAGCGAAAAAGTATTACGTTTCAGGACTTTTATAAACTTCTTAAAAAATCTTAATGAAATATAAAGAATCATCACTGGAAAAAGCAGTTTTAGGTTGGCTCGAGAAATTAGGGTACCAAACAATGTTTGGGCCGGATATTAGTCCGGAGCCGGTGACGGAAACAAATGGTAGGTTTGATCCGTTTGAGCGTATGACTTATGACGATGTGGTTTTGGAAAAGCGGTTAGAAAGAGCAATTAACAGGTTAAATCCAGAAGTTCCTGAGTCGGCTAGAATAGAAGCATTGCGGAAAGTTTTAAATGTTCCTAACCGTAGTCCAAAGTTAGAAACTAACAACGAAATTTTTCATGATATGCTGATTAACGGTGTCGACGTTGAATATAAGGTTGAGGATGGAAGAATACAGGGTGATAAAGTTTGGCTAATTGATAGGCAGGATTCTGCAAATAACGATTGGTTGGCAGTTAACCAGTTTCGGATTATTGAAGGTCAAAATAATCGTGTCCCTGACGTGGTTGTTTTTGTTAACGGTTTACCTTTAGCAGTTTTTGAATTAAAAAATCCAGCTAAAGAAAGAGCAACCATTAAACATGCATTTCGGCAGTTTAGAACTTATAAAAGAGAAGTACCCTCTTTGTTTGCTTACAATGAGTTGTTAGTTATTAGCGATGGAGTTCAGGCAAGATGTGGAACTATTACTTCACCTTGGGAATGGTTTTTAAAATGGCGAAGTATTGACGGTAAGGTAATTGCCCCGAGATCGCATAATGAAACCAAAGTTTTAGTTAAAGGAATTTTTGACCAAGACAGATTACTGGATTTAGTTACTAATTTTGTTACGTTTCATGATGACAGAGGTAATATCAAGAAAATAGTATCTGGTTATCATCAATATTTCGCAACAAATAAAGCTTTGGAAAAAGCAAGAGAGGCTACAGATGAAAAGGGTGATCAGCGAATTGGAGTAATTTGGCACACCCAAGGAAGTGGTAAGAGTTTAACGATGACTTTTTTTGCTGGCAAGTTGATTAAGGAATTAAATAATCCAACTGTGGTTGTAATTACTGACCGAAATGATTTGGATGATCAACTTTTTAACACATTTGTTAAGTCAAAGAATTTGCTTCGTCAGAGTCCAAAGCAAGTCCAAAGCAGGGAAGATTTAAAAGAGAAATTAGATGTTGCTTCAGGTGGTGTTATTTTTACAACCGTACAAAAATTTTTACCAGAAGATGATAAGACTAAATTTCCAACTATTTCAGAGAGAAGAAACATTGTTGTCATTGCTGATGAAGCTCACCGAAGTCAGTATGGATTTCAGGCTAAGTTAGAAAATGGAACAGTTAAATATGGTTATGCAAAATATATTCGTGATGCTTTGCCTAATGCATCTTTTATTGGTTTTACAGCGACGCCGATTGCTTTAAAAGATAAGAATACAGTTGCTGTTTTTGGAGATGTAATCGATACTTATGATATTTCGCGGGCGGTCCAGGACGAAGCAACCGTTCCTATTTATTACGAGGCCCGGCTTGCCCGAATAGGATTAGATGCAAAAGAAAGCAAGAGGATAAATCGGGAGTTTGAAGACATTACTGCAGGTGAAGAATCAACAAGAAAGGAAAGAATAAAGGCTAGATGGGCTCGTTTGGAAAAAATGGTTGGCTCTGAGAAACGGCTGTGTTTAGTAGCCAAGGATATTGTTAGTCATTTTGAAGAACGTTTGAACGTTATCGAGGGCAAAGGGCTAATTGTAACGATGAGTAGAAGAATTGCTGTAGATGTTTATACTCAAATCACAAAATTACGACCCGACTGGCATAGTGATAAGTTAGATGAAGGAAAAATAAAGGTAGTTATGTCTGGGTCGGCAAGTGATCCTCAAGAATATCAGCCTCATATTAGAAACAAAAGGGGGCGAGATAGACTGGCTGAGCGGATGAAGAACCCTGATGATGAATTAAAATTAGCAATAGTTTGTGACATGTGGTTAACGGGGTTTGATGTTCCTTCTTTGCATACGATGTATGTTGATAAGCCAATGAATGGACATTCTTTAATGCAGGCAATTGCTCGGGTTAATCGAGTTTACAAGGATAAACAAGCAGGACTGATTGTTGATTATCTTGGAATTGCTAGTGAATTACAAAAAGCATTATCCTATTACACTAAAGAAGACCGGAAGCTTACTGGTGTACCGCAGAACGAAGCGGTTCAGGTATTGAAGGAAAAATATGAAGTTGTAAAGAGTCTTTTTCACAGGTTTGAATATATGGAATATTTTGAAGTTGATGAGGGTAGACGGACGGAAATTATAACAGAGGCAATTGATTTTATCTTAAGCTTAGAAGATGGTGCCGAAAGGTACAAAAAAGCGGTCTCAGCATTGAGTCAAGCATTTTCTATAGCTGTACCCCATGAAGAAGCACTAAAAATAAGGGAGGAGGTTGCCTTTTTTCAAGCGGTAAAGGCCGGAATAATTAAATTAGAACCGGATGACGGAGAGGGAGGGCCAACAGAAGCTGATTACGATGCGGCCATAAAACAAATACTTTCCAATGCAATCGTTTCAGATGAAGTTCTTAACATATATGAGGAAGTTGGGATTGAAAAACCAGAGATCGGGATTTTAAGTGAAGAGTTTTTGAGGGAAGTTCAAGATATGGAGCATAAAAATCTCGCTTTTGAGATTTTGAAAAAATTATTGAATGACAGTATAAAGGAAATGTCAAGAAAAAATATTGTCGCTTCAAAAACATTTTTAGAAATGCTTGAAAACACAATTAAGAAATATCAGGATCGAACAATTTCCTCAGCTGAAGTAATTGCAGAATTAGTATCTTTAGCAAAAGAAATCCAAAAAGAGCAGGAAAAGGGTAAGGAATTAGGGTTAAGTGAAGAAGAGGTTGCTTTCTATGATGCTTTGGCAGAAAACGAGAGTGCTGTAAGAGAGTTAGGGAATGAGGTATTACGCGAGATGGCAAAAGAATTGTTAGGTTTAATCCAAAAAAATGCAACCATTGATTGGACTAAGAGAAAAGACGTTCAGGCTAAATTGCGAATATATGTTAAGAAATTGCTTAAAAAATATAATTACCCACCGGACAAGCAAGAAAAGGCGACCAAGACTGTGTTAGATCAAGCTGAATTGTTTGCCGAAGAGTGGAGTGAGAGAAAGTAATAGATTAATATCCAAGTCCAAAGTTATTTTTAGTAATAAGGTTTTTGTTGTTGGGGCTTTTTTGATTGGGGTGGGAATGTATGTGTCGAGTGAGTTTTTGGAGATTGAGTGGTTGGGATATTTAAGTATTTTGTTTTTTGTTCCTTCTTTTCTTTTTCTTTACCAATTGATTTATAAAAACATTGGGGAAAGGGCTCGTTTTGCACGGCTGATATTTTTTATTGGGCAACTTGGTTTTCTGCTTTGGTTTGCGATGAGCGCTGATGTAGGGAATACTTGGATTGGTTTAGTCGGTGATTATTTTTTGTTTTTTTTTGTATTTCAGTTTTTGGTTTGGATTTTGAGGATATTTAAACCGGTTCGGAAGTTTTTTGAAGGAATCGAGCGCAAGAAAGATGAAAAGGACTTTGTATATTTGGGAGCTAAGAGACAAAGAAAAAAAATAAATTTGAATTTTCGAAAGTTAGGGGTGTTGCTGTTGGTGGCAGTAATTGGCTTTTTGGGTTGGAGAAATTGGCAGTTGACGGAAAGGGTGGTTAGACTTGAGACGGCAATTGGGGAAAGCAGGCTTCTTTGTGATGAAAAGGAAACAGTTGAAGAGGTTAAAAAAAGTGTAGTTAGAATTATTGGCAGGAATGTTGAAGGCTCAGGTTTTCTTGTTAAGAAAAACAGATTTCTCATAGCTGATCCCTATGTAGTGACGAATCATCATGTTATTGCCAGAGACATGAGACCGAAGATTGTTTTGCCGGACTACACCCCTTTGCAAGGGAAGGTTATTGCTGCGGATAAGGAATCAGATTTGGCACTTATTCAGGTAGACTCTGGCCTAGAGAATATACCAAGTTTAGAATTTGGTGATGTTAACAATCTAGAAAATTTAGATGAGTTAATTGCTGTTGGTTATCCCTTGGGGACTTCGGTACCCGGTGAAGCAACTTTTAATAAAGGACATTTTATTGATCTTAGACAACCAGAGGGATTTCCAACTAAGATGATACAAACGGATATCCAACTAGGCCATGGAATGAGCGGTGGTCCGATGATTGATATTTGCGGCAAAGTTTATGGGGTAAATCAGTTGTATCGAGAAGGATTGAGTTTTGGGATATCTGCTAATGATCTAATTAATCAAAAGTGGGATGAAATGCGGAAGGCTGATGACCCAGTTGCTGACGTTGAGAAAATTGAATTTAAGCCGAACGAAAGTCCACTTGAATGTGTTCGGGCTTTTTATAATTATCAAACAACTGGAGAATTAAAAAAGGCGTATGATTTGCTTTCCCGGGAATATACTGACTGGACATTTGAGCGGTGGAAGGAAGGTTATGAAAATACTTTGTATGTTGTATTTGTTAAATCTGAGGAAGTAGAGGATGAAGAAAATACGGTCTTTGTTAAGTTTTATTCGGCGGACTTAATTGATGAAAAGTTAATTCATAAATATTTTGAGGGAACACAGAAAGTTGGAGATTATGATGGGGAATATAGGTTGGAAGAGTCGGATATTGAAGAAATTGAGGAGCCAGAATGGGATTGGTTTTGGAATTTTGAAAGGGATTAGAACTTAGAGCTGAGAACCTGGAACATAGGGTAGAATAAAAGATTAATGTTAGCTGCTTAATTGATTCTTTTATGCCGAAATAACTTTGTCTATTCCTTCCTGATATAGTTGGTGGACTTTTACGTTTTTGAACCAAATTTTTGATAGGTTAATAAGACGTTTTAGTTTTTGAGTCATCAGTTTAGTGTTGTTTGGATCAAATAAATCAAGGTATGCCTGAATGTTTGTAAAGCGATCGCCTTTGTCGGCTGCAATCAGACAGTAGGCTTCAGGGGAAATGTTTTCCATGAATTTTTTAACTATTTCCATTTCTTGCGGATGGGCTTCCCAAGCGACGTCAAAGTCGTGTATTTGAATTATCTTTTGTATTTTCATTGCTTGTTCTAAATTTGCTCCATTTTCAAGAACGATTTGAAATGCTTTGTAGGCTCCGGCTCCGGCATGGGCGCCAACCGCCCAGGCTTTATCTTGAAAATTAACATAGCTCCAACCTATGTCATGAAGTAGTGCAGAGGCCTCGATGATTCTCTTGTCTGTTGATTCATCTATTAAATCAGCAATTATTAGAGCTTGATCACGAACCCTTAATGTATGGCCTACATCTTTTGGAGTGCCGTCAGGAGTTTTTCTTCCCCGTTTTAAAATTCTAATAGCTGTTTTTTCAATTCGATCAAGATCCATTTGTTGAAAGTGAAATAATTGTATCAAGAATCTTAGAATAAGTGAATAATCAAGGGGAGGTAGGAGGAATTTATGACTATTTAGAAACGGTTTTGAGTGATCAGATCTTTAATAATAAATCAAGCTAGACTGAAGTCTGGTTTTGGAACTTTGAAAGTGAAGACAAGTATAAGATAGGGATGGTTTTAGGATTTAGCAGCATCAAAGCCTTCTGTGAATAAAGGTTTTGGAGGATTGAATTCATTTTCTTCTAATATAGGTTCGAATTGTTCGTTTATTGTTTCTACAATTTGATTATCTCTTAAACGAACGGGAGCGGTCCAAGTTGCTTCTCTAACTCGTCGGTTCTCTTCTGTTTCTTCGCTCAAATAAAACTCAACTAAAGTATATTTTTGACTTATTTCATCTAGACAGCTTCTTCTGACAAACATTCTCGGCGGTGACTGGCAGGTATCAGCTATTTCTCTAAAGGCACCGCTGATTAATTCTAATTTTCTTGTGTCTCCAATGTAAATCCTTTCCTGCCGGTTAAACCATCCTGTTTCAGCCTGATCCCTTAGCTTTTTAGTAGTTTGTTCCCTAATCCACCAATTATTAGAGAATCTTAGGTTTTCCTGATACCCCATTTTAAGTAAAGGGAATTATATCATAAGTTAGGCCTATAATAATAGGCTTGTAAAGTTAGTGGGCAAAATATTTTAAGGATTTGTCAATCTAGACATATTGTTCATTCGTATAAGCAAAGAAATTTGATCTAGTATAATTGGTGATATATGGAGAAGTTGCTCCATAATTTAATAATTAATTAACAAAAAATGACAAAGAAAATAATTGGAGTCTGTGGAATCGCTTGTTACAAATGCAGAAAATTTAAACAGGATGAATGTAAAGGTTGCAGTCCAAAAATTCCAGCCAATCTTTGTCCTTTGCCCAGTTGTGCAGAGGAAAGAGAAGTAGAATTTTGTTTTGATTGTAAGGAATTTCCCTGTGAAAAGAATTATAAGGGTGGACCAATTGTCCCTGAGCTTTTAGATCATTGGAAAGATAATTGGGAGAATGAAAATGAATAAAGAAACTGCACCGGGGATGGAGAACCCGAGGAGGATTAGTTAGTGGTAAAATATTCATAGTATGGGAAAAGAACAAAGTATGCGTTTAATTGAGTTTGAGAATTCCCAGGCGGAAACTTTAAGGGCCGTATGGTCCCCAGCGGATGGGAATACGGCGGTTGTTTGCCTACATGGTTTTGAACGATTATCGGAAGAACAAAAGTTCGCTAATATTGAACGTCAGTTAAGAGGTAAAATGCCGGTTTTAAGATTGGATCATTCCGGTTGTGGGTTGTCCGATGGTAGTTTCAAAGATTTAACTGTTGAAAAATTAGTCGGAGAGGTAGGAGCTTTGATTAGTGAATTACAGGCTCAACCCAGTGATATAAAAAGAGTTAGTTTCGTAGCTCACAGTTTGGGGGCTTGTGCCGGATTAAGATATGCTGTTGACCATCCGGATGTGGTTGGAAAGTTGGTGTTTTTATCACCAGCTTTTAATCAGCAGGCGTTGTTAAGATATTATTTTGTCTCCTCTACAGTTAAGGATAAAGAAATAACTTGGAGTAATTATCAGGGACATTTAGATGAGAAGGCTTTTCAGGAGTTTGCTGCTCAGGAACAAAAGGTAATGGGAGAGCATTATCTAGGTAATGAATATCATCAAGAAAATAAAGATCGTGATTATCAATTTTTACTGGAGGATATAGACCCCGAGAGAATTTTAATTGTTTATGGTGATAAAGATAAGGCAGTGCCGTTTGAGAGCAATGACTGGCTGCCGGAGGATTTGAGAACCATTAAGGTTGAAGGCGGGGACCATGATTTGGAAAAGCCAACTATGGTTGAGCAGTATTTAGATGAAGTGGTTGGTTTTTTGCAGTAAAGTATTAAAAATTTTCGTGGTTGTTGAAGTAATCTAAATTTTTGGCTTCGATGAATTTTTGAGTGTATTTCATTTGCGGGTAGTTGTGGTTTTGAAGATGTTTTTGTTTAGTGATTGGATTGTGGTGAGTTAATAATTGAATAGACGGCCAATACATATTCCTGTACTGCCTAAAGTCAATATCAAAAAATCTTTTAATTTTTACCGCTAATGGAGCTTTCGGGCGATAAATGCGGTCTTTATAGTAATTGTGGACGGGTTCACGTTCTTTTATTCTATAAAGTAACTCATCCTTTTTTCTTTTTAAGACGTGATCAGCATATTTCTTGCCAAAGTATTTTTGGGCTGATTGAAAAAGTCTTAAAGAGAATACCCGTTCAAGGTAAACAACTTTTTTCTGAAACATTAATACCTCAAAATACTTTTTGTAAAATTCATCGTATTTCAGAGGAAATAGATTGTATTTTTTAACCCAGTTGTTGTTGACGATAAAAAAATCAGTTGAGATCCCCATTCTCATCGGGTCATTTTCAAACGGATTCCCCCAGGTGGATGCAGCCACATATTTATTTTCAGAAATCATTTGACTAATAATTTTATGAATAAAATTAGGGTCGAGAAGCCAAGTATCAGCAGCGAGAGTAACAATGTAGTCAGCTGGGTGATCAGTTTCGTTAAGATAGTTTATTCCCGATTCAATAAGGTCAGCTGCACCGAAGAAATGTCCTCTGTTGGGTAGTCTTATCAGTTTGTCTTCGAGATATTTTTTGGGGTACCAGTTTTTTTTCCCGTTAAAACTGTGAACAATATAAATATTTTCAAATAAACCGCTTTTTTTCCAAATATCATTGATTATTTCAAGGTTTATTTTTACATCGTCAATTCTATTGAAGGTGTAAAGGGCGACGGCAATGTTTGGTTTCATTAGCATATTCTATCAGAGTAGATTGATGGGTTCATAGCGATTAGGGTGATAATGTTAGTTTATGGTAGACGTATTTGAGAAAGGCCGAAGGGTGGCGGAGGGCGATGCGACAACAGTTGAACCGTCTGGCTTCATTAAATTTAGCTTAGCATAAGTGAAAAAAATTATTATATTTTGATATAATTTGTTATGGGGCAAGTTGAACGTGGTTTAATTGCGGGAGGAGAATTAGTTCAAGGAGATTTTGATCTTCCGGAAGAAGAAAAAATTCCAGTTTTTTTTGAAGAAAAAAAATTTGATTTGCATGGAGTAAATGTAAATTTTCTTGGTGTTACTCATGCTCCAATAACCTTGAAAGTCCATGGCTTGGAAATAGAAGAGAAAATAAGTGAGTCTGACGCGGTTATTTTAGAACTGCTCCCATTTGAATTTAGTCGAGATGAAGAGGATTGGACAGAACTGTTTATACCAAAAGGGTTAGAGTTTTTTAATGATGTTTTGGATACGTCTAAAGAAAACAATGTTTCGGTAGTTGGAGTGGACCCGCTTACGCCAAGTTTAGAGGCTTTTGTTTACATGTTGATGTTTACTTCAATGTCTACTACAGCTGGAATTACAATAGCTAGTTTATATGAAATTTTAGAAAAAAGAGAAGTGAGGATAAGTCGAAGACGCTTTTTAGCCTTATTGGGAGGAGCAGCTGCAACGGCTTCAATAACATACAATGAATCTCGGTTATCAAGATTTTTTCGAGGCGGTTTAAGGGGTAAGCAGGAACTCCACAATGAGTTATCAACGTATGGGGTTGATGATCAGTTGGGAGTTGATACATATAATTATCGGAATATTCGAATAGCTCAGGCAGTTAGAAAGCTTTGTAGAGATCACAGCCGTCAATTGGGTCTAAAAGAATTAACAATGATTTTTGGCTACTATCATCAGAACCCAATTATTGAATATATTCAGAATGAACATCGGGTAGAAGAAGCTTTAAAGGCAGTTCCTTACGAGGTGTATGATTTGTTTGGAAATGATGGTCTGCGTTGGTATGATTTAGACAGCCAAGGCAATTGGGCGAAAAGATTAGAAATTGGTTAATCAAATAAAATGAGTGATTATTATAACCCGCAGAGGGATAAAAAGTACCGGTATAAAAAGGGCCAGAAGGAGCCGTTTAATTTAAGCCGGTCGAAGATTGATTTGTTTATTGAATGCCCGCGTTGTTTTTATATTGACCGGGTGTTGGGCACAAAGCGTCCGCCGGGATATCCCTTCGCTTTAAATTCTGCCGTTGACCATTTGCTCAAACAGGAATTTGATGCTCACCGGGCTGAGGGGAAACAACATCCGCTGATTGAAAAATATGGAGTTGATGCCCGGCCGGTGTCCCATGATGATCTGGATGACTGGCGGAATAATTTTACTGGGGTTCGTCATCTTCATCAGCCGACTAACCTGCTTGTTTTTGGAGCAATTGACGATTTGTGGATTAATTCTAATGATGAATACATTGTTGTTGATTACAAGTCAACGAGTAAGGATAAGGAAATAACTGCTCTTGATGAGGACTGGCAGGATAGTTATAAGCGGCAGATGGAAGTTTACCAGTGGTTGTTAAGGCAGAATGGATATCCGGTGTCGGATACCGGTTATTTTGTTTATGCTAATGGAGATAAGGATAGGGAGGCTTTTGACGGAGTGTTGGAATTTGATGTTACTTTGATCGGTTATACCGGTGATGATTCCTGGGTGGAAAAAGCAATTTTTGATATTAAGAATTGTTTGGAATCTGATGAAATTCCGGCCAGCGGCGATGACTGCGATTACTGTGCTTACTTCAACACCCGCGCCAGACATGAAGGTTTAAAGTAGAGCCAAGATTTCTTTTTTTGATTTTGGTTGGGCTTCCGAGCCGAACAACCAAAGAGCCTTGTCAAAAACCAGCCAGCTGACCCCGGCTTGTCGACAAGCTTTGCTCCAAACTTGCTTTGTTTGATGAATATTTCGGGTAGTCATTCTTGATGAATTAATATAGCCCATCAAGTAAGCAATTTTAACGTCATGAATATCTACTGGGGGTAAAATAGTTTCAATATCGGGGTAGTTAAGAGAGAAAGTATTAATTATCGCCCGGACAAAGAAGTTACCAATTTTCGGGCCAAAACCCCGAAACTGTCTAACTTTATTTAAGGCTTCCTGGGCTGTATCAGATTTTGTAAAGATCAAGAGCGGGTTTTGGTTGTATTTTTTGGACAGCATTTGTGAGTTTTTTTGATAGCGGTTAATTGCTTCGTTAATATACCGGGGTTTTAGGTATTCGGATAGATAATCTTTTAATTTTTTTTGAGAAAGGGAGAGAATAAAAGACGGAGAATAAAAATCAGGTTGGTGATTAAAAAGCTCTCTCGCTCCTTGGTAGAGGCGTTGGGATTTGGTGGCATAGTCGAGTTGGATGACATAAAAAAGGAATAAGGCTTTTTTTGTATCACTGGTTTCGGGGACATAATCCTCGGCGTTTAAGTGGTTTTTAAAAACTCCCTGATGGTTGTTGTATTGATTAACAATTATTTTTACAAAATCCACCGGCTTCATGACATATTATAAGTGATGGTTAAAGTAAAAATTATCTTAGCCAGGTGGCAACAGCGATAATTCGATTGTCTTTAGTCGCGTGATAGGTTAATTGGCCGCCAATTTTTGCAAAGGTCTTGCGGCAGGAAAGAATTCCAATTCCGCCCCAAGCAAACCCCCATTCCGGATCCGGTGGTTTAGTTGTCCTGACCCGGTCTTGATTAAGTCTTTCTGCTAGCATTTCAGAATCTGGGTGTTGAACGTTATCTTTAACAACCATTTTTCTTTGACCGATCTTTACTTTGATTTCAGTTGCTCCCTGGTCAATGCAGTTTTGAGTTAATTCTGAAATTGGACTTACAAATTTTTCCCGGTGGAAAACAAGGTTATAGGGATCGTGAATTTCAATATTCACGTTGGGGTAGTCTTCTTGCTTGATTTCAGCAAGTTCTTTGGCAGTTGCTCGGTAAACGTGAAAAATTCTTTCAGGCATTTTTAATCAAGTAATCTTGGTGGTAGTCCTCGGCGGGCCAAAATTTTTCCGCCGGTTGAATTTCAGTTTGAACTGGTTTATCTAACTCCTGTTGAATTTGATGTTTGGTTTTCTCGGCCAGGTCTTGTTGTTCCGGGTTGTGGTAGAAGATAATTGATTGGTATTGGGTTTTTCTTTCTGCCGTTGGAGCGTGTCCCTGCCAGAAATGACTAAGCAGTTGTTCATAGGTGATTTTTTCCTGGTCATAAATGATCTGGACGGTTTCAGAATGATTACCTAAATCGTGATAGGTTGGGTTTTCTTTGTCTCCGCCGGAATAGCCGACAGTGACTTCAACAACACCCTCTAAATCCGAGAAGAATTTGTCCGGGCCCCAGAAACAACCCATGGCAAAAGTTGCCGTTTCGTTTTGAGAAGCAATTTTTTCTTTAGTCCGCTCCTTGTTCATCCAGTTAAGTATAACATTTAAGTGATAAAATTAGCTATGGACGGTGAAAGAATATATGGACTAACAGAACCCGTTTTGGAAGAGAGGCGGGAGTATGGAGTTCATCGTTGGCAGTTGACTAGTGGGGAGATGGTTACCGGTTTATTAGAGCCTATCCAAACTACACTACTTCCCCTTTCGATTTCCTTCAATAGTTAAGTTCATTGGTAATCGAGAATAACCGTGTCATTCCGAGCTTCAGTATTAGTCGAGGAATCCCTTTTCGATTTGATATATTTAAATTGTGGCTCCTAAAAAATACTACATATATATAATGGCCAGTAATTCTGGAACTATATACATCGGGGTAACCGGAGATTTAAAACAGAGAGTTTGGCAGCATAAAATGGATTTAATAATTGGTTTTTCAAAAAAATATCAGTGTCATAAGTTAGTTTACTTTGAAGAATTTGAAAATGTAGAAGAAGCTTTGGCAAGAGAAAAGCAAATTAAAAAGTGGAGAAGAGAAAAGAAGACTAACTTGATTAAAAAATTTAACCCTGGTTGGCGGGATTTAGCATTGGATTATGGTTGGTCTTATTAGGGATTAAAAAGGGATCTCTCGACAAGCTCGAGATGACAGGAGGAAAAAGACATAGAAAATTGACTTTAGGGGTTGGGCGGCTTATAATCCAAGCAATGAAGAAATTATTGGGATTGATGGCAATCTTTATTCTTCTTTTTACCTTCATGACTTCGCCGGTAATGGCGGAAACTGAACAATTTGAGCCGACTTCTGATACTTATGCCAATGAAGCCTATCCGGATGAAGCCCGGGGCGGTCAGCAGGCAATAATTGTCAGCAATGAAGCGACAACCCGTCACGGTTACGTAAAGTTTGGGGATATTGATATCCCGGAAGGGGCGATTTTAGACCGGGGTATTTTAAAGTTTTACATTTATGAGCAAAATTATGCTGATTCGGCTGAAGTGGAAATTGGCCCGGTTGACAGTGACTGGAGTGAAGGCGGTTTGACCTGGGATAATCAGCCGGAAATTTTTGATGACGAAGTGATGACCGAGGAAATTAATTTAGATACCGGTGAAAAAGAAATTGCGATAACCTACATGGTTCGGCAGTGGTTGAATGGTGAAAAGGAAAATAATGGTTTGTTTATCTATCCGGCTGATGGGACACCGGATTTTGCTTTTTCTTTCCGGTCACGAGAGGCAGCTGAAAATTCGCCGAGTTTGGAAATTGAATACCATATGGAACCAACCAATACCCCTGAACCAACAGCAACTGAAGAACCAGACCCGACGGACACGCCGGAACCAACAGGTACTCCTGAGCCAACCGGAACAACTGAACCAACGGATACTCCCGAGCCGACAGATGAGCCGACTGGTGATGAGGAGGTTACACCTTCACCCGAGGTTTCGCCGACGGGGATGGAAGAGGGAAGAATAGCCGGGTTTAGTTGGTGGAAGTTGCTTGGATTGTTTTTGGTTATCGCTGGATTGATTTTGATTGGAATTTACTTCCTGCCGTTGGAGAGAAAAAAGAAGAAGAAAAAGGCTTCAAAAAAGGAAACCAAAAAAGAAGAATAACCTTGTTGGTTTTACTCAATGATTATGTTTCCAGGGATATCGCTCACCTATATAGTTCGCTAGACTCCCCGCTTCGCAAAAAGCTTGTTTAGCGAAGTAAAATTGTATGTTCCTCTATGACGTTCATTCATTGGCTGTGCTTATTTAATATTTTTTGTCATTAATTCACTCCGCTTCTCATACCCAAAATATTCATTACTTAGTTAGACTGTTAGGAGGGTATTCGAAGAGGCATGTTCGGAACATATCAATTTACTTCGCTTTAAGTATATATGGCCGGTCACTAATCACTAACCACTAGCACCTAGTCACTATATGCTATTATTGAAGCATGGTTGAAGAAAAAGATAAGGATTTAACAGCGAGGTTTCTTGAACTTTATGAGCGTTGGGCGAGGTATTTGAGTGTTCGATTTAAGAGCGATTCGATGTACCGTAATGTCCGTTTTTTTTGGGATGCTGAGCATGACCGGGCTCAGGATTTGGGGATCAGCGAGGGTGATGTTTTGGGTTTGTTCAATCTTCGTAACGTTGGAACGCACGCCCCGTCATTTGTTGAAATTGAATCAGCGGCGGTGGTTAAGTTGGAAAAGTTGGTTTCCGCCTTTTGCCGGAAAGCGGTTGATATTGCTACGCCGGAGGAAAGCATTTATAAGGCTCATCGGGACACAACGGTTGGCGAGGTAGTTCGGGTGATGAACCAGCGGATGTTCTCGCATGTTCCAGTAGTTAACAAGGATAAGTTTTACGGAGTTTTTTCGGAGAATTCTTTACTGCAGTTAATTGCTGATGGCAATTTTAATGCCGAAGAGACGATGGCGGAAGTGGAAAATTATTTAGAGGGTGTTGAGGGGTCGGATAATTATGATTTTTTGAAAGCCGATGCCGATTTTCATGAAGTTCATTATCTTTTTGAACGCCATATTGATAAAGGTAAGCGATTGGGGGTTATCTTTTTGACCGATGACGGCAAGTCTTCAGCCGAAATTCGGGGATTGATTACCGCCTGGGATTTGTACAAAGGAACATTATAAATTTTCGAATTTTCAATGTTCAATTTTCAAAAATAATTCTTAAATTTCGCTTTAAATATATATGGCCGGTCACTAATCACTAGCCACTAGCACCCAGCCACTAATTATTACTAGATTCTTATTTTTCCGGTTTTAACAATTGAGCAATGTGAGTTGTTTTTGTTATACTACTCTATGATGACTAGGGAGGAATTGATTACCAAATTTCGGGAGTTTTTTGAGGCAAGAGGGCATAAGTGGATTCCGTCTGCTCCTTTGATTCCGGAGGGGGATACTTCTACTTTGTTTATTTCCGCCGGTATTCATCCTTTGGTGCCTTACTTTGTCGGCCAAAAGCACCCGATGGGAGCCCGGCTGGCTGATGTTCAGGAGTGTTTACGGACAGTGGATATAGATAATGTTGGAGATACTTATCATCACACTTGGTTTGAAATGCTTGGTAATTGGTCGCTGGGCGGACCTGCCTCGACTGACGTTTTCGGCAAGGCGGGCTATTTCAAAGAGGAATCAATTTCCTGGAGTTGGGAATTTTTAACTAAAGAGTTAAGGATGGATCCGGAAAGACTGGCAGTAACGATTTTTGAGGGAAATGAAAACGCTCCTTTTGATGAAGAGGCAAAAAAGGCCTGGTTGGCGGTTGGTATGCCGGAGGATAGAATATTTCCATTGGGAAAAAAAGATAATTGGTGGGAAGTCGGTGAGACCGGACCGGGTGGGCCGGATACGGAGATTTTCTATGATACCGGCAAAGACGCCTGCGGCGAAAAATGTCAGCCGGGATGTGACTGTGGTAAGTGGATTGAGATTTGGAATAATGTTTTTATTGAATATAACCGTAAAGAAGATGGAAGCTATGAGAAACTGTCTCAGCAGAATGTTGATACCGGCATGGGGTTAGCCAGAATGGTTGCCGTTTTACAGGGCCATTACGATGATTACCAGATTGAACCATTGGCCGGAATGATTAAAGAATTAGAAGAAATTAGTGGGAAGGAATATGGAAAGAATGAAGAAGAAACTAAATATATGCGGATTATTGTTGACCACCTGCGGGCGGCGGTCTTTGTTCTAGGAGAAGAAATTTTACCGAGCAATAAGCGGCAGGGATATGTTTTAAGACGGTTAATTCGGCGGGCGGTCCGGTTTGGCAAACTGCTTGGGATTGAGCGGGAGTTTGCCGATTTGATTGGCAAGGAGGTTATTGCCAGTTATGCTGATGATTACCGAAAGCTTGGTGACAACCGGGAATTTATTTTATCGAATTTGGTTAAAGAGGAGAAGCGATTTTTCAAGGTCCTTGATCGGGGGCTAAAAAAATTAGTCGAGGAATTAAATAAGGTTAATAAGAAAGGACAGCTAAGCGGAATGGCTGTTTTTGACCTTTATCAATCTTATGGTTTTCCGTTAGAAATAACAGTTGAAGAAGTTAACCGGATCCGGCCGGATGTTGAGGTTGATATTGACGGATTTTATGAAGAAATGAACCGGCATAAGGAATTGTCGCGGAAAGCGGCCAAGGATATTTTTAAAGGGGGAATGGCAGAGCAAAAGGAAGAAACGATTCAGCTCCACACGGCAACTCATCTTCTTCACCAGGCTTTAAAGGAAGTTTTAGGAGAACATGTTCATCAAGCCGGATCGGCAATAACAACTGAAAAGCTTCGGTTCGATTTTCCTCATCCCAAGGCTTTGACAGAAGAGGAAGTTGAGGCGGTTGAGAAACTGATAAACCAGAAAATTGAGGAGGATTTACCGGTTAACCAGAAAACAATGAGTTTAGAGGAGGCGAAAGAAAGTGGGGCGGGATATATACCAGGGAAGAATTATCCGGAGGAAGTTAAGGTTTATGAAATAGATTCTTTTTCAAAGGAAATCTGCGGTGGGCCGCATGTTGATTCGACTGGGGAGCTGGGGAAATTTGAGATTATCAAGGAGGAGTCTTCTGGGGCTGGCAAGCGTCGCATTTACGCAAAGTTAGATATGGCGAAGTAAAATTGTATGGTCGGTCACTAACCACCAGTCACCAGCACCTAGCCGCTAACACCTAGCCCCTAGCTACTAATTACTAGCTATGCTATATTTTATGTATGGATAAGGGGGAGAATAAGTGGATAATTTTAATTGAGGAGAAAGAAGCGGTTGTTGGCATGCTGACAGAAAGTGGGGAGTTGATGGTTAGTCAGGAGAAAGGTTGGGATGGGGAAGATCCGAATAGTTTGGTAGCCGCTCTGGATTCCGGTATTGGAACTTGTTTGGCCAAAGAGGAAGGAATTCCTCGGCCGGAGAGGACGGTTTTTATTTTGCCGCCTTTTTGGGTCAGCCATCGGAGTGAAGTTCTGCCCAGCCGCAAAAAAATTCTTCAACATGTTTGCAAACAGTTAAGGATAAATCCAGAAGGATTTTTAGTTGGCGAGGAAGTTTTGGCCAATTATTATGATGACTTTGTCAGCGTTTATTTTGGTAGTAATTATCTTCGGTTTTCAGTTTTAAAGGAAAAGAGTGTTGAGGTGCAAGAAGAGTTGGAAAACGGGGAGGATATTGATCCCGAAGATGTTGCTATTTTTTTGAGGCAGTTGAATGGGAAAGCGATGATTCCCCAGGAGTTGGTTTTTTGGGGGAAGATTAAGGATGGCAATAAGGATCGGTTGTTGTCTCATCAGTGGCAGGAAGAAAAAATATTTGACCGGGTGCCGAAAATTAAGGTTTTTCTGTGGCCGGAATTTTTAAAGATGGCAGCACAGGTAATTAAGGGTGAGGTTAAACTGGAGGTTGTTCCTCAAAAAACAAGTTTGGCGAAAGAACCCGAAGAAGAGTTAGTTACTGAAGTTGAGCCGAAATCCAAGCCGGAGCCGGAACCAGAACCGGAAGTTGACGCTTTTGGTTTTAGTTCCACTGATGTTGCCCAGGGAGAGTGGGGTGCTGGTAGTAAGAAACCGGAAGAAGAGGCAGAGCCATCTGAAGAAGAAAAGCCGGCGGTAAGCAAGATTGAGCCAAAGCCGGAACAAGAACAAAAACCAAAACCAAAGCCGATTGGAGCCGGTTTGAAAAAGAAACTGCCTAAAATAAAAATGCCAAAGATCAGTTTTGCCTTTTTAGGTCAACGCTGGGTGTTTATTGTCATCGGATTTTTGATTGTTTTTGGCGGCGGCCTTTTTTTGAGCTGGCGTTTTTCTAAGGCAACAGTGATGATTTATGTAACCCCGGAGGAGTTATCGGATGAAGTGGAGGTGCAGTTAGATTCGGAAGCTAAGTCAGTTGATTTGGATAATGGTATTATTCCTGCCGATCAGGTTTCGGTTGAGAAGGACGGAGAAAAAAGTCGGGCAACAACTGGAGAAAAATTAATCGGTGAAAAATCAACGGGTGAAGTTAAAGTTTTTAACCGGACGGCCGAGCGGGCAGAATTTGATGCCGGAACAAGTTTATCTGGACCGGGCGGATTGGAGTTTGTTTTCAATAATGATGTTTCGGTCGCTTCCAAAACGGCAGATTTGAATACCGGAGTTGATCGTTGGGGTGAAACGACGGCTGAGGTAACGGCTGGTGAAATTGGAGCGGAATACAATTTGGCGGCAGAAAGTACTTTTACGATTGCTGACAATTCCGAAGATGATTATTTGGCCCGGAATGAGTCGGCTTTCAGCGGGGGGACAAGTAGGAAGATTAGAGCAGTTTCCGAAGAAGATTTGGCGAAGTTAAGAGAGAGTTTGTCTGAAGAGTTGAAATCGGAGGCGGAAAAAGAGTTGAAGTCGAAATTATCGGACAGTCAACTGATTAGTGGTAGTTTGGAAGCAAGTATTGTTGAGGAGGAGTTTACGGCTGAGGTAGGGGATGAGGTTGATAACGTTGGATTAGAAATGACTGCCAAGGTGACGGCGGCTAAAATTAGTCAAGAGCGGTTGTTAAAAATTGCTGAACAAGTTTTATCAGAAAAAATTGAAGCAGGTTATGAATTAAGAGATGGAAGTTTGAAAGCTAAGCTTGATGTTAATGAGGATGATGAAGAAGGAATTAGCGGCACACTAACTTTAAAGGGAGAGGCTTATCCCGAAATCGATAAAGAAAAGTTGAGTCGTGAAGTTATTAGTAAGAAGGAAGATAAGGCAAAAGAATTAATCCGCCAGTCTTATCCAAGGATTTATCGGCATGAAGTTAATTATCAATTCCCCTGGCTGAAATATATTGGCTACTTGCCTCTTAAGCCAGAAAACATTATTATTAAGGTTGAGGAATAACAATGCCGCTATACGTTTATGAAAAGGGACGTCCAAAAAAGGTCCCTAAAAAACCTGGCCCAGGAAAACAACAAAGAAAGAAGCTTTTTTCACTGCTCTTTTCTATTGGGGGATTGGTTTTGGTTGGCAATGCCGTTATTCCAATGATCGGCTATCAGGTTCGGTATTCTAACCGCTTTCGGGGTAAAATGCTCAGCCCAGTTGTTCAACAGCGGTCAAGGAGTTTGGGGTCGATGGCAGTGTCAGCTCATGAGGATAATCCGGATTACACAATGATTTCCTCTTGGTTTGATGAAACAATAGAGCTTGACTATCAAGAAGCCCCGCAAGTAACCGATTATCGATTGTCAATTCCAAAATTGAATATTGACGATGCCTGGGTGCAAATTGGCGGCGAAGATCTAAAAAAGAAGCTAATTCATTATCAAGGTACGGCAATGCCGGGGCAATTGGGTAATTCCGTTGTTTTTGGCCATTCAGTTTTGCCGCAATTTTACAACCCCAAGAATTATTTAACCATTTTTTCAACTTTGCATACGCTGAAATCCGGCGACAAAATTATTCTTAATTACGACGGGATTAAATATGAATATTTAGTTGAGAAAATGTTTGAAGTTCCACCAACCGATGTTTCTGTTTTAGAACAACGGTATGACGGTCGCTACATGACCTTAATAACCTGCTCACCGCCGGGGACTTATTTGAGAAGGCTTATTGTTAAAGCCCGTTTGGTCAAGTAGAAAATTCATGGTAAGATCTCAAAACATTAATAGTTCTTTTGGAAGGAGGTGAAGCGTGTTTAAAAACATTATTGCTCCAATCCAAGCTTGGTTATTATCTCAGGGTAGATGTGTCGGATGTGGTACACCGCTTGATAACGGGAAGAGCGAAGATCGTGAAGATGGAACGAAGAAGGTCACTTGTAAGTGTGGGCGGATATTTATTTATAATCCTAAAAAGGATAGTTACCGCCGGGCGTTGTTTGAAGAAGTGTAAAGATTAGGTGTTAGTTGCTAGTGGCTAGTGGCTAGCGATTAGTTAAAATGAGGAGACTTCTAGTAATAACAATTTTTTTATTGGTTTTGTTAGGCATTGGAGTTATCGGTTACTATATATATAGTCTACAACCGGTCGGCGGCAGTCAAGAGATGGTTTTTGTGGTTAATCGCGGTGAGCCAACCCGGTCGATTGCCAGCCGATTGCAAAAACAAGGTTTAATACGGAGCGATTTAGCCTTTTTAGCTTACTTACGGTTGAATGATAAGGTAGGCAAGTTGCAAGCCGGCAGTTTTAAACTTTCTCCGGGAGATAATGTTCCGGAGTTGGTTGAGGAACTGCAGGAAGGGAGAGTAGATGAGTGGATAACCTTTGTTGAAGGTCAGCGTCGGGAAGAATACGCCGATTTGCTTAATGAAAATTTTAATTTGCCGGAAGAGGAATTTCTAAGTTTGACCCGGGGAAAGGAAGGCCGATTGTTTCCAGATTCTTATTTACTGCCGACGGATGTTGTTGTTCCCCAGGTGGTTAAAAAATTAACTGATAATTTTCAGCAAAAATGGCAAGCGGTAGAAAACCAGACGGAGATGACCCAAAACCAGGTTTTGATTTTAGCTTCATTGGTGGAAAGAGAGGCGAAAATTGACCAGGCAAGAAGAATTGTCGCGGGAATTCTCTATAAGCGGTGGCAGAATGATTGGCCGCTTCAAGTTGACGCTACTGTACAATATGCGAAAGGAAGTGAGGGAAACTGGTGGCCGCAAGTTTCCGGGCGGGATTTGAAAACAATCGACAGTCCTTATAATACATATTTATATAAGGGACTGCCGCCGACGCCTATTTGTAACCCATCACTAAGTTCGATTAAAGCAGTTGTTAATTACGAGGAGACAGATTATTGGTATTATATATCCGATCGCAGTGGGCAGATGCATTACGCTCAGACCATTGAAGAGCATAATGCTAACATCCGGGAATATCTTGATTAATAAATCAGGTGTGTTATAATAGGCCCACGACAAAGACAACGGACTAAGGTCCGTGTCTTTTTTTGGTATGGGTAAACATATGGCAAAAAAACGAAGCTATTTGGGCAAGAAACCATTTACTCCAAAACCATCAGACTTAACCAAAGTTCAAAAAGAGTCTTGGAAGAAATTCATTGAACATGATTTGGGGGAAACAATTCGGTCGATTGCTCCTATTGAAGACTATACTGGGAAAAACTGGTTATTAGAATTAGGTGATATTAAGGTGGGTAAGCCTTCAGTTACTCCCAATGAAGCTTTTCGTAAGGATTTGACTTATTCAGCGCCAATTGAGATTGAGGCCAAGTTGACCAACAAGCGAAAAAATAAAACACAGACTGAAGATGTCTTTTTGTTGAATTTACCCCTGATGACCAAGCAGGGGACTTTTATTGTTAGTGGAATTGAAAGATGTATTTTAAACCAGTTGGTTCGGTCTCCCGGTGTTTACTTTACCGCAGAGGAAGACGAAAGAACAGGAAAAACTCTGCATGAAGCAGAAATTAGACCATTGAGAGGGTCGTGGTTGGAGTTTTTGGTCAGCCGCCGAGGGATTATTTACGCTCGGATTGACCGGCGAAGAAAGTTTCCAGCAACAGTCATTTTTCGGGCTTTAGGTTTGGAATCAAATCGAGCTTTGTTGGATACTTTTGGTAAATTCATTCAGCCGACAATTGAACAGGATACTACTCAAAGTGAAGAAGAGGCTTTACTCGAGTTTTATCAAAAAATTCGGCCTGGTGAACCCGCGGTTGTTGAAACTGCACGCAACAATTTCCGAGAAAGATTTTTTGATTCCCGATCATATGAACTCGGCCAGGTTGGCAGATATAAAATTAACAAGAGGTTAGGTCTTTCTTATCCGGACGACAAGGAAGAAAATTGGGTTTTACGCCAGGAGGATTTAATTTCAACGGTGAAGTATTTGATTGCTTTACAGAAAGGCGAAGCCCAGAAAATTGATGATATTGATCATCTTGGCAATCGCCGAATTCGTCAGGTTGGCGAAATTGTAGTTCAAGTTGCTTTGCGGTCAGCAACAATGCGTTTTGAGCGAATGGTTAAGGAACGAATGAGTTTGGCTAGCCCAACTAAGGATGGAACTTCTCCGACTCGGTTAATTTCTTCGCAAGTTTTCACTAACGCCGTAAATTCTTTTTTCAGAACAAATCAATTATCGTCAATTCTTGAACAAACTAATCCCCTCTCCGAATTGGACTTGCTTCGGCGGGTAACTGTACTTGGTCCTGGCGGTTTGAGTCGGGAGCGGGCTTCATTTTCAATTCGTGACATTCATGATTCCCAATACGGTCGAATTTGTCCAATCCGGTCGCCGGAAGGAATGAATATTGGTTTGGTAACCTACCTTGCTTTGTTTTCCCAGATAAATAAGTATGGCTTTTTAGAGGCCCCTTACCGAAAGGTTAAAAAGGTTAAGTCTGGCGGTAAAACAAAGATGAAGATTACTGACGAGGTTGTTTATTTACCGGCAGATGACGAAGAGGAATACTATATTACTCATTCCGGAGTGAATATTGATGAGGACGGCTATATTGTTGAAGATTGGGTCCCGGTCCGTCATCAGGGAGAGTTCTTCGAAGCAAAGGTAGAAAATGTGCAGTTAGTTGATTATGTTTCTCAACAGGTGTTGGGAATTGCTGCGGCTTTGATTCCCTTTGTTGCCCACGATGAACCTCAGCGGGCTTTGATGGGTGCTCACATGCTTTGCCAGGGTGCTCCTTTGGTTAGACCGGAATCACCAATTGTTGGTACCGGTTTGGAGGGAGTTGTTGCTCGAGCAATGGGTTGGGTAAAAGAAGCCGAGGAAGCAGGAACAGTTGAGTACGTTGATGGAGAAAAGATTGTTGTTAAATCTAAGAAAGACGGTAAGGCTAAGACCTACAATATTAATAAGTATCGAAGAACAAGCCCATATGGCACTTGCTACAGTCAGCGGGCAGTAGTTGAAGTTGGCGATAAGGTTAAAAAGGGCCAGATGATTATTGACGGCCCGGGATGCCAGGGCGGAGAATTTGCTCCGGGCAAAAACTTGCTCATTGCTTATGCCCCGTTTGAAGGATTGGTTTATGAAGACGCTATTGCTATCTCGGACCGGTTGTTAAAGGATGATACTTTTACTTCTATTCAAATTGAAGAGTACGAGGCCGAGGTTGTTGAAACTAAACTTGGTCCGGAAGAGGTTACCCGGGATATTCCTAATGTTGCCGAATCAGATTTAGCTAATTTAACTGAAGATGGAATTGTGATGGTTGGAGCTAACGTTGGAGCTCACGATATTTTAGTTGGAAAAGTTGAACCTAAGGGAGAAAAGGAATTGACGGCTGAAGAAAGATTGCTTCGGGCTATTTTCGGTGAAAAAGCCAAGGATGTTAAAGATACCAGCTTAAGAATTCCTCACGGCGAAGGGGGAACAGTTATTGATGTCAATGTTCTTGACCGTGATGAGGGCGATGAGCTTGATCCGGGAATAAATAAGGTTATTAAGGTTTCAGTTGCACAACTGCGCAAAGCCAAGGTTGGCGACAAATTAGCTGGAAGGCATGGGAATAAAGGAGTAATTTCCAAGATAGTTCCTTCCCAGGATATGCCTTACTTGGAAGATGGCACTCCGGTGGATATTGTTATTTCTCCGTTATCGGTTATTGCCCGAATGAACTTAGGCCAAATTATGGAAACCCACTTGGGTTGGGCGGGAAAGAAGTTGGGTAAAAAATACGCATTACCAGTGTTTGAGGCATTGTCAGAAAATGAAATGGTGGAATTATTAAAGGAAGCAGAACTGCCGGTTGATGGCAAGGCCCAGTTATTTAATGGCAAGACCGGTCGACCTTATGCTCAAAAGTCAGTAGTCGGGGTTGGTTACATCATGAAGCTTATTCACATGGTGCAGGATAAAGTCCATGCCCGATCAACTGGTCCTTACTCTTTGGTTACCCAACAGCCTTTAGGTGGAAAGGCTCGGATGGGTGGTCAGCGTTTAGGAGAAATGGAAGTTTGGGCTTTAGAAGCACATAAAGCCTCACAAGGATTACAAGAAATGTTAACGATTAAGTCCGACGATATTACCGGCCGAGGTCAGGCTTTTCAATCAATGATCAAGGGGCGGGATATTCCAGACCCAGGAATTCCGGAATCGTTCAAGGTTATGGTTAAAGAATTAGCCGGTCTAGGATTAAAGGTTAATCCAGTTAAGGAAGACTAATGGCAGACGACAAAAAAACAAAACGAGATATGTCTATTGAGGATTTTGGAGATTTAGCTGAATTTAACGGCTTGAGGATTAAGTTGGCTTCTCCTAAGGAGATTCAGGACTGGTCACATGGGGAAGTAACTGAGCCGGAAACAATTAATTATCGTACTTGGCGGCCGGAGAAAAATGGACTTTTTTGCGAAAAGATTTTTGGTCCAACAAAGAACTATCAATGTTACTGCGGTAAGTATAAGAAGAGGAGATATAAGGGTGTTGTGTGTGACAAGTGTGGAGTTGAAGTAACTCATTCTCGAGTAAGAAGAGAAAGAATGGGACATATTACTTTGGCTGCTCCAATTGTTCATCTTTGGTACTGGAAAAATACTTTTTCACCTTTGGCTTACTTATTGAATATTTCCCGGAAGGATTTAGAAGGTGTAATTTATTTTGCCCGGTACATGGTTTTGGGGACTGACGGTCGAGTTCAGCGAGGAGCACCGGCAAAAATTGAAGATGGGGTAGAGGCGAAGAAGGAAGCAATTTCTAAACAAGTTGAGGAAAAAATGAAGAAGCTTCAGGAGTCAAAGAAAAACGAAGAAGCTCGGTTGAAGAAGGAAATTAAGGATAATGACCAGTTAGCCATTGCTAAAGAGGAATTAACTGTTAAATTTAGACAAAAGAAACAGCGGTTAAAGAATAAGGAAGCGGTTGAACACGACAAGCTGGATGAACTAAAGAAGGATTTGATTGATAAGGCGGAGTCGATTGATGTTTTGTCAGTTTTAACTGAGTCCGAGCTTCACCATTTACAAGAATTTGGTGCCGATGATTTTTTTGAAGTTGAGGTTGGGGCGGAGGCAATTCTTAAGGTCCTTAAGGATATTTCCTTAACCAGTACAATTAGAGATTTACGTCAACAGCTTCAAGAAACTCGAAGTAAGCAGAAAAAGAAGAAATTAATGAGAAGGATTCGAGTTATTAACGGGATGATTAAGGCTGATATTGAACCCGCCTGGATGATTTTGCGGTCATTACCAGTTATTCCGCCGGAATTACGGCCGATGGTCCAGTTAACTGGAGGCCGATTTGCTACTAGCGACTTAAATGATCTTTATCGACGAGTTATTAACCGAAATAATCGATTAAAGAGATTGATGGAGTTAGGAGCCCCGGAAATTATTTTGCGTAATGAAAAGCGGATGCTTCAGGAGTCAGTTGATATGCTCATTGACGCTACTAAGAGTAGACGTCAGCGTTATTCCAAGCGGCCGCCGAGATCATTATCAGATTTACTTAAGGGCAAAAAAGGCCGATTCCGACGTAATTTGTTGGGTAAGCGGGTAGACTATTCTGGTCGAAGCGTAATTGTATCTGGACCAAAATTAAAGCTGAATGAATGTGGTCTGCCTCGGGAAATGGCTTTGGAATTGTTCCGACCGTTTATTCTACGGGAAATGATTTTAAGAGGATTAGCCCCGAATGTACGCAGTGCCAAGAAC
The DNA here is from genome assembly GCA_964498425.1 of uncultured Gammaproteobacteria bacterium. Lineage (GTDB taxonomy): Bacteria > Patescibacteriota > Microgenomatia > UBA12405 > JAHJSD01 > CAYSLZ01. Next base: position 109,195 of record CAZCGQ010000001.1, on the reverse strand, counting down.
CTGCTTGACCATAAACCACCGGAAGTATATGACATTTTAGAAGAAGTTGTTAAAAATAAAGTTGTTTTGCTTAACCGGGCACCGACGCTTCATAAGTTGTCGATTCAGGCTTTTAAACCAACTTTGGTTGACGGATTAGCGATTAGAATTCCAGCTTGTATTTGTTCCGGTTTTAATGCTGACTTTGATGGTGACGAAATGGGTGTTCATTTGCCTTTGTCCAAGAAAGCTCAAAAGGAAGCAATGGAAAAAATGATGCCGGGTAATAACTTGCTTAAACCAGCAAGTGGACGGCCAATTAATGTCCCGACTAAGGAAATGGTTGTTGGCTGTTATTTCATTACCTCTCTGCGTCAAGAAGAAAAAGAGTTATTTGAAGATAAGGAAAAAGCGCTCAAGGAAGTTCACCTGTTTGCTGATCAGGAAGAAGCAATGATGGCCTGGCGTCAGCGAAAGGTAGAAATGCGGGAGCTGATTGGGATTAAGTTGGGTAAAGAGTTAGTTTTGACGACAATTGGTCGGTTGATGTTTAATCAGCTTATTCCGGAGGAAATGGGTTTCATTAACGAAGCAGTCGAGTCTGGTCAAATTAAAAATTTAATCAATACAGCTTACAAAAATTTTGATTCTGAAGTGGTTGTTAATTTAATTGACGGACTTAAGGATTTAGGATTTTATGGGGCTACTTATTCTGGCATTTCCCCGTCAATTTTTGATTGTAAGCTTTTGCCGGATAAGGACAAGATTATTAAGAAAGCTAACCAAAGAGCAAGTGGGATTGAAGAAAATTACCGTGAAGGTTTAATAACTCAAAGTGAACGTGATGAGTTAACCCAAAATATGTGGATTGAAACAACTGAAAATATTGCTGATTTAACTTGGGATAGATTCGAGTCTGATGATCCTATAAAAATGATTAGTGACGCTGGTATCAGCCGAGTATCCCGAGACCAAATTAAGCAGGTTTCTGGAATGCGGGGATTGGTTGTTGACCCGATGGGCCGGATTGTTCCTTTGCCGACTAAATCTAACTTTAGGGAGGGTTTGTCTGTTTTTGAATATGTTACCGGAGCCAGAGGTTCCCGAAAGGGATTAACTGATACGGCACTGAAGACCGCTGATGCTGGATATTTAACTCGTCGGTTGGTTGACGTAGCTCACAGCAGTTTGGTAAGAGAGGAAGATTGTGGAACAACTAGAAAACTAGTTATCAAAAATAGTGGAGAGAGGCAAAAATCTTTTGCAAAAAGAATCCTTGGCCGACATTTGGCAGACAAGGTTGTTGACCCGGAAACTGGGAAGACTTTATTTAAGAAGGGGCATTTGGTCAGTGAGGAAGATGCGCAATTAATTGCTGATAAAGAAGTCAAAGAGGCGGCTGTTCGGTCACCGCTTTACTGCCGGACAAGGTATGGAGTTTGTTCTACCTGCTACGGTTGGGATATGTCTAATAAGAAAGCAGTAGATATTGGTACACCGGTTGGTGTTGTCGCTGCTCAGTCAATTGGTGAACCGGGAACGCAGTTAACAATGAGAACGAAGCATGCTGGTGGAGTTGTTGGTAAAGACGTTACTCAGGGTTTGCCTAGGGTAGAAGAATTACTTGAGGTTAGAACGCCGAAAAACTTGGCTCCGATTGCCGAAATTGACGGTAAGATTAAGGTTTCAGAAACAGAGCAGGGCTACCAGATTAGTTTGGTCGGCGGCAAGGGCAAGAAGAAAAAGAGTGTTTCTTATCGAGTTCCGCTAACTTCGACCCTAATGGTCAAGAATGGAGAAACAGTTGAAAAAGGAACGCAATTAGCATCTGGGTCAATGGATATAGAACAGGTTTTAGAAGTTTGCGGCTTAAGAGATGCTCAGCTTCTTTTACTTAGAGAAGTTCAAAGAGTATATGAATCACAGGGAATTACTATTCACGATAAGCATTTTGAAACATTAATTCGGGAGATGAGCAGTCGGGTTAAGATCACTCGTCCGGGGGATTCTGATTTCTTGATCGGCGAATATGTTGAACAACCGATTTATCAGGAAATTAATCAGGAACTTAAGGATGAGGGAAAGAAACCGGCTAAGGGTAAACGGGTAATTTTGGGACTAATTAAGGCAGCGTTGAACACTTATTCTTGGTTGTCAGCTGCTTCTTTCCAGCATACAACTAATGTTTTAACTGAAGCCTCAATTCTAGGTAAGGTTGATCCGATGATTGGTCTTAAGGAGAACGTTATTGTCGGAAGAAAGATTCCGATTACTCCAGAAAGAGCGAAGCTAGAATAATAATATGTTAAAATACGAAGCACGAAGGTATTAAATTATGCCAACAATTAATCAATTGGTCCGGAAGGGCCGAAAACAACCAAAGAAAAAATCAAAAAGCCCGGCTTTGCACGGGAAGTTAAACAACCTTAAAGGGCGGTTGATTAAGGTTCAGTCGCCTCAGAAGAGGGGGGTTGTTACTCAGGTTAAAACTATGCCGCCGAAGAAACCGCACTCGGCTTTGCGGAAAGTAGCCAAGGTAAGACTGTCTAATCAGCGTGAAGTTACTGCCTATATTCCGGGTGAAGGTCATAATTTAGCTGAGCACGCTATTGTTTTGATCCGCGGTGGTCGAGTACGGGACCTACCGGGTATTAAATATCACGTTGTTCGAGGAGTCGCCGATTCTTCTGGCGTAGTTGGTCGGCAAACCAGCCGAAGTAAATATGGAACGCCAAAGAGTGGTGTTACTGGTGATACTGGCGGCGAAGAATTAGAAACTTCAGTTGAGGAGGAAGCTTAACATGCCCAGAAAAGGAGCGGTAAAACCACGAGAGGTAAAGAAAGATCCAGTTTACAACAGTCGTCTGGTGACGAAGCTGATTAATCGGGCAATGAAGGATGGGAAGAAAACGGCTGCCCGTAAACAGGTTTATAAAGCTTTTGAATTAATTAAGAAGCAAGAAAAAACCGAGCCAATGACTATTTTTCGGCAGGCATTGAATAATATCCGGCCGGACAAGGAAGTTCGGTCACGTCGAGTTGGTGGTGCGGCTTACCAAGTTCCGATGCCGGTTCGTGGTCCCCGCAAAGATTCTTTGGCAATTCGGTGGATAATTACTTCTGCTCGAGATCGACCAAATTCTCAATATCATACTTATGGTGAAAAATTAGCTGCCGAAATTATTGATGCTTTTAATCAAACGGGCGGTGCTTATGCTAAGAAAGAACAAGTAGAACGTGCCGCTGAAGCTAATAAAGCCTTTTCCCACCTCCGCTGGTAAAATAGTTTTAACTTTTTCCCATTTATGTTACAATAATCGTGATTATGATTACATTTGTTTGGGGTGGTCGCTGTGTACAAAGCAAGGCGGCACCTATCGCAAAATTTTCTTCACAATCGCCAGTTAGTAGAAAAGCTGGTTGAGAAGTCTTCTATTGGAAAAAAGGATACGGTAATTGAGGTCGGTCCTGGTCAGGGGATTATAACTTTAAAATTAGCTGATAAAGTCAGGCAGGTTATTGCAATTGAAAAAGATAGGCAGTTAACCAAAAATTTATTGGATAAAGTTCCGGACAACGTTGTTTTATTTAATCTTGATGCTTTGAAGTATCCTTTGCCTAAATCTCAATATAAAGTATTTAGCAATTTCCCGTTTGCTGTTCAAGGAAAGTTGTAATGTGCGTTGTCGTTCGAAAAAGGTCGGCTCTCCGATGGGGTGGAGCTAAAAAGAGTACCCAGTTTTCAGCTATTCACGGGCCTTGGTTTAAGTTTTTAATCATCCACCACTTTAAATCAAGTGACTTTAGGCCTGCTACTCAAGTTGAGGCAGTATTATTTAGGGTAGATCAGCGAAAGCATTCCTTGATTTACGATAAGGACAAAAATAAATATAAACAATTTGTTAGGCAAGGCTTTGGCGGGGGGAGACGGTTAAAACAAAATTTGTCAGGCTATTATTCAGCTGATAGATTAAACAAAATCACCCAAGGGCTAGGTGTTTCAATAAACGCCAAACCCTCAGAAATTAGTTTGTTAAATTGGATAAACCTTTTCAAATCCCAATAATATTTTTTCTTAATGAACGATCGTCGTTTAAGAAAAGGGGAGATGGAAGATAGATCTTTCTGGTATTATTAAATTAAGTGGCTGAAAGTACGAAATTATCTCGGTTCTTTTCGTCCGTTTCATTTAAGGATGTTATTGCCCTCGGTTTTCTACTCTGTGTTGATTATGTTGCCTTTGGTTATGATTATGCTCGTTTGCCTGGCAGGAAGCCCCTGCAAAGTTATCCTTTTGAAAATTTTCGAGATTATCTGGAAAAAATCATAAAAAAGAAAGCCCATGAGGTTAGCTCATTTTATAACTTAAGAAAATTTGATGTTTTGCGGGAGAAAGATGAACAAATTAGTGTTAATTTAACTTCAAATTGGTGGCAAGACTATTTTAATTTAAAATTTCGGTTTTTTGCATCACCTCAAAAATGGGATGGATTTTGGACAGTTGTTATTTTTGATATTCCAGAGGAAAAACGAAATAGAAGGCGTGAGATTAGAAATTATTTAAAGCATTTGGGTTTTGTCCAATGGCAGAGATCAGTTTGGGTAACAATTAACAATGTTAAAAGACAAGTTCAGCGATTATTTGAAAAAGAGCAGACTTATTTATTTGCATTTCGGGCTGAGAGTTTGTTCGGAGATAGAGATGAAGAGGTAATTAATAGGCTTTTTAAGCCGCATGAATTAGAAGCAAAATTTATTAAGTTTGTCAGCAAGGCGGATTTCGTTTTAAAAAACAAAGATATGGGCCAAGCCAGACAACTAATCTTAGAGTTCCCAGGATTAATATTAGAAGATCGGGGTGTGCCGGGTAATTTATTTGAGCGGAAAGATATTCGTCAGGAATTATTTTCGAAAGTTAAAGCGCTTAATAAATTAATCACCAATCACTTTTCTTAACGGACGATCGTCGTTTAATAAAAGGGGAGATTTGCAGGGAGGGGGAGGTTTGCTTCTTAATTGTTGGTGTGATATTATAATGACTACATTGCTCGTAAGGGTGATTTCCCGCCGAAAAGTCGATATTTAAGGTAGACTTTGATAGGCGGGGGTATTTTTGTTAATAACAATGGCACAACCTATTCAAGTAACTGAAAACCGTGATGTTCCGATGGAGTTAATCAGGAACATTGGAATTATTGCTCACGTTAATGCTGGCAAGACGACAACTACTGAACGGATGTTGTTTGAAACCGGCAGGACTTATAAGTTGGGGTCTGTTGATGAAGGATCAACGGTAACCGACTGGATGGATCAAGAGCGGGAACGAGGAATTACGATTGTTTCGGCGGCAGTAACTACTTTCTGGCAGGACCATCGAATTAACATTATTGATACTCCTGGTCACATTGATTTTACCGCTGAGGTTGAACGGTCTTTGCGGGTTTTGGACGGAGCAGTAATGGTTTTTGATGGTCGAACCGGAGTTGAAGCTCAGTCGGAAACAGTCTGGCATCAGGCCGGCAAGTATGACGTTCCCAGAATTTGTGTTTTTAATAAGTTGAATTTAGTTGGGGCTGATTTTGAAGGTTCAGTAGAAAGTATTCGGGAAAGGTTAGGGGCTAATGCTTCTCCAATTCAACTTCCATTAGGTCTTGGCCATGATTTGCGGGGAGCAATTGATTTAATTGCAATGAAGGCTTATGAATATGAAGATGTTGAGGACAATGAATTGACTGAGATTGAAATTCCAGAAGAATTTATGGAAAAGGCAAAAAAGTATCGTGAGCGGTTGGTTGAAGCGGTAGCAGAAGTCGATGAGCCAATTTTGGAAAAGTTTTTAGAAGGAGAAGAGGTTGGCGAAGAGGAATTAAAGAAAGCAATTCGTAAGGGAGTTATTAAAAATGAATTTTTCCCGATTATGGGAGCTGACAGTCGCACGGTTAGTGTACAGTTAATTTTAAATGCGATTGTTGATTATCTTCCTTCACCATTGGATTTACCGCCAGCAGAAGGGACTAACCCGAAGACAGATAAAAAAGAAGAAAGAAAGCCGGGAAAGAAGGACCCTTTTTCAGCTCTGCTGTTTAAGATTCAAACCGACCCGCATGTTGGTAAGCTAGCCTATTTGCGGATTTACTCTGGTAGTTTAGAAAGTTCTTCCAAGGTGTTTAACGCTTCCCAGAACAGGACCGAGCGAGTTGGTCGGTTGTTATTAATGCACGCTGACAAGCGTGAGGGAATTGATCAAGGCTTTGCTGGAGAAATTGTTGCAGCTATTGGGTTGAAGGATTCGGTTACCGGGGATACTTTGTGTGATCCGGCCCGACCAATAGTTTACGAAAATATTGAATTTACTGATCCGGTCATTTCTTTAGCGATTGAGCCGGAAACTAAGGCTGACCAGGAAAAATTAAGTGCTGCTTTGAATAAGTTTATGGAAGAAGATCCGACTTTTCAAACCAAAGTTGATCATGATACTGGCCAGACAATTATTTCCGGTATGGGCGAACTGCACTTGGAAATTTTGGTTGACCGAATGAAGCGGGAATTTGGTGTTAATGTTAAGGTAGGTAAGCCCCAGATTGCTTATCGGGAAGCGATAACCAATACAGCTGAGGCAGAGGGCCAATATATTCGGCAAAGTGGTGGTCGTGGACAATACGGGCATTGTTATTTGCGGCTTGAACCACGGGAACGAGGTGAGGGATTTGAGTTTGATTCAGAAATCAAGGGAGCATCAATTCCGGATAATTTTATTCCAGCGATTGAGAAGGGTGTAGTTGAAGCAATGGAGAAGGGTGTTGTTGCTGGATATCCTTTAATTGATGTTAAGGCGGTTGTTTATGATGGAAGTTACCATGAAGTTGACTCTTCAGATATGGCTTTTAAAATTGCCGGGTCGATGGCTGCCCAACGAGCTGCTAAAATGGCTAAGCCGGTTTTGTTAGAGCCAATTATGAAGTTAGAGGTTAATGCCCCGGATGAATTTTTAGGCCAAGTTATTGGTGATCTTTCAGCTAGGAGGGCAAAAATTCTAGGTACAGAAACTCGGGGAAAGGTTAAGACGATAAACGCCTTGGTGCCTTTGGCTGAAGCTAGAGGTTATGCGACAATTATTCGAAGCTTAACTCAAGGTCGAGGCTCTTTTTACATGGAGCCGTCACACTATGAGCAAGTACCTCAAAATATACAAGAGGAAATTGTTGCAAATAGTGCTACTTAATGTTAAAATCTAAAAGAATTGCAGATAGGCATTTAATTGTTATAAAAGTTTAATTTAGGAGGAATTTTAAAAATGGCAGACGACAAAAAATTCGAACGAGGAAAGCCCCACGTAAATGTGGGAACAATTGGTCACATTGACCACGGTAAGACCAGTCTTACCGCAGCTATTACTAAGGTTTTGGCAGAAGAAGATAAGGCCGAATACGTGCCTTATGAAGAAATTGCCAAGGGTGGTGTTGAACGGGATTCAAATAAGATTTTGACCGTTGCAGTTTCACACCAAGAGTATGAAACTGACAACCGCCATTACGCTCATATTGATTGTCCAGGTCATGCTGACTACATTAAGAACATGATTACTGGTGCAGCTCAAATGGACGGAGCAATTTTAGTAGTGTCTGCGCCGGACGGCCCAATGCCGCAAACCAGAGAACATGTCTTGCTGGCAAAGCAAGTTAATGTTCCGGCAATAGTTGTTTATTTGAATAAAACTGACCTCGTTGAGGATAAGGAATTTTTGGACTTGGTTGAAATGGAAGTCCGAGAATTGCTTGACAAGTACGAATTTGACGGGGAAAACGTTCCTATTGTCGCTGGCTCAGCTTTGAAGGCTTTGGAAGGTGACGAAGAGGCCGTTAAGTCGATTAAGGACTTGCTCAAGGCGGTTGATGAATACATTCCAACTCCGGAAAGAGAATTGGATAAGCCGTTCTTGCTGCCGATTGAGGATGTTTTCTCAATCAAAGGTCGAGGAACAGTTGTTACCGGTAGAATTGAGAGAGGTAAAATTTCTCTTAATGATAAGGTAGAAATTGTTGGCTTGGGTGATACTCAAGAAACAGTTGTTACCGGAATTGAAATGTTCCACAAACAGCTTGAAGAAGGTCAAGCTGGAGACAACGCCGGTATTCTTATTCGAGGAATCGAAAAGAAGGATGTTGAGCGGGGAATGGTTTTGGCTAAGCCAGGGTCAATTACCCCTCACAAGGAATTTCAGGCAGAAATTTATGTCCTGAAGAAAGAGGAAGGTGGACGTCATACTCCATTTTTCACTGGATATAGACCACAAATTTATATCCAAACTACCGACGTTACCGGTGAACTAAATTTACCGGAAGGAGTTGAAATGGTTATGCCTGGTGATAACACCGAGGTAGAAATCAAACTCATTAAGAAGGTAGCGCTTGAGGAAGGGTCAAAGTTTGCTATTCGAGAGGGTGGCAAGACAGTTGGCGCAGGTGTAGTAACCAAAATTCTCAAGTAAAAACTTTGAAAATTTAATTAGATAAACCGATGGCACAAGCAGTAAGTAGAATTCGGGTAAAGTTGAAAGCATGGGATCATCGAATTGTAGATGAGGCAGCAGGTAAAATTGTAGAATCTGCTGTAACCACCGGTGCTCGGGTAAAAGGACCAATGCCCTTGCCGACAGACAGGAAGCTTTTTGTTGTTACTGTCAGCCCGCATGGGGATAAGGATGCCCAGGAGCATTATGAGATTTTGACCCATAAGCGCTTGATTGACATTGAGGATGCAAGTGTTCGAACAATGGATAGTTTGCAGCATTTAGATTTGCCAGCAGGTGTTGAAGTTTCGATTAAGATGAAGTAAGGAGCTCAAGGCTTAATGCTTAAAGCCGTACAAGAATATATGCATTAAATTACTGATTACTAATTACTAGTTTCCGCCAGAGGCGGATGGGCCTAAGGCCCGACTATAATTTAGGGCTGCGGCCCTAATTTTTTATTATGTTGAACGGATTTTTGATAAAAAAGCAGGATATGACCCAAAAGTACGATGAGAACGGGAAGCTAATTCCGGTTACTCGTTGTATGGCAAAGCCTTGTACTGTTATTGGCGTAATTGACAACGACGGTAAGCGGGTACAATTAGCGGCTGGGGAAAAGAAAAAGGCGAACAAGCCGCTTCAAGGAAAAATGAAGCAGGCAAAGATGAAAATTCCGCCGGCAATTATTAGGGAGTTTAACTGGGATAATGAGAAATCTCCAAAGATTGGCAGTCAAGTTAAGGTTGCCGATGTTCTTGAGGAAGGAATTAAAGTCGATGTTATTGGTAAGAGCAAGGGAAGAGGTTTTACCGGAGTAGTTAAGCGCTGGAATTTTCGAACTCAGCCTCGAACCCACGGTCAGAAACAGCGTTGGCGATCTCCAGGTTCGATTGGCGCCCAGACTCCTGGCCGGGTAATTAAGGGTAAAAAAATGCCTGGTCATTACGGTAATGCTCGAGTTACTCTTCAAAACCTAACCATTTTTAAGATTGATTCCAAGAAAAATGAATTATTGATTAAAGGCGGTTTGCCTGGACCTAAAAACGGCTGGCTGCAGATAGTTAAAAATGGCTAAAGCGGCAGGTAAAGTATCTGTTTTAGACAAAGCTGGAGAAAAAGTCAGCGAAATGGCTTTGCCAGCAGTTATTTTTGGAGCAGAGGTTAATCCTCCCTTGATTGCTCAAGCAGTAAGGGTATATTTGAGTAATCAAAGAAAGGCATACCCGAAGGTAAAGACCCGGGGTGAAGTGTCTGGTTCAAGGAAGAAAATATGGCCGCAAAAAGGGACTGGACAGGCTAGACATGGAGACAGATATGCTCCAATTTTTGTCGGTGGAGGTCGAGCCCACGGTCCAAAGGGTAACCAGGGCTATAAAAAGAAACTGCCCAAAAAGGTTAAAACGGCGGCTTTAATTTCTGCTCTTTCTGCTCAGCAGAATGAAGGAAGAATTAAGATAGTTAAGGGAATTAAACGGTTAAGAAAAACGAAGTCTGCTCAGGAAAGCCTTCAAATGTGGTTCAAAGACAATTATAGTTATGATCATAAGTATCTTTTGGTCCTTCCGCAGGGCTTAGAAGCAGCTCGGCGAGCCTTTCGAAACCTTCCCAATTTGCAAATTACTTCGTCTAGTCAATTAAATTCTTACCAGGTTTTAAATTTTGATTGGCTGATTTTTACGACAGAATCATTAAAAGAATTAGAGACAAGGTTGATTAAAAAATGAATTTAAATCAGGTTATTAAACAACCGGTTTTGACTGAGAAAGCAATGAACAGCCAAGAAAATAATTGTTATTTATTTTGGGTTGATATTAAGGCAACTAAAAGTCAAATTAAAGAGGCGGTTAAGGAAATTTTTGATGTTGAGCCGGTGTCAGTAAGAACAACTCGATGTAAAAACAAGAAGAAAGCTTTTGTTCAGTTAGAAGAGGGTAAGGAGATAGAAATTGCTAAATTAGGTGAGTAAAATGGCAAAAAAAAGGATAAAGAAACTAACCAAAATTAGAAAGAAAACTGGAGGTCGGGATTCCAGTGGTCAGATTAGTATTCGCGGCCGTGGTGGGGAACACAAGCGATTTGTTCGTAAAATTGATTGGAAACGTGATAAAATAGATGTTCCCGGTAAGGTTGATAGTATTGATTATGATCCAAATCGTGGAGCCAATATTGCCTTGATCGTTTATGCTGATGGAGATAAACGTTACATTCTAGCCCCGGCAGGATTGGAAGTCGGTGATGAGGTTATTTCATCTAAAAAAGCACCGATTAAACCTGGGAACGCTTTACCCTTAGGGGCGGTCCCGACAGGAGTGGAAGTTCATAACCTGGAAATTAAGCCAGGAAAGGGTGGGCAAGTAGTTCGAGGAGCTGGGACGGCGGCATTGGTGAAAAGTAAAAAAGGAAATATGGCTAAAATTGAACTGCCCTCAGGTGAAATAAGACTTTTTCACCTAGATTCTTGGGCGACAGTCGGTCAGGTTGGCAATGTTGATCATATTTATAAGAAGTTTACTAAGGCCGGCGACAGGCGTAGAAGAGGTTTTCGACCAAGCGTTCGAGGTTTAGCCCAAGCGCCGAGTTCCCATCCTCACGGTGGTGGAAATGTCAGCAACATTGGTAAGGCACCAAAGACGCCTTGGGGAAAGAAGGCAATGGGAAAGAGGACAAGAAAGAGGAAAAAATATTCCGATAAATATATTGTTAAAAGGAGAAAGTAAATGAGAAGTTCAAAAAAAGGACCGTATATTGACCAAAAATTATTGAAAAAAGTTGAAGGCCAGAAAAAGGCTGGAAAGAAAGATCCAATTAAGACTTGGGCTCGGGATAGCCAGGTTCCACCGGAATTTGTTGGTTACACCTTTTTGGTTCACAATGGAAAAGAATTTCAAGAAGTTTTTATAACTGAAGAAATGGTTGGTCATCGCTTAGGCGAGTTTTCAAAAACAAGAACGTTTAGAGGTCATGGGCGGGTAGTTAAGAGGATTATTAAGAAGACATAAGAAAATTTACAATTTTAGAATTTTCTAATATTCAAAATGGCAAATAAAAAAGATAATAAAAACGAAAAGACTATTGTTAAGACCGAAGCGAAATTTTTACCAATTTCGCCAAGGAAACTTAGATTGGTTGTTGAGGCGGCTAAAAAATTATCGCCGGAGCAAGCAGTTAAGCAGTTGTCTTTTTCCAATAAAAAAGGAGCCAGATTTTTGGTTAAGGCGATTAAGACTGCTTTAGCTGATGCCGAGCATAATTTTGATTTAGATAAAGATAATTTAGTTTTTGAAGAGATTTTAGTTAACGAAGGTTCGGCCCTAAAAAGGCGGGATAAATCCAAGCGGATGTTTCGATATGGAATAATTCGCAAGCCAAGAACGCATTTAGTAGTTAAAGTTAAGGAAAAGTAAAATGGGACAAAAGGTTAACCCAGTTGCTTACCGGTTAGAAATTGAAGAAAGTCCATTTGAATGGAAGTCTAGATGGTTTGCTGAAAAGGAAGAATATCAAAAGTTTGCTTTGGAAGACCATCGAATTCGGGAGTTCCTAGAAGGAAAACTAAGGTATGCTGGATTAGTTGCCTCTAAAATTTTACGGCTGAAGAATAAAATCAAGATTGTTATTCAAGCCAGCCGTCCGGGGGTAGTTATTGGCCGTGGTGGCAGTGGATTGAAAGAAATTAAGGATGGGTTGGTTAAGCTTGTTGATGTGCCAGATCCAGAGAAAAATATTGAGATTGAGGTTGATGAAGTTAAAAATGCGGAGCTATCAGCTAAATTGGTTGCAGAAAGAATTGCTCGGGGTTTAGAACGAGGCCGGCATTATCGACAGACAGTAAATAAGGCAATTGAGGCTGTTCAAAGAGCTGGGGCAGAAGGTGCAAGGGTTGTTTTAGCTGGAAGAATCGGTGGAATTGAAGTATCCCGAGTAGAAAAGTTTGATTGGGGTAAGGTCCCTTTAAGTACTCTCCGGGCGAATATTGACTATTATCAAGAGCCGGCCTTAACCAAATCTGGTTACGTTGGTGTTAAAGTTTATATTAACCGTGGAATTGAAGAATAATGTTAGAGCCAAAGAAAACTAAATACCATCGTCAGTTTCGAGGTAACCTTAAAGGCAAGAAAGTTGCTGGATCAAGGTTGGCCTTTGGTGAATATGGCTTAAAGAGTATGGGAAGAGGATGGATAAGTGCTTCTCAATTGGAAGCCGCTCGAAAAGCAATGACTCATTACACTAAGAGAAAGGCAAAAATTTGGATTAGAGCTTTTCCTGATAAACCAGTGACCAAAAAGGGCCCGGGAGCACCGATGGGAGCAGGTAAGGGAGAACTTGATCATTGGGCGGCTCCGGTTAGACCTGGCCGGATTATTTTTGAATTGGAAGGTGTTGATGAAGAAACGGCCAAGGAAGCACTGCGTCGGGCGAGTCATAAGTTGCCAGTTAAAGTTAAGGTTATTCGGAAAAAATGAAACAAGAAGATAAAAATAAGTTGAACCAGAAAAAAGTTAAAGAATTACAAGCGGATTTGGTGGAAGTGCAAAAGGAGTTAGTTGAAGCAAGAATTAAGATGAACAAGGGACAACTGGAAAATGTTCGTTATCCGGCGGAATTGAGAAATAAAATTGCTGTTATCAAAACATTGATTAGTCAAAAGGAGGCTTCTGCCGAGCAGAAGGGAAAAGATGAGTAAAACGTTTACCGGGCAGGTAATTTCAGACAAAATGGAAAAAACAGTTGTGGTTGAAATTAAGCACCGCAAGCCGCATCCACAGTATAAAAAGGTGGTTGAAAAAAGAACCAAAATTTATGCTCATGATGAAAAAGGAGCCAAGGAAGGCGATGTGGTTGAGGTGGTAGAAACTAGACCGCTGAGTAAATTAAAAAGATTTAAAGTTACAAAGATAAAATGATTCAATTGAGAACAATTTTAAAACCAGCAGGAAATTTAGGTGCCAAGAAAATTCGGGTTATGCGTGTTATTGGGAATGTTCGTCAAGATGCTGCTAAGGTGGGAGACGTTGTTGTTGCTTCAGTGATTAAAGCAATGCCAAATTCTGCTGCTAAAAAAGGTGAAAAAGTTCGGGCAGTTATTGTTCGGACAAATAAAGAAATTGGGCGCCCCGATGGGTCTTACATTCGATTTGATGATAATGCGGCAGTGATTATTGATAATGACGGCCGCCCGAAAGCAACCAGGTTGTTCGGACCAGTTGCTCGGGAGGTTAAGCAAAAAGGCTTTGGAGCAGTTGCTGCCATGGCAAGGGAGGTACTATGAAGATAAAAAGAGGCGATTTAGTAAAAATTATGCAAGGCAAGGACCGAGGACGGGAAGGTAAGGTTAAAAAAGTTCTTCCTAAGGATAACAAGATTATTGTTGATGGAATTAATATTGCCAAAAAACACGTTAAACCTAGAGGAAAAGACCAAAAAGGTGGTATAATCAAGGTTGAACGCCCCCTTCATGCAAGTAAGGTTATGGTGATTTGTCCTTCTTGTGGTCAGCCAACTAGAATTGGTTATCAGGTTGACAAAAAGGGAGAGAAATATAGAATATGTCGGAAGTGCGAGACCGTACTGAGCACTAAGTAATAAGATGTTAAATAAACAATTTCAAGACGAGATTAAACCGAAATTAAAGGAAAAGCTGGGAGTTAATAACTCTTTGGCAGTTCCTCAAGTGGAAAAGGTAATCATTAATATGAGGGTTACTGACGCAAAAGAAAATAAGGGGGCAATTGAGGAGCCAATGGTGGATTTGGCTAAGCTTACCGGCCAGAAGCCTAGAATTTGTCGGGCAAAAAGGGCAATTTCAAGTTTCTCCCTTTCCCAGGGGGATCCAATTGGTTTAAAAGTGACTTTACGAGGGAAAAAAATGTACGACTTTTTAGAAAGAGTTTTTAGACTTGTTTTGCCGAGGGTTAAGGACTTTCGAGGTTTGTCAGCTGAACAGTTTGATGATTTTGGTAATTTTAATTTTACTCTTGAAGATCAAAGTGTTTTTCCAGAAATTAATGTTGATAAAATTGAAAAAACCAGACCTTTGCAAATTACTATTGTTACCAGTACAGAATCAAATGAAGAAGCAAAAGAATTGTTAGTAAGTTTAGGCTTACCGTTAACCAAGGAGGAGGAGTAAGATGGCGGATAAGGCAAAAGTAGTTCGAGAAAAAAAGGATTTGAAACACGATACCAGATATACTAATCGTTGCAAATTGTGCGGTCGACCAAGGGGCTATATGCGTTTTTTTGGTTTGTGCCGGTTATGTTTCAGGAAATTAGCCAATAAGGGAATGTTACCAGGTGTAAAGAAGGCAAGTTGGTAAACAAGGATGGATACAATTGCAGATTTATTAAGCCAGATTAAAAACGCTTATATGGCCAAGAAGGCAGAAGTTGTAACAGATTGGTCTAAAATGCGGGAAAGTGTTATTAAGGTTTTGGTGGATTTGGGTTTTATTGAAGATGTTAAGGTAGAAAAAAACGATAAAAAACGAAAGGTTTTAAGAATAACGCTTAGATATGACCCAAAAGGAAGGCCGGTTTTGACGGACCTAAAGAGAGTGTCTAAGCCTGGTTGCCGAATGTATACAACCGCTCAGAAAATTCCGGTTATTTTAGGCGGCTTGGGAAGTGTAATAATCTCAACCTCAAAAGGAGTAATGACTGGGAAAGAAGCTAAACAAAAAAATTTGGGAGGAGAAATTATTTGTAAGATTTATTAATAAAGAGATATGTCAATAATAGGAAAACAACCAGTTACAATACCAGATTCAGTAAAGATTACAATTAAGCCTAATCGGGTTACAGTTGGCGGACCTGGCGGGGAATTAGAGTTAGCTATTCCTTATGGAATTACGGTTAAAGAGGATCAAGGCGTTTTAAAAGTTAGTCGGGATAATGACAGTAAACGTATTAAGTCAATTCACGGGACGATTAGAAATTTAATTCATAACATGATTGTTGGAGTTACTGATGGTTGGACTAAGAAACTTGAAGTTAAAGGTACTGGTTATGGAGTTCAGCTTCAAGGCGATAAATTAGTTTTTAAATTGGGTTATTCTCATCCGGTTGATTTTTCAGCTCCGGAGGGAATAAGCTTTGAGATTGACAAAAATGTCGTCACTGTTCAGGGAGCCAATAAGGAATTAGTTGGAAATACGGCAGCAAAAATTCGAAGAATTAGCCCGCCAAATATTTACCATGGGAAGGGAATCAGGTATTTAGATGAACATATTAAGCTTAAGCCGGGTAAGGTTGCTAAAGTTGGTGGAGCCGGCGGAGAATTGTGAGGATAAAATGACAAATATAAAATCAAGACAACGAAAAAAAGCTAAAGTGAGAGAGCGAATCAAGACCCAGGGCCGAGGCCGGAAATTAACGGTTTATCGGTCTAATAAACATTTATGGGCACAAATTGTTGATTTGCCTAGTGGTAAGACTTTGGTTAGTGCTAATACCAAAACATTAGGTAAGAAGGGAACCAAAAAAGAACAGGCTTTAGAATTAGGCAAAGATATTGCTAAGAAAGCGTTAAAAAAAGATATTAAACGCGTCGCTTTTGACCGGGGAGCTTATGCTTATCATGGTCGAGTTAAAGCTTTAGCTGAAGGTGCTCGTCAAGGAGGGTTGCAGTTATGAATAAAGATAAAAAGAAGAAAAATCAAAACCAGCGGGAAGAACGAGAAAGATTACCGCAGTCGGTAATTCAAATTAAGCGAACTTCCAAAAAGACTAAGGGAGGGAATCGAATTGGCTTTACTGCTTTGCTAGTAGTTGGGGATGGGAAAGGTAAGATTGGATTAGGCTTAGGTAAGGCTAAGGATGTTCGGACAGCAATTCATAAGGCAGTAAGGTTGGCTAAAAAAAGAATGGTTAAGATACCCTTGGAAAAAACGACTATTCCTTTTCCAATTGAGATCAAGAAAAAATCAACTAAAATTATGTTAAAGCCGGCTAAAGAAGGTACTGGCTTAATTGCTGGCGGGCCAGTAAGAGATATTGCTAACGCTGCAGGAATCGAGGATTTAGTTGCTAAAATATTTGGTTCAGGTAATCGAGCCAATAGTGCTTATGCCACCTGGGAAGCGTTAAAGGAGATTAAAAAAATTCAAGACAAGCACGATTTTATTAAAAAGAAGACAAAGAAAAAGAAATGATAAAGCTACATAATTTACCAAAAATTACTGATAAGAAACAAAAACGTCCGGGACGAGGCTACGGCAGTGGTAAGGGCGGCCACACTACTTTTAGGGGTGTTAAAGGGACAAAGTCAAGATACAATGTGCCCTTAACTTTTAGTGGGACAAAGATCAAAAAGGGTTGGTTGAAGAGACTTCCTTTCTGGCCGGGTAAGGGGCGGCAAAAAGGATCACCAAGTTTAATTGCAATTAATGTTGATCGTTTAGAATCGAATTTCAAGAACAAGGATAAGGTCAATCTGGAAACTCTTTTAGAAAAAGGATTAATTACTTCCACAGAAGCCAAAAGAGGGATTAAAATTCTTGGTCGAGGCAAATTGACCAAAAAGCTTATTGTGGAACTGCCTTGTTCTGAGGGGGCTGAAAAGAAAATTAATCAAGCGGGTGGTAAGATAAAGGAATGAAAAAATACCTGGAAAAGGTAAGGCTGTTTGCTTCTAGTTTAAGCATCGGATTAATCCGAAAAAAAATTCTCATTACCGTATTAATTTTTATCCTTTTCCGGTTGATTTCTCACATTCCTGTACCGGGGGTTGATTCGACTAAATTACAACAGTTATTTGGTCAAAATCAGTTTCTTTCCTTGCTGGATATTTTTTCTGGTGGGACCTTAGCGAATTTTTCAATTGCGGCTCTAGGATTAAACCCGTTTATTACTGCTTCAGTAATGATCAATTTGTTGAGCATGGTCATACCCCGGTTGGAAGAATTGACTAAGGAAGGTGAGTATGGCCAAGCCAAGATTAATCTTTATACTCGAATTGCCGCTGTTCCCTTAGCAGTTGTTCAGGCAATGGGAATGTATGCTATTCTTCAAAATCAACAAATAATTACCCAATTGTCCCCCTTAAATTTAGCGGCGATGATTGTAATAATGACGACCGGAACAATGGTTTTGGTTTTTTTGTCAGATTTAATTAATGAATATGGTATTGGTAACGGGACTTCCAGCTTAATTTTTGCCGGAATTGTTTCCCGATATCCAATAACTGCCGCCCAGACTTTTTCCGTGGTTGGTTCACAGCGAATTTTTAATTTGGTAATTTTTGGGGTCTTAGCCTTACTACTAATTGCCGGAGTAATTATGATTGAAGAAGCTGCTTTACGCCTGCCGATTCGTTATGCCCGGCGGGGTGGACAAGGCGGAGGTCAAAGTTATTTGCCAATCAAGATTAATACGGCAGGAGTAATGCCGATAATTTTTGCTTTGTCTTTGGTTTTACTGCCGTCAATGGTTGGTCGGGCTTTAGCCAGTTTGCCTCAGCAGTTGGGGGCACCTTTTTTAGTAAATTTTGGCAATGGTCTAAATCAATTTTTTCAACCGGGTACGGCTACTTATAACTTAGCCTATTTTTTAATGGTTGTTGTATTTACCTTTTTCTACACGACAGTTGTTTTTAAGCCGGAAGAAATTTCAGAACAATTAAGAAAAAGTGGGGCCTTTATACCGGGAATTAGGCCGGGAAAGGCAACAGAGGCTCGTTTACGCTGGTATTTATACCGGGTAACTGCTCTTGGGGCTTTATTTTTGGGACTTATTGCAGTTTTGCCGTCAATTGCTCAGGGATTCACGAAAATTTCGACATTAAGTCTTGGGGGAACAGGGATATTGATTGTTATTTCAGTTGTTCTCGAACTGACTAGATCGATTGAAAATCTAGTTCAGACTTACGAGTACGAAAATTTTTAATTAAATGAAAGTGGGGAGAATTACCATTCTGGGACCGTCGGGAGGCGGTAAGGGTACTCAGGCAAAACTTCTTCAGGAAAAATTCGGTTGGAAACATATTTCAGTTGGTTCATTGTTTAGAAAGCACATTGAGGATAAGACAGAAATTGGTAAAAAGGCAGATGAATATGTTCAGCAGGGTGAATGGGTGCCAACGCCGTTGACTTTTAAAATGATTAAACCTGTTTTGTTGAAGTATATGGAGAAAGGCTTTGTTCTCGACGGGTTCCCCCGATTACCCGATCAACCAGAAGTTTTGGCTAATTTTTTGTCTGAAAATAAGGTTGAGTTAGACTTGGCTGTTCACCTTGATATTCAGCCGAAGGTTATTATGGCCAGAAGAAAAAAGGCTTGGGAGAAAGGCAAGAGCTTTTATAACCAAAAACGGAAAGACGAGACAATGGAAGCAATTCAATCTAGGATTGATGAGTATTTGCGAACAATTAATCCGATACTGGATTATTATCAACGGAAAAATAAACTGGTTCGGATAGATGGAGAGAGGCCAATTGAGCCAATTCATCAGGACATTATTAAAGAGATTAACCAGCGGATATGAGTAGAAAATTTATTCAAGCTGGCCAGAAATTGGGCCGAGCTTTCGCCAAGACCCTTGAAGAAATTAGACCGGGGGTTAGATTATCAGAAGTAGAGAATTTAGCTAATCAATATATTCGGGCAGAAGGGGGAAAGCCAGGTTTTAAAATGGTTGATAAATATGATTGGGCGACGTGCATTAATATTAATCAGGGCGTTGTTCATGGTGTCCCAGATGATAAAGAGGTTAAGTCGGGAGATATAGTTAGTTTGGATATGGGATTATATTACCGGGGTTGGCATTCGGATATGGCATACACAAAAGAAATCACAAATTCGAAATCCGAAATTCGAAATGCAGATTTTCTTCGGGTGGGTGAGGAGGCGTTGGAAAAGGCGATTGACCAAGTTAAGCCTGGGAATAGAGTTGGCCATATTTCTCAAGCAATCGAAGAGACAATTGGTAAAGCCGGCTACCGAGTGATTCCAAGATTGACCGGACACGGTGTTGGGCGAGAGCTGCATCAAGACCCAATGATCCCAGGAGTATTAACTGGAAAGGTGGAGAGAACCTCGAAATTGAGACTGGGAATGGGATTGGCAATTGAGGTTATTTACACCAAAGGAAAGCCAGGTATAAAAACGGCTGGTGACGGCTGGACAATTGTAACTAAGGATGGTAAAATATCTTCACTGTTTGAGAAAACTGTTCTAGTCACCAAAAGTGGTGCAAAGATAATTACCCCCTACTTATTTAGGGGGCAATTAAATGTTTAAATTATGGCAGAAGAAAAGAAGGAATTAGAGGGAGTTGTAACCGAAGCCTTACCTGATACTAAGTTCAGGGTAAAGCTAAAGGAAGACGACCGAGAAATTATTGCTTATTTATCTGGGAAGATGCGAATGCATTATATTCGGGTTGTTCCAGGAGATGAGGTTGTAGTAGAGATGGGCCCCTACGATAAAGATAGAGGCCGAATTACCTATAGATTATGAAAATAAGAGCTAGTATAAAAAAACTATGTCCAAAATGTAAGATTGTTTTTCGTCGGGGAAAGAAATTTGTTATTTGTGAAAACCCGAAACATAAACAGAGACAAAAATGAAAATAATTGGTGTGAATATACCGGATGGAGAAAGAGTTAAATATGGTTTAACCTCGATCTATGGTATTGGGAGAAGTAATGTTGATGACCTTTTAGCTAAAGCGGATATTGAGGCTGATAAACGAGTTAAAGACTTAACCAAAGAAGAAGTAAGCCAAATTATTAAAGCTTTAGAGGATTTTCAGGTGGAGGGGGATTTACGCAAATCGGTAAAGGATGATATTGCTCGATTAAAGAAAATTAGAAGTTATCGTGGAATTAGACACATTGTTGGATTACCGGCCCACGGTCAGAGAACTCAAACTAACGCTAGGACGGCTAAAGGCCCGGCCAAGACGGTTGGAGCTTTAAAGAAGGAAGACTGGGCTAAATTAGAAGAACAGCAAAGAAAGGCTGGAGGAGAAAAATAAGATGGCAGAACAAACAACTCAAGGACGATTATACATTCAAGCAACTTTTAATAATACCTTAGCAACAATTACTAGTCAGAAGGGTAAGGTTTTAGACTGGACTTCTTGTGGGCGGATGGGCTTTAAGGGAACAAGAAAGTCAACCCCTTACGCCGCGACTTCAACAATTCAAGATGCAATTGGCAGAATTACTAATCTTGGTATAAGGAAATTAGGAGTTTATATCAAAGGACCTGGTCCAGGTCGGGACGCTGCCTTACGTGTTTTAAGAGGAACACCCCAAATTCAAGTAACAATGTTATCAGATGTCACGCCGCTACCCCATAATGGACCGCGGCCGCCAAAACAGAAGAAGGGATAAAATGCTACAAGATAAGAAATGCCGCCAGTGCCGACGCGAAGGGGAAAAGCTTTTCCTCAAGGGGACTCGGTGTCATTCTCCTAAATGCCCAATTGAAAAAAAAGGAGCGGTTGCTCCTGGAGACCACGGTTTGTATTCAGGCAGACGTTTATCAGAGTATGGTCAGCAACTTCGAGAAAAGCAAAAATTAAAGAGAACTTTTGGAGTAAATGAAAGACAACTGAAGAATTATCTTGATCAGGCGGACCAAGAGGAGGGAAATACCGCTGAGTTATTCATTCGGTATCTGGAAAAAAGATTAGACAATGTTCTTTACAGATTGGGTTTGGTTCCTTCAAGATCAACTGCCAGGCAATTAATAAATCACGGGCACGTTCTAGTTAACGGGCAAAAAGTAACGGCTCCCTCTTACGATGTACAAGTTGATGATGAAATTCAATTAGGGGAGAAAGCTCAAGAAATGACCAAGATTAAAGAATGGTTAAAGAGAGAAGGAAAAACAGCGCAATGGTTGCAAAGAAAGGGATTTATTGGTAAAGTCAAAAGGCAACCGGAACGAGAGGAAATGGTAACGAATATTGATGAGTCGTTAATTATTGAGTATTATTCAAGATAATCCCGCAGCTGCGGGACTATAAAAGGAGGCAAAATGATTGATAAAATCAGATTTTCGGTAGAAAAAGTTGAGGAAAAAGGTAATAAGGGAAAATATTCGGTTTCTCCACTGCCGGCTGGGTTTGGACACACAGTTGGAAATAGTTTACGGAGGACATTATTAGGTGAGTTCCCAGGAGCTGCCGCAGTAACGATTAAGGCCAAGGGTGCGAGCCATGTTTTTTCAACTCTCAAGGGAGTTAAGGAAGACTTGGTTGAAGTAATGCTTAATGTTAAGCGGATTAAGTTTAACTATCAAGGAGAAGAACCGGTCAAAGTTGAGCTGAATAAAGACGGCCCTGGTGAAGTTACTGCTGGGGATATCACCCTTCAGCCGAAAGTAAAAATTGCCAATCCGGATTTAGTTATTGCTACTTTGGCAGATGATAAAGCTAATCTCAGCCTAGAGATTAACGTTGCTTCCGGAGTAGGGTATGAGGCTGCTGAAGAGCACGATCCGGAAAAACACGGAGTAATTGCCGTTGATTCGGTTTTTACCCCGGTAGTCAAGGTTAATTATGAAGTTGAAGAGACTCGACGTGGAGAAGAGTCTAGTCTTGACCATCTGAAGATTGAAATTGAAACAGACGGGACAATTGAGCCAAAAGTTGCTTTAGACAAAGCCGCTGAAATCCTGAGTGAAGTTTTCAGCCAGATAGTTGATCCTAAGGGCGAACTTAAAAAGAAGGAGAAGACGCCAACTTCAAATAAAAATTACGACCTCTTAATTGAGGAAATTGAAGAAATTCCGCTGAGGTTATCCAATGCTTTAAAGAAGGCAGGATATAAAACTGTTAGTGATTTAGCTGAAGCCAGCCCTGAGGATATCAAGGAAGTAAGAAACGTCGGTAAAAAGTCTATTGACCTTCTTAAGGAAGTAACGGATGAAATGGGCGTGGATTTTAAAGCGTAAGCTTGAGGAAAAAAAATGAAGCACCGAAAGCAGGGTAAAAAACTTGGACGGAATACAGCTCAACGCAAGTCTCTTTATAAAATTTTGGCTAGAAGTTTTTTTGTCAATCAGGGCAAAATAAAGACGACCCTTCCTAAGGCTAAGGCAGTCCAGCCAAGGATTGAAAAAATGATTACGCGAGCTAAAGACGGCAGTCTAGCTTCACGTCGGTGGCTTTATCGCTATTTTCAGGACCAGAAGTTAGTTAATGATATTGTAAAGTTTTTTGGTAAAAAGGTTAAAAATAAACCAGGCGGATATACAAGAATAATTAAAGTGAAAAAGAGACGCGGTGATGATGCGACAATTGCTAGATTAGAGCTTGTTGATCAGGTTGAAAGCGGAGAAGAATAAAATGCAGAAAACAACTCAATTAAAAAAAGAAGAAATTGAACGTAATTGGCATAAGATTGATCTAGCTGGTCAGACTTTGGGTCGGGCAGCTACAGAAATTGCTAAACTTTTAATTGGAAAACATAAGCCGAATTATACTCCGCATTTAGACGGTGGCGATTATGTGGTTGCCCTTAATTCCAAGGGTATTCAAGTCAGCGGCAAAAAAAAGGAAAATAAGTTTTATCATCATCACACCGGTTATATGGGTGGTTTGAAGTCGATAAGCTTTGAAAAATTAATGGAGAAGGATCCTAATCAAATTATTAAGTTGGCAGTAAAAAATATGCTCCCCAAAAACAAGCTGCGAAAGCAGCGGCTAAAGAGGTTATTAGTTTTTGAAGGTAAGGAACACCCCTATGGCGAAAAAATCAACTAAGAAATATACCTATGCCGTTGGAAGAAGAAAAAAAGCAACGGCGACAGTAAGATTGTTTGCCGGCAAGGGAAAGATTGAAGTTAACGGCAAGCCGATTGCTGAATATTTTCCTGGTGAGGTAAACAAACATTTTTACACTCAGCCGTTTGAAATAACTGATAACCAAGGAAAATTTCATGGAACAATTTTGGTCCGGGGTGGAGGGAAAAAGAGTCAAATGGAAGCGGTTGTCTTGGCTTTTAGCAGAGCATTAGAAAAAATTGATCGGGAAAAATATCGACCTGTTTTAAAAGAAGCCGGTTTGCTGACAGTTGATGATCGGGTTAAGGAAAGAAGTAAACCTGGTCAAGCCGGCCGTGCTCGTGCTAAAAAACAATCTCCAAAACGTTAAGTTTATTTATTGTCTTCTTCTGTTTGTTTGGAGAAACAGCAGGCGGGTAGTTCTTTTTTAGCTAAGTGATATTCTAAACATTCACAGCACTTGCCTTTGCGGGGACAGGGGTCGTAAGTGCAAGGGCATTTATCTAAATTTTCTTTCTGCTTTGGGCAATCCATCAATTAATTATATAGACATGATTTAAAAAATCAAAAAATTTTCAGTTATTGCGCGATCGCGCATTTCGGGAAAAAATCGGGTGGGTTAAATGAGTTGGCGGCGGATTGATTCGGCTAAGTTGACTAAAAGGACGTAGGGAATTGTATTTGCTTGCTCTGCGAGATGAGCTATACTATTTGGTTGGTTAGTTTGATTGGAGTAAACAACGACCGGGTCACCAATTTTGGCGTTATCAACTCGGGTTAAGTCAATTATGGTTAGATTCATGCATACCCGCCCAACAATTGGACAGGGAGTATTATTTATACTAACGACTCCTTTATTAGAAAGACGACGGTCGACACCTTCATAATAACCCAAAGGGAGAATACCCAACTTGGTTTTTTGTTTGGCTACATATGTTCCCCCATAGCCGACTTCAGCTCCGGCAGGAACGGTTTTTATTGCCGCTAAATGTGATAGCAGTTTTAAAGCGGGTTTTAAATTATTATTAAACTCAGCTGTTTGGGAGGAGTTTTTTAGAAAGGGCGATACACCGTAAAAGCCAAGTCCAAGCCGAATTAAATTAAACTCTTTATCGTTAACAATTTTTGCACCAGAAGTTGCAGAAATATGCTTCCACCTGAATTTGCAACCTTCTTGTTCAAATACTTTTATCACCTGCTTAAAGGTTTGGATTTGATTGTGTGTAAATTCTTTGTTCAAGTCAGCGGATTGGGAAAGATGGCTGTAAATGCCAGTTACATTTAATTTTTTAATTTTCTTTAGTTGTTTAGCAAATTGACGGGCCTGTTTTGGTTGAATACCAAGCCGGTTCATCCCGGAATCAATTTTTAGATGAACGTCAGCCCGTGGTTGAAATCTCGCGATAATTTTGGCGCTGAGTAGATCGTAAACAGGTAGGCAGTAATTGATTAATGGACCAATTTTGAAATTTTCAGGATTAGTATACCCAATTATTAGGGGTTTAGTTTTTATTCCTGCTTTCCGCAGTTCATAGGCCTCGTAAAGGCTGTCAACGGTAATATAAGGGGCAGATAAATTATTGTCGATAACTTTGGCGACTAAATCCAGGCCGTGGCCGTAAGCGTTACTTTTTAAAACTGGAGCTATTTTTTTCCCAGGAGAGATTTTTTGAAAATAATTAAAATTACTAACCAAAGCCCTTTGGCTGACTTCTATCAGGTTTAAGGTTTGATATTCTTGATTTAATAGTAACTTTCTAAGCGGTCGGAGCATTTATTGGCTCATTTCCTCCACTTCTTTTTTACCTTCCTCCATTTCCTCGACTTGTTCTTGGTCTCTAGCTAAGAGTAAGGCCTGAAATTCACCAACGTGTTCTTTTTCTTCTTTAGCAACGTCCATCATCACTTTTTTAATTTCGGGATCATCAGTTGCATCGGCTAACTGCTCATAGAGATTTATTGCATCTAATTCTGCAATTAAGCCTAGTCTAATAATTTGTAAGTCATTTGTTGGAAATTTAGCTAACATTTTTAATCACCTCCTTCCTGTATAATATTAACATGCTTAAAATAAGAAATCTAACTGTTTCTGTTGATGGGGAAACTGTCCTAAATGACCTGAATTTAGAAGTATTGGATGGCCAAAAGGCTGTTTTATTTGGTCCTAATGGTAGTGGGAAAACTAGTTTATTTAAGACAATAATTGGTTTATCTAAGTATCAAATTGAAGAAGGCGAAATTGTTTTTAACGGTCAAAAAATTAATCAATTAAGTGTTGATGAACGACATGATTTGGGGATTGCGATGATGTTTCAGCAACCGCCAAAGGTAGAGGGAGTGAAATTGGGGGAATTTGTTAGTCAGGCTTTTGGACAGGAAAATAATTTGAAAGATGAAGCAATAGAGCTTAAAGTAACGGATTTTATGACTAAGGGGCTTAATAACGGCTTGTCTGGCGGAGAACAGAAGCGGTCGGAATTATTCCAGTTGTTTGTAGACAAACAGGCGGAATTTTACCTTTTTGACGAGCCGGATTCCGGGGTTGATTTGGAAAATATGGATTTAGTCGGAAGAGTAATTAATCAGCTATTAACTGATAAGTCGGGTTTGTTAATTACTCATACGGGAGATATTTTAGATTATGTCCAAGCAGATTTGGCCTATGTGATGATTGATGGGACGGTTGAATGTTCCGGTTCTCCAAAAGCAATTTTGAGTCAAATTAAAAAGCAGGGTTACAGCGAGTGTTTTGGCTG
The DNA here is from genome assembly GCA_964498425.1 of uncultured Gammaproteobacteria bacterium. Lineage (GTDB taxonomy): Bacteria > Patescibacteriota > Microgenomatia > UBA12405 > JAHJSD01 > CAYSLZ01. Next base: position 83,214 of record CAZCGQ010000001.1, on the reverse strand, counting down.
TCAGAAAGAAGGACCAAATGAATAAAATATCAGATGCTATTCGTCGAACCGGATTAAGTTTGGGTGAGGAGATGTTCGTTGTTGCCAATAATCAATATTTTTCTCAGTTTGGTGATTATGACTGGGCGGAAACAAGTCCGCTAAATAAGGTTAAACGCTCGAAAATTAAACCTTATTTGTGGCAGTTAATTAATCCAGACGAGGATAAAATTACCAAGAGGGTGAAAGCAGATAAGGATGGGATTGGTTATTTCATTAAGGCTGAAAAAAATACTACGGCTGTTGCTCCGATAAATACTTGTTATGTTATTAACCAACCTAGTTTTGAGCAGAATGTTCATAACGTTATTGTGGCAGAGCCAGGATCAAAGTTGCAAATTTTAACTGGGTGTACGGCAGATCATCAGATGGCGGCTAACACTCATCGCGGAGTTACTGAAATTTATGTTAAGCAAGGAGCGGAAGTAACCTTTACGATGATTCATTCTTGGTCAGCTAAAAGTCGGGTTTTTCCAAAGACTGCCGTTAAGGTTGAAGCTGGTGGGCAGTTTATTTCTAATTATTTAATATTTGATCCGGTGATGGAAATGAAGGCTAATCCTAGAGTTTACCTGGAAGGCAAAGAAGCAAAGGCTGTTTTAAAGTCTTTCATTTTTTCGCACCCTGATTCTAAAGTTGACCTAGGTGGTGAAATTCATCTCAATTCCGAAAGGGCAAGGGGCGAAATTGAGACTCACGCGGTTGTTGGTGGGGGCGAGACAGTTACCAGAGGTACCCTTTTTGGCAGAGCCGAAGAAATTACGGCTCACTTGGAATGCAGTGCTATTGTTTTGTCGGAAAACGGTAAGTTTGAAACAATTCCAGCCTTAGTATCAGAGCTGGACAACCTAAACATGTCTCACGAGGCTTCAATTGGTAAGATATCTCGGCAACAAATTGAGTATTTACAGACGCGTGGAATTGATGAAGAAGACGCGAGGAGAATGATCGTTCGGGGATTTATTGACCAGTCGGTTGTGGATTTGACCCCATTTGTTCAAGCCAAAATTAACCAAATTCTTGCCAAAACCAGTCGTGGACTTTAAAATAAGTAATTAAGGAGGTGGATTTATTATGAGTTTACTAGAATTAACTGAAGATAATTTTACCGAGGAAGTCTTAGAAGAGGAAGGACCAGTTTTAGTTGATTTTTGGGCACCCTGGTGCGGCCCATGTCAAGTTCTTGGACCAGTGATTGAAAAATTGGCAGAGGAAGTTGGAGATAAGGCGAAGGTTGCCAAATTAAATGTTGATAGTAATCAGCAGTTGGCGGCTAAATACGAAGTTCGAGGTATTCCGACAGTAATTGTTTTTAAAGGTGGTGAACCTACTCAACGCTTTGTTGGCGTTCAGCCAAAGGAAGCTTATCTCAAAGCAATTGAATAATTAAATTGGTCGGGGTGGCGGGACTTGAACCCGCGACCCCACGGCCCCCAGCCGTGTGCGCTAGCCTCTGCGCCACACCCCGA
>CAZCGQ010000001.1:0-81606 GCA_964498425.1 uncultured Gammaproteobacteria bacterium | reverse complement strand
GAAAAGCGGGGGTTGTATTTTGGGGTGAGATGTGGTTGAATTAAAGGGTAGGTATGGCAAAGAAAAAGAAGAAAGAATCAGCTAAGGACAAGGAAAAGAAGCAAAAACTGGAAGCGGTTAAAAACGCGATGGATCAGATTGAGAAACAGTACGGCAAGGGGGCGATTATGAAGATGGGTGACCGGCAAGAAAAGATGGATATTGCATCAATCTCAACTGGTTGTTTGCCGTTAGATATTGCTTTGGGTGTTGGTGGAGTTCCCCGGGGACGAATTGTGGAAATATTTGGACCAGAGGCTTCTGGAAAAACAACTTTGATTCTTCATATTATTGCTGAAGCTCAAAAGAATGGTGGAGTGGCAGCTTTTGTTGATGCCGAACATGCTTTGAATCCGCAGTGGGCCAGTAAAATTGGGGTAAATGTTGAAGACTTATTAATTTCACAGCCAGATACTGGTGAGCAGGCACTGGAGATAGTTGAAACCTTGGTTCGGTCGGGAGGGCTGGATTTAATTTTAGTTGATTCTGTAGCTGCCCTGGTGCCAAAATCAGAAATTGAAGGCGAGATGGGGGATGCCCAAGTCGGTGTTCAGGCAAGACTAATGTCTCAGGCCTTGCGGAAGTTAGCCGGAGCGATTAATAAAACAAGCACTTGTTTGATTTTTACTAATCAAATAAGACACAAGATTGGGGTTTTCTTTGGTAATCCCGAAACTACCTCTGGCGGGTTGGCCTTGAAGTTTTATTCTTCAGTCAGAGTAGATTTAAGACAAAGAAAAAAAGTTAAGGATTCGGATGGGGAAATCGTTGGATCAACCCACCGGGCAAAGGTAATTAAAAATAAAATTGCTCCGCCCTTTAAGGAAGCGGAGTTTGAAATTTATAGTGACGAAGGCATTTCTTGGGAGGCAGGATTAATTGACGCTGGAGAGAAGTACGAAGTAGTTGAGCGAAGTGGAGCGTATTACAAGTACGAAGATGAAACTTTGGGACAAGGGAAAGAAGCTGCAATCGAATTTTTGAAGGAAAATTCTAAAATTGCCAAAAAAATTGTGAAGGGTATTTGGCAGGCAGTGAAAAAATCAGCTTCTTCCTGAATTTAAGGTTTTGGCGTCTTCGTGCTAAAATGTACAGCTAGAAATAATGACTAATGATTAATGATTAATTGTTGATACAGGGAGGTAAATAGAATGATAAATTTAACTAAAATTTTTGGACAGCAAAGGGATACGAAGGAACCGGTAGTTGAGGATAGACCCTCGTTAGAAGAGCAAAAATTAGCCGAGTTGGTTGATGAATTGAAGGACCGGGAAAAAGAATTAGACAAGAGACTGCAGTCAATGGATGATCGCGAAGACTATTTGCGTAAGAAGGAAGAAAAGATTGAGTCGAAGGAAGAACGGGTTGAAAAGCGCGACCAAAAATTAAAGGAGTTAATCTCTGAAGAAGAAAAAAAGTTGGAGGAATTGGCAGAGTTGTCCAAAACTGAGGCCAGAAAGCGGTTAAAGCAAAAAACCGAAAAGGATTTGGTTGAATGGAAGGCCAAAAAGATTAGAGAAACCAAGGAGCAGATGAAGTCCGAGGAAGATGAGATTGCTCAGGAGATAGTTCTTGATTCTATTCGGCATGGTGTTGTTGATTGGGTTGCTGAATACACTGTTTCCACAATTAGCTTGAAAAATGAGGATATCAAGGGGAGGATTATTGGCCGTGAGGGTAGGAATATCCGGGCATTTGAGCGAGCTACCGGGGTAGATTTAGAATTAGACGAAACAAATACCGTGCGCTTATCTTCTTTTGATCCGGTGAGACGGGAAATTGCCAAGAAATCCTTACAAAAACTAATTAAGGATACCCGGATACAACCGTCAAGGATTGAGGAAATTGTTGAGCAAACCAAGGAGCAGATGGAAAAGGTCTTGATGGAAGAAGGTAAGAAGATTTGCCAGGAGGTTGGAGTTTATCATTTACCGACAGATTTAGTTAGACTAATCGGCAAATTCAAGTACCGTTTTTCACACGGCCAGAATTTGGCTCAGCATACAATTGAAGAAACGAAGATTGGAGTACAAGTTGCTCATGAGCTTAACGCCGATGTAAAAACAGTTAGATTGGGCTGTTTACTTCATGATGTTGGTAAGGTAATTGAAGGAGAAGGCAGTCACGTTAATTTAGGGGTTGATTTGCTTAAACGATATCAGATTCCGAAAGAGGTTATTGCTACGGTTGCTGAACATCACGAGGACAAGCCTTTTACCAGTCCAGAATCAATTATTGTTTGGATTGCTGATGCCGCTTCCGGTTCCAGACCAGGAGCCCGTTATGAGGCTCACGAAAAGTATTTAGAAAGAATGGATAATATTGAGGAAATCGTTAACTCTTATCAAGGAGTGGAAGACGTTGCTTGTTATCAAGCTGGACGAGAAGTACGGGTGATGGTTGACCCGGAGAAGATATCTGATGATGAGCTGACAGTATTAGTTCATGATATTGCTGAAAAGCTTGAGGAAGAAACTAAGTGGGCGGGGCAAATTAAGGTTACGGCAATAAGGGAAAGAAGAGCATCGGCCAAGTCGCCGATTGACAGAAACAACATTTCCCGCTAGAATGACAATAGTTAAGGAGATGAAGGAAAGGAAGGAGGTGAAGAAAAGTGACTAAGCGAGAACTTATTGATATTTTGGCTAAGAAAACTGGATTAACTAAGAAAGCTTCGCGAGAGGCATATGAAACCCTCTTTGATGAAATTACAAAGGCATTGAAGAGAGGTGAAAAGGTAAAATTGTTTGGATTTGGTGTATTCTTCACCAAGTTGTTTAGTTCCAAGGAAGTTAAGCCTATTGGTGGTGGTAGCAAGAAGAAGATTCCTGCTCGAAGAATGCCTAGGTTTAGACCTGGAACCGCTCTAAAGAGAGCAGTTAAGTAAGGTTTTCTTAAGCAGTTCAGGCCCTGTTTCAGGCAAAGATCGCCGACAGGGCCGGGCTGTATTTTTATTATGGCAAAACATCCGATTAAGGTTTCCAATTTAAAAAAATACTACCGTGTTCATCAAAAAGAACCAGGTTTGGTTGGTTCTTTTAAATCCTTATTTAAGCGGGAATATGAGACAGTTAAAGCAGTAGATAATGTTACTTTCGAAATTTCTCAAGGAGAATTAGTCGGCTTTATTGGCCCGAATGGTGCGGGAAAAACAACTACGTTGAAATGCCTTTCAGGTCTTCTTTATCCAGATGATGGTGAAGTTTCAGTTTTAGATTATAACCCCTGGAATCGCAAGAGTGATTTCCTCAAACAAATTTCATTTGTCATGGGTCAAAAAAACCAGCTTTGGTGGGATTTGCCTCCGGTTGAAACTTTTCATCTTAACAAGGAAATTTACGAAATTGAGGATAGTCAATTTAACAAAAATTTAGAGGAGCTAGTTAATTTGCTCGAGGTAGAGGAAATTTTAAATACTCAAACAAGAAAGCTTTCCTTAGGCCAAAGAATGAAGTGTGAGTTGATTGCTTCTTTGCTTCACCAACCAAAAGTTCTTTTCTTGGATGAGCCAACAATCGGCTTGGATGTAGTTATGCAGAAGAAAATTAGAGAGTTTGTTAAGGTTTATAATAAGCGTCATCAGGCAACAATAATTTTGACTTCCCATTACATGGGTGACGTTCAGGAGCTGGCTGATCGAGTGATAATTATTGATAAAGGAAAAATTGTCTTTGATGGGAAATTGGATGAGATTATTAATAAGTATGCTGACCATAAAATTATTACTTTGACTTTTGCCAAGGAAGTTGACAGAAAGGCTCTAGAAGAAGTAGGCGAAGTTAAGGAGTTTGATTTTCCAAAAGCTAAATTAAGGGTGAAGAGAGAAGTTGCTTCGCTGGCGGCGTCAGAACTTCTTAAGAAATTTCCAATTGAGGACGTCAATATTGAACAGCCGGTAATTGAGGATATAATTCGAGAATTATTTACTCAAAAAGACTACGCCTAGTTAATGAAGAAGTATTTTGCCTTTCTCAAACTCTCGTTTCAAGAAGAATTGTTTTATCGAACAAATTTTTTCTTTTATTTTTTAGACAAATCTCTTTGGTTTTTAGTGGAATTGCTTTTTTGGAGTGTTGCTTTAGTTGGTAACCGGTCAGTTGGTGGTTATGATTATCAGGGTATTTTTCAATATTTGCTGGTAATTTATTTAATCCGAATCTTAGCGGTGACCGGAGTTGATTTTTGGCTGAGCAACAGCATCCAGACGGGAAGTATATCCAAGCGTTTGCTACAGCCCTTTTCAATGTTTTGGGGGATGCTTTTTCACCAATATGGTCGAAAAATTTATCGTCTAATTTATGTATTGGTTGCTTTGGGGGCAGTATCGCTTATTTCAAAATTTCAAATTAGTTTAGTGTCAATAATAATCTTTGGCTTGACAATTATTAACGCCGTCTTACTTTCCTATCTAATCAGATTTTTGTTGGGTATTTTGGCTTTTTGGTTAATAAATATCAGTTCGGTTTTGTGGCTATTTCACAATACGATTGATTTTTTAGGCGGCGGCTGGCTGCCGGTAAGCCTATTTCCAACTTGGGCTGAAAGTTTGTTAAAAGGTTTGCCCTTTTATTTAACTCTCGGATTTCCGGCGGATTACTTTCAGGGTAAAATTGGTCTGGCGCTGACTGGTCAGCTTATTTTAATGCAATTAACCTGGATCAGCTTATTATTTATATTAGTTCAAGTTTTTTGGAGAAGGGGGATAAAAGAGTATGAAGCAGTTGGCAATTAAGGATTGGAAACATTCTTTCCGGGTCTATCTAAGCTGGGTGAAGATGATTTGGCTTTATCACTTGGAATATCGTTTAAATGCCCTCGTCCATTCTCTCGGATCAATTTTTTGGTTTGGGGCAACCTTATTGACTTACTTTTTAATTTTTCGCCAAATACAATCTTTGGCTGGCTGGACCTGGCAGGAAATTCTCATTCTTTATGGAGCATATAACCTATGGTGGGGCTTAATGGTTTGCTTTTTCAATGGCGGGCTAAAAATGGGTCAGCTGGTTAGGCAGGGGAGTTTGGACAAGTTTTTGCTTTATCCCGGAAAGTCATTTTTTTACGCAACAATGAAGTTTGAACCGGAGCTTTTAGTTCATTTTTTAGTTGGTTTAAGTTTGTTTATTTACGCCTGGATGAGGTCTGGTTTACAGATGGAAATAATCAATCTCGGCCTTTTTTTGGTTTTAATTGCCAACGGATTATTAATTGCTTACTTTGTTTCGATTTTATTTGGAATCACCGCCTTTTGGTTCACCGAAAATAAGCATTTAGTTGATTTTTATTGGCTTTTTGAAACTCTGGCAAAATATCCCCCCTCTTTCTTCAGTAAATCAAGTATTTTAAATTTAGCCGTTTACTCGGTTCTTCCGGTGGTTTTTTTAGTGGCTGTTCCAACAGAAATACTAATTGGTAAAATTAATTACTTAGCTGTATTTGGTTCTTTTTTGGTAACTATTATACTTGGCGTTTTTGCTCAAAAATTATGGCGGGTAGGACTTAAAAAATATGCCAGTGTTTCCAGATAGGAAATGAAAAAATATTTCAAGGTTTTAAAGATCAGTTTTATGGAATATTTCATCTATCGGGTGAACTTTTTTCTTTGGCGTTTTCGAAGTATTGTTTCATTTTTGAGTTTGATCTTTTTTTGGCAGGCTGTTTACGGTGCTCGGAACGAAGTTTTCGGCTACCAAAGAGCCCAAATGCTGACCTATGTTGTTGGTATATCTTTACTTCAAGGTTTAATCCTTGGCGGAAGGACAGCTGATTTAGCCGGAATGATAAAAAGTGGGGATGTAATCAATAAATTTTTGCTTAAACCTTGGAGCGTTATTACAACATGGTTTTTTCGTGATTTAGCAGATAGGTTTTTAAACTTGTTATTTGTTGTCATTGAACTTGTTTTCTTAGTCAAAGTTTTAAACTTGCCTTTTTATGTACCCGAAAAAGCTAATACTTTGGTAGTGTTTATATTTTTATCTTTTTTAGCGATATGTTTGAATTTTTTAATTAGTTATCTTTTGTCTTGTGTTGGTTTTTGGGTGGACAACGTTTGGGCCCCAAGATGGCTTTTTGGAGTTATTTTTCTTGAATTTATGTCAGGGAAATATTTCCCATTGGACGTTCTACCTCAACCGTTGTTTAAGGCAATTAATTGGACCCCGTTTCCCTACTTGGTTTATTTTCCGTTACAAGTTTATCTTGAGAAAGTAACTACCCTTGAGGCTTTTAGGGCATTATTAATTTTGGTTGTCTGGACACTAATTTTGTATAAATTTACGAGGTTTATATGGAAGAAGGGGTTAAGGAACTATACTGCATATGGTGGATAAACTAAGAAAATATACTAAGGCTTTTTGGCTGATGTCTAAAATGGTTGTTTTGCCGGATTTGATGCAGCCAAGTGCGGCAATTTTATTTATTATTGGCAAAGTTGCCCGATTTGCCTTTTACTTTGTTTTTCTATTTTCAGTTGTTTCTGGCATTGATAATTTTGTTGGTTACTCGCGAGTTGAGGTGATTTGGTTTTTTTTAGTTTTCAATTTAATTGATGTTCTCATTCAATTTTTATTTCGTGGTGTTTATCATTTTCGCTATTTAGTTATTTCAGGTAATTTTGATTTGGAACTTCTTAAGCCTCTACCATCCTTTTTCCGTCCGTTGTTTGGTCACATTGATATTATGGATTTTATAACTTTGTTGCCCCTAACCGGATTCTCGATTTGGTTTGTTATTCATCATCAGCTTAGTTCCGGACCAGAGAGTATCATCTACTTTCTTTTACTCTTGTTAGCAAGCCTATTTATTGGGTTTGCCTTTCATTTGCTGGTTTCATCAATTTGTATTCTTACGACAGAAATCGACCATTTAATTTGGATTTATCGTGATTTAACAGCCTTGGGTCGGTTTCCAACTGATATTTACCGCGGCTTTGTTCGATTTCTAATTACCTTTGTTATTCCGGTTGTTTTATTAATTACTTTACCGGCTAAAGCAATGCTTGGCTTAGTTTCCCCTTGGCAGGTAAGTTTATCATTGGGGATTAGTTTGCTTCTTGCTGGTTTGTCGTTGAAGTTCTGGTACTGGTCGCTTAAACGCTATTCTTCAGCCAGCAGTTAAAAATAGTCAATAATTTCTCACGATCGTGAATAATTATTGAAGTTTATTTATAGATGGCGGTTGAAGAAGTCGACGGTGCGGGACATGGCTGTTGTAAAAGTTGGACTGATAAGATTATGACCGCCTTGTTGGTATTCAAAGAATTCGTTATCAGTGCCGGCTTCGTCCAGTTTATTTTTCAAGTTTTGACTGTATTCGATGCTGACGACATTATCGTTAACGGCGTGGTGAAGTTGAACCGCTCCCTGGATGTCAGGCAGATAATTAGCAGGAGTAACTTGTGACCAAAATTTGTTGTTTGGGTCAAATCTACCGTGAGTTTCAAATAGTTCTTGACGACGCTGACGGCGGGGTGAGTCTTCATCTGGAGGCTGGTAAGAATCATCATCAATACCGTATTCATTGAAGTCCTGATAGGTAAAAACTGATCCGGCCCATATTACAGCAGCAGGTATCTCCGGTTTAACAGCTAGGCTCCGAAGAATAATGTTTCCAGCCATGCTGTGTCCCCAGAGCCCAATTCGAGAAGGGTTGACAAAGTCCAAGTTCTGTAAAGCGGAATAGGCATTTAGGGTGTCAATGATATAGTCTGACGAAAAGTAGGCGCCGCTGGGATTTCCATCGGAATTTCCGTGCCCTCGGAGGTCGATTTTGAAAACAACAAAGCCGTTTCTAGCTAAGTAGTTAACATAATCTTGATAACGTTCGGTTGCTTGATACTCACTGGGAGGAATATACCCATGAATAAAAACTATTGCTGGCCAGCCGTTATTGGGCTGACTGCCAGTAGGTTTAGTCAGCAAGGCGTTGATATTTAATCCCTCAGAATTGTAACTGGTTAGATAGGAAATGTAGTTGTTGTTGCGGTTAATTTCCTGAAGATTGCTGGCTTGACTGTCAAATTGGATTTGGCGAAGGTAGGGAATGGTTAAACTGGCAAACGGTAATGGCGTTGGTGTAGGGGAATTACTGGTTTGGTTATCTGATGTAATTGGCCTTATTATTTTTTTATTTTTTGTGATTAAGTGAAGTGGGTCAATCATCCAAAAAATAATATTGATAATAACGATTAAAAGAAATAATTGGTAAAATTTAATCTTTTTTTGTTTCATTTTGTTTAAATAATTTCTTTCAAGTTTATTTTCCAATATTCACTTTGATTATATTTATCGACTAATCGATATTCCTCTTCGGCTAGTGAATCTTGGTCTCGTTTTTGGTAAATTTTTCCTCTTAAATAGTGTAATTCTGAAAAAGCCCTATTTTGGGAATCAAAGACTTTTTGCGTCAATTCCATGACCTTATCGTAGTCCTCTAGTTGATAATAAGCAAGAATTGGTTCAATTTGGTACCAGAGCATTCGCCGAGGTAATTGAGATTGGATTTGGATAAATATATCTACTACTTGTCGGTAGTTACCCAAATAATAGTTAGCGGTTAAGCGATTATAATCAGCATAGATACTTTCCGGGTTTTGGTTGGATTGAATTTGTGCGGTTTCTAGGGCTTGTTTCCAAGCGGTTTTTTCATCGACCAAATTGCCTAAAATTTGCTCTGCCTGAGCTTGTTTTTGAGGGGGAACAAGGACCAAAAATTCAAAGTTAAATGCTTGCCATATTTGGTTAAATTTTTGATAAGAGTATGTTTTATTTTTGCCTTGAAGTGAATCATCCTGAATAAGGATGCCTCTCTTTTGATTGTAACCTTTAACTACTCGATAATGACCAATGTCTTCGTTTGGTTTAAGCCAGGTACGGGTAATAACCGGAATTTCTTCGGCAATGAATTTTTGAATTATGTCTATATTACCGGCAGGCCGATGATAAGTCAGAAAACCATATTCTTTCGCCTTTTTTGATAATTCCGGTAAGGTTACGGATTTGTCGTCATTATTTCCCTCAGGGTGTTGATAAGGTCTGAGCTCGTTTCCGAGTGTCTCCTGATTAACCTGAATGCCGAAATAGGATAGAGCCATACTTAATGAGGCCGGCCCACAATTATTGAAGGTCTGAAATACCTGCTTGCCTCCTCCGATTGTTTTTTTACTGGGCAGGGGGGTTGGGGTGTTGGTTGGGATTATTGGCATAGTTGAAGTAGAGCGACTATGGTTGTTAACGGGCTGGATTATTCCAGTGTTGGTGTTTGACTTATTTTTGGTATAAAAAAGATAACCGCTTCCTCCAGCGGCAATTAAAATTAGACCGAAGAGTATTCTCTTTAATTTTTTCATCATCCCCCGGAGTATACCAAACTAAATAATTTCTGCATCTTTAAAGAAATAGCATCTGCCTTCCCTATTTTTAGGCTCAACTACGCCGAAGTTTCGAAGGGTATGCTTCAAATTTGAAGTTCATAAAAGTAATGTTCACTGAATACTAATTAGTAGACTAGTCGATTATTTAACTTAATAGATGTCTACTTATAATAACTCCGGTGGAAAAAAGAACTGTTCCGATAGCTATTCTCGAAGGTCTCGGGCCACCTGTAATTATTCCTTGAATAATACGGAGGAGTAGGGTGTGAGATAAATAAATTATATATGAATATTTTCCAATTAATTTTAACAAATTAAACTTTAGTAAATTTTTACCATAAAGAATCATTATTAAAGTTGCCCCAGTAGCGTAAATAATTATTGGCAGGCGGATAAAGCTGGTGGCGTAGATAATGTTGTTAGTTTGGCTAATGATATTACAGCTGTCGTGTATTGCCCAGGATAATGAAAAGATAGTTGTGATAGCGAGTATTGATTTAATAATTTTGACTTCTAGTAATTTTTTTAAATTTAAGTTGGCTAAAAAAACACCAAACAAGAAATAAAATATCCAATTAATTCCAAGTCGATATTGAAGTTGGTCGTTATTAAAGTTAGTTGGAATTGCTTTTCCAGTAAAAGAAGCTCGGATGAGTAAAAACCATGCTGCTTGTATTCCTCCGGATATTAAAACTAACGTTAATAACTGGTATTTTTTTTTGATTTTTGGTAAAAAGGAAAAAATTAAATAAAATTGAAAGATTAATGGAATAAAATATAAATGATAATCAGCATTTCCCCAGAATATATTTTTCCAGAAATTTATATCTTCATAAAACCAGCTATTGCTAATTTGAAAAATAATTATAAATATAATTGACCAGAGAAAATAAGAGGGAATAAGTTTTTTTGCTCTAGCTTTTAGAAATAATGTTGGTGCCAGGTTTTGATGCAAATATTTTTGTGACAATCCGTAGCCAGAAAGAATTAGGAATGTGGGAACGCTGAAGCGACACATTTGATTGACAAGGATAAATAACCAGCGATATTGGTGAGAAATATAAATACTGCTTGGAAAGAGGGATAAAATATGTAAGATAACTACAGCAGTGATAGCAATTGCTTTTAGTTTAAGGGTGTTTTGTTTTGATAAATAAGGTTTGCATTCAGACACAGTTCATAGTGTAACAAATGGAAGGTATACTTTTAAGTTATCCCTTAAAAAGGTTACATTTTTATCTGTTTCTGTGTATAATTAGATATGAGTTTGTCGATAGGAATTGTTGGTTTGCCGAATGCCGGGAAATCAACTTTATTCAATGCCCTTTTGGGCCGTCAGGTAGCTAAGGCGGAAAGTTACCCCTTCTGTACGATTGATCCGAATACAGGTGTTGTTGAAGTCCCTGACCAGCGGTTGGATAAAATTGCAGAAATAGTTAAACCGAAAAAGAAGGTTCCGGCGGCAATAAAGTTTGTTGACATTGCCGGTCTTGTTAAAGGAGCACACCAAGGAGCTGGGTTAGGCAATCAATTTCTTTCCCATATTCGTGAAGTTGACGCTATTCTATATATGTTAAGAGACTTTGAAAGCTCAGTTGCTCGAGCTGGTTCAATTAGCCCGGGGGTGGATTTTGAGGTTTTGCAAACGGAATTAATTCTTAAAGATTTGGAAACCCTTCAAAAAGTGATTAAGAAAAAGGATAAGGATGATGACGACAAGAAAAGGAAAAAATTAGCCGAAAAGTTGATTCCCGGGTTGGAAAAGGGGGCTTTGGCGATTGATATTGAGCTTAGTGAGGAAGAGGAAGAAGCCTTAGATGACCTCTTTTTATTAACAGCAAAACCCCACATGGAAGTAATTAACGTTGAGGAAGAAGCAGACTTTGACAAGAAAAAAAAGGAATTTAAACACCTTAATCCGATTATAACTTCGGCTAAATTTGAGTCGGATTTAGTTAAACTTTCGCCGGAGGAAAAAGAAGAAATCTTAAAGTCAGACTACCAATCTACCTTAGACAAAATAATTTCCCGTGGATATAAGCTGTTGGATCTAATCACTTTTTATACGATAAAGGGGGGAAAGGAGTCACGAGCTTGGCCGATAAGGAAGGGCTCATCCGTTTTAAAGGCGGCGGATTTAGTCCATAGTGACTTCGCAGAAAAATTTATTCGGGCAGAAGTGGTCAATTATGAGGATTTTGTCGATCAAGGCGGATGGTTGGCTTCTAAAAATGCCGGAAAAGTAATTACCGAGGGTAAGGAGTACCAGGTAGTTGACGGTGATATTGTTGAATTCAAAGTTTGAGGACAATCCTAGGATTGTCCCTACGGCATAAAATGCAAAAAATATTGGTAGTTTGTGGACCGACAGCAATTGGAAAAACTTCAACCGGAATCAATTTAGCTAAAAAATATAGTGGAGAAATTATTTCCGCTGATTCCAGACAGGTTTATAAGGGAATGGATATTGGAACAGGAAAAGACATTAAAAATTCAGCAATTTTCAATTCACAATTTTCAATAAATAAGTTTGATGTTGGGTATTATGAAATTGAGTCCATTCCGGTTTGGCTGTTGGATATGGCTGAGCCGGATAAACAAGTTACTGTTGCTGATTGGAATAAGGCAGCGGAAAAGGTAATTAAGCAATTACTGAATGAAAATAAACTCCCAATTGTTGCTGGTGGGACCGGTTTTTATATCCAATCTTTAGTTGAGGAGATTGATACGATTGGCATTCCGCCTGATAATCAGCTTCGGCAGAAGTTAAAAGACTGGTCAGTAAATAAACTTCAAGCTAGATTAAGGAAACTGGATGCGGATGTTTATCAGGGATTAAATCGGTCAGACAGACATAATCCCCATCGCTTAATTAGGAAAATTGAAATAGCCTTGGCTAAAAAAGATGGAAAGTACCATAGTTCGAACCATAGTACTGGTGGATGGGGTGGGGAAGAGGTTTTAAAAATTGGTTTAAAAGCGCCCAAGAAAGTTATTTATGAAAGGATCGACCAGCGAGTGGCCCAACGGCTTGAACAGGGATTACTGGATGAAATAAAAGGGTTGCTATCGAAGGGATATCGTTGGGATGATCCGGGAATGAATACTTTAGCTTACAAAGAATTTCAAAGTATATTTGCTCCAGGAGCGAAAAAACCTACGCTCCAGGAGCGTAGACTGCAGGACTGTATTCAACGTTGGAAATACGATGAGCACGGCTATGCTCGGCGACAGCTGACTTGGTTTAAACGGGATAAAGAAATAAGTTGGTTTGATGTGACGGAGGATAACTGGTTTGACGATTTGGAAAAGTTGGTCCATAATTGGTATAGTTAAATCAATGGATGAAGCAAAAAAAATTGAAATCTCCCATCGAACAATAATCTTTACGGTTTTATTTATACTTTCTTTACGTTTTTTGTATGAGATAAGAACGATTCTGCTTGCCCTTTATATTGCGATTATTCTTATGGCGGCTTTGAACCCAATTGTCGATAGGATCGAGAAATGGGGCTTGCCGAGATGGGCGGGTATTTTACTGCTTTATTTACTAATTTTTGTAGTGTTTGCCGGGCCTATTGCTGGCTTAATTCCACCGTTGGTTGAGCAAACGGATAGTTTAATTCAAACAGTTATGGATTTGGCTGACCGCTTGTCGGCCTTTGGTTTGTCTTCAACAAAAATTCAAGCCCAGCTTCAGGAATTAAGCGGCTTGCCATCACAAATTCTTAAACTTTCAGTTTCCATACTCTCAAACATTGCTTCGGTTATCGGAGTTTTAATTATGGCTTTTTACTTGCTGATGGAACGGGCAAACTTGGAAGAGTTTTTACTTTATTTATTCGGTCAAAACGGGAAAGATCGGGCAAACAGCGTAATTGACAAGCTGGAGAGACGACTTGGAGGATGGGTTAGAACTCAATTTTTGTTAATGACGATTATTGGAGTTTTCAGTTATATTGGTTTTCGAATCTTAAACCTGAATTTTGCCTTGCCATTAGCCATAATTGCTGGACTTCTTGAGATTTTACTTTATGTTGGGCCAGTCATTGCCGCTCTTTTGGCTTTAATTGTAGGCCTGCTGCAGTCACCGTTGATTGGTTTAATGGCCTTTATTTGGAGCGAGATAGTTCAACAGTTGGAAAGCAACTTTTTGGTTCCAATGCTGATTAAGAAGGCGTTGGGTGTTAACCCATTAATAACAATTGTTGCTTTAGCTATTGGCTTTAAGTTAGGTGGAGTTGCAGGCGCAATACTATCTTTGCCGGTTTATCTAACAATTGAAGTCTTTGCGAAAGAATTTATTCCAATCTTCAAAAAGCAGGGTGAGTAAGCCAGATTCTGTTCTCTCCCGATCTTAAATCGAGGATTAGTTCATTTATCTTAGCTCTCTACCTGGCCTTAGGGGAAGGCTCCCTAGCCCCGACCAGAGGCCGGTCAGCTTCTAGCTGATATTTGAGATTGCTCAAGGGAGGGTTGCCTCGTTTCACCCACGCACCAGTACAAAGTACGGTACATGGCTCGTCTCTGTGGCCCTATCTCTTCCTTGCCTTCTTGAGTCTGGACTTTCCTCCCCGCAACTGCGGAGTGAACTATCCCACCCTGCTAAATATTATACCATAATATTTATTATTACTCAGCTTTGACGAATTTAAACATTTTTGTACCGCATGTTGGACATTCTGCTTTAACAAAAGGCCGTCCATTCTTTGCAGTTCCGTGTTCCACATTGAAGTCTTCTACTTCTTTTTTTTCGCGGCACTTGACACAATAAAAGGTCATTTTTGTATTTCACCTCCTTTCCCTGAGGCAGGAGTTACTAACAGGCACAATATATCACACATTAGGTAGAGAATGCAAGGAGGTTTTCATTATTGACATTAAAGAGATGTGAATTGTAAAATGAATTTAAGGTGAAATTAGAAGCTTTTTTAGTTGTACTTGGGGTATGGAATTTAACTTTATCTTACTTGTTATGGCGGATGGCCCGGGAATTTAGGCGGGTTAGTAAAGGATTTAATAAGGAACAGCTTAAAGAGGTTCTAGGCGGCTTTGAGACAATTGAAAAGCGGTTGAAAAAAATTGAAGAGGATGGTAAATTTCATTTTCAGAAGTCAAGTTTAGTAAAATTTAATCCTTTTGCTGAGCTGGGTGGAGACCAGAGTTTTTCTTTGGCCTTGCTTGACGATGAGAACCGCGGTATAGTAATAACTAGCTTGCACGGACGTCAGGCAACAAGAATATATACAAAGGTAGTCGGAGATGGTAAAGTAAAGCTATCTGAAGAGGAAAAGAAGGCGGTAAAGCAGGCAACAAGAGCTAAAAAATGAATAAAAAAACAAAACTAATTTTAATCGGGTTAGGTGTTTATTTTTTAACCACTGGTGTTTCATTTGGGGTGTTTTCTAAGTTTGGTCAGGCCTCAACTATTGTTACGCCGGTAGTAGATGAGGAAAATCCTGATCAACAACAAACTTTCCAAGGCCCAAGAACAGAAGTCTGCCCAATTAATGGGGCTAAATATACTAAGGAACAAAAGAAGATTTGGGAAGAGCGTCGGCCGTTATTAGTGATGATTGAAAATCATGAAGAATCCCGTCCGCAATCTGGTTTATCCCGGGCCGATGTGATTTACGAAGTGGTAGCGGAAGGTGGAATTACCAGATTGATGGGGGTTTATTACTGTCGGGCGACTGAACCCTATCAGCGTGAGTATGATTTAGGGCCGGTCCGATCGGCACGGACTTATTTTCTAGATTGGGCTTCGGAATATGCTGATTATCCATTATATGTACATGTTGGCGGAGCACATTGTAGTCAAGAAGGCGGTCGGTGTACAACTGACCCTCGGGCTCAAGCCTTAGAGCAGATCGGTCAATACGGTTGGTTGGATAGCGATCACCGAAGTGACATGAATCAGTTTGCCTTGTCTTACCAACAGTGCCGTCGGGAACCCGAAAGAACTGGTGTTGCTAAGGCTACCGAACACACAATGTATTGTGATACGACCAGTTTATGGCAAGAGGCTAAGGACCGGGGAGTAACTGAGGGCTGGGAAGAAGATTTTGTTTCCTGGGAGTTTAAGGATGAAGCCAAGTCTGATCAGCGGGGAGATGTTGATGAATTCAGTTTTAATTTCTGGGAAGGTTACAGTGCCTACCAGGTAACTTGGCAGTACAATCAGGAAGATAATTCTTACTTACGTTTTAATGGCGGGGAGGTTCATGAAGAGTTTTTAACTGGAGATCAAGTTGAAAGCAAAGTAGTTGTTGTTCAGTTTGCCGAGGAAATTGGACCGGTTGATAAGCATAAGCACTTGGTTTATGAAACGATTGGAAGCGGGGATGCATTAATTTTCCAGGACGGGCAGGTTATTGAGGGTAGTTGGCAAAAGGATTCACGTCAGGATAGAACCTTATTTTTCGATGATTCCGGCAATGAAGTAAAATTCAATCGCGGTCAAATTTGGATCGAAGTCCTGCCTCTTGGAAATCAAGTAGACTATGAAGCCAGCTAATTCTCTGAAAGAAATTATTGTTTCCGAATCCAGGATAAAGCTTCTGCAAGAATTATATTATCAACCTGAAGAAATGTTCTATATCCGCCAGTTAACACGGATGACCGGGGAGAAGTTGAATTCAATTCGGCGTGAGCTTCAAAATTTGGATAAGGCCGGTGTATTGAATAGCGAATGGCGGGGAAATAAGCGTTTTTATTGGGCTAATCAGGAGTTTGTTTTTTACCAGGAATTGTTGGGAATGGTAATGAAAACCAAGGGATTAGGCAAGAAGATTATTAATCAGGAAAAGAAGTTAGGTCAAATAAAGTTTGCTGTTTTTTCTGGCAAGTTCGTTCGAGGGAGACCGCCGAAAGATGATGAAATAGAGATTTTGATCGTTGGTCAAGTGGTTTTACCAGAGTTGGGTGCATTGGTTCGGGAAGAGGAGAAATTTCGACAACGAGAAATTAATTATACAGTTATGGAAGAGGAGGAGTTTTCCTATCGTAAGAAGAACCGGGACCCATTTTTGACTCAGATCTTACTTCAAGGTCGAGTAATGGTTATTGGTGACGAGCAAAAGATGGTTGAATTCTAATGCGAAAAAGAAAATATTTACTCTGGTTAATTTTTCTAGTTACTTTAGTGGCAATTATTATTAATTTGCCTAAAAGATATCGTCCTTTTAGATTCTTACAATCATATGATTTAGTTAAGGGTTTAGATTTAGCCGGTGGAGTTCAATTGATGTTTTTGGCTGATATGGAGGAAATCTCTTCTGATGATAAGGATCAGGCACTTGAGGCTCTAAAGAAAAACATAGAACGGCGTGTAGATTATTTTGGTGTAAGCGAAACAATTGTACAAACTTCTCGAGTTGGAGAGGAATATAGGTTGATCGCTGAATTGCCCGGCATTGTTGATGTTGATCAAGCCGTGGATTTGATTGGTAGGACTGCACAACTAGAGTTTCGAGAGAGAGTAGAGTTAGAGCCGGAAGCAACGGAGTCAGCCACGCTTAACGATGTCTTTAGAAAAAAAACAGACCTTACCGGAGGGCATTTGATTAGATCGGAAGTCCAGTTTAATCCTAATACTGGGCAACCCGAGGTTGGTTTGGAATTTAATAAAGAAGGAGGAGATCTTTTTGCAGAAATAACTGAAGCCAATATTGGTGAACCCTTAGCAATATTTTTAGATGATCAGTTGGTTTCGGCTCCTCGGGTTAATGAGAAAATTACTGGAGGAAAAGCCTCAATTAGTGGGGATTTCGATCTAGAGCAAGCGAAACAGCTATCATCTCAGTTAAATGCTGGAGCACTGCCAGTTTCTATTGAGCTAATTGAACGGCGTCAAATTGGGCCCTCTTTGGGGCAAGAGTCGTTAGAAAAAAGTTTCCGAGCAGGTTTAGTTGGTTTATCGGCCGTTATTCTTTTTATGATTGCCTATTATCGCTGGTTGGGATTAATCGCTGTTTTAGGTTTGATTATTTATGGTTTAATTACTTTAACCTTATACAAACTTATTCCAGTAACCTTAACTTTACCGGGAATTACTGGTTTTTTAATTTCAATTGGTATGGCGGTTGATAGTAATATTTTAATCTTTGAGAGAATAAAAGAGGAAACTAAGGACGGGCGTTCTTGGAATGCGGCGATGGAACTAAGTTTTGGCCGGGGTTGGGATGCAATTCGGGATGCTGACATTTGTACTCTGATTATTAGTTTTTTACTTTTTAATCCTTTTGATTGGGTCTTTTTAAACTCCTCTAGTGCGGTGAGAGGATTTGCTGTTACACTTGCGTTAGGTATTTTTGTTGGATTATTTACCGAATTTATTATAACTAGGGAATTATTAAGGGTTTTTGCAAGGAGGAAAAAGTAAGATGAAAATTGATTGGTTAAAATATCGCTGGATATATTTTTTGATATCTTTAGTTTTCATTGTTCCCGGGGTTTATTCTTTGGCGCGTTGGGGTATAAATCCGGCAATTGATTTTACAGGAGGCACATTACTAGAGGTTTCTACCAAAGAGGAATGGACTTTTGACCAAAATAAAGAAATTAATAATATGATTATGAATATGGATTTGAAGTTGGAAAGTTTGCATACGACTGGGGATAAGACTATTTTGATGAGATTGGATCCTGTTACCGAAGATGAAAAGGAACAGTTAATCAGTAATCTTGAAGAGGATTATGGAACAATAGAAATAATTAGATATGAGACTTTGGGGCCTTCTTTGGGTAAGGAGTTACTACTAAAAACTGGAATTAGCTTGGGATTAGCGATTTTAGGTATACTAATATACGTAACTTTACAGTTTAAAGACAAGTCTTTTGGTATTTGTGCAATTTTGGCGATGATTCATGACAGTTTAATTTTGATTGGTAGTTACTCTTTGTTGGGTTACTTTTATGGAGTAGAGATAGGGATTCTTCTAGTTACTGTAATTATTACTACCCTTTCCTTTTCTGTACATGATACTGTAGTTGTTTATAATCGAATTGCGGAGCTAATAAAAAATAATTCCAAAAATAGCTTTGATCAACTTGCTAACCAGGCAATAGATAAAACACTAGTTAGATCAATTAATGATAGCTTAACCATTATTTTCATGCTGGTTGCTTTGTCGGTATTAGGTGGCTCAACCATTCATTGGTTTGCTGTTGCTTTATTGATTGGAACGATAGCTGGTACTTATTCCTCAACTTTCACTGCTATTCCCTTACTCTCTCTCTGGCATCAGTTATTTGACAAAAATTAATTTCCCCATCTCCATTTTTTTTCTCGAAATGCGCGATCGCGCAATAATTGAAATAATTTGGGGTTTGTGATAGAAATTAATTAGTGCAAAAAGGAATTAAAACTCCACGTTGGTATTCTTCGATAACCTTTAAGGATTCGATTATTTTGGGTTTACTTTTGCTTATCGACATAAATATTCATGGACGTGATTTTTGTCGTGGAAATAGACGACCCATTCATAACCTTCCCTTTCAATTTTTTAATGAATATTTAGAAAAGATCAGAAAGGAAAAATCTGCAGCAAGTACTTCTCTATATCGGTTGAAAAACGAAGGTATCTTTAACAACAGAGATGAGAAAATAAATATTAATCTGAATTCTAAATGGTGGCAGGATGTTTTTAATCTTAAGTTTAGATTTTTTACTGCACCTAGAAAATGGGATGGCAGTTGGACAATAGTTTCCTATGACATACCAGAGTCTCAAAAATCATCTCGGCGTGATATTAGAAATTTGCTAGTGAAGTTAGGTTTTGTTCAACTGCATAGATCGGTATGGTTGACTATCAATGATGTTAGGGAATATCTTCAAGGAATTTTTGTTCAGTTCCAGCCTAACTTATTTTGCTTTAAATCCAAGAGTCTTTTCAACAATAAGGACGAGGAGATTATAAAAACTCTTTTTAAGCCCCACGAGATTGAAGATAATTTTAGAAAGTTCCTAGGGTTGGTTGAGACAGCAAGGAGATCAAACAAAGAGTCTATGAAAGTTGATTTATTAAAAAAATTTCCAGATTTAGTTGTTGAGGATAAGGGAATACCGGCTGAATTTTTTGAGGATAAATTAATTAGAAGTAAACTATGGAATAAAACGCGTCTGCTTCAATCTTCAATTTTATGATATTTTTTCTCGAAATGCGCGATCGTGCAATAATTGAAGTGGGATTTGAAATTAGGGGCTAGGGATTAGGATTTGAGGCCTAGGTTTTGAGCGGTTTTGGGAAGTTGTTCGAGAAGATATTCGCGATTATTTTTGTCTTTGGCATCTTTAACCTCTTCAAATAAAGCTTCTAATATCTGGCCAATTTCCGGGCCTGGTGAAAGATCTAATGCTTCCATAACATCATTACCGTCAATTTTTAGGTCTTTAACCGAAAATGGTCTTTTTTGAACTTCTTGGAGTCTTTTTTTGAATAGCTCTGTTCGCCAGGAAGTGGCTGGAACTCCTGAGCCGAGTCGATCGCCGGTACGGATATCTAAAATATCTTGAAGGTTATTTTTACCAACTCGGCGGATGAATCGGCGTATTGCCGAATCTGACAAGTCTTCATCGGGAGCGAATTGATGCCACCGGACCAGCCGCCATAATTGGTCAATTTGGTCCTTAGATAATCTTAGTCTCTGGCCGATTTCTTTTGCGATTCTGGCTCCAACAACTTCATGGTTATAGAAGGTCCTTTCTTCACCTTCCCCCTCGGCGGTAACCGGTTTACCAATATCGTGGAGTAACGCCGCTAAGCGGACGATGGGATCTTCCGATGGACAATAGCGCAAGCAGTCAATACAGTGCTTCCAAACAGTGCTGATGTGGTGCTTAGGTTGGTCTATGCCTTTGCCGGAAATTAATTCTGGAATGATATGTTCGAGCAGGCCAGCGTTGTGAAGGAGAATGATTCCGTCGGCCGGATGTTCACTGGCAATCAGCTTGAGCATTTCGTCTCGGATTCTTTCCCAAGCAATGTTAGTAATCAGCTGACTGTTTTTTTGGATCGATTCGAAGGTTTTTGGTTCAATGACAAAGCCGAGTTGGGTGGCAATTCTTACCGCTCGCATTAACCGCAGGGCATCTTCCTGAAAGCGTTGATCGGGGTTTCCTACTGCTCGGATGATTTGATTTTCCAAATCTTTTCTTCCATCAAAAGGATCAATTATTTTGGCGATTCTACACCTGCTTTTTTGGGCCAGAGGCCCATCAGCCTCTGGCTGAAACTTTAAGGCGATAGCATTAACGGTGAAGTCTCGACGGGACAAATCCTCCTCAAGTGTTTCTCCCCATTCCACTTGTTCCGGTCGGCGGAAGTCTTGGTAATTCTTTTCAGTTCGAAAGGTAGTTACTTCAAAAACATTTTCTTTGCTTTTTCCCATAACAATGCTTACCGTACCAAATTCATTATTGTAGAAATGGTTTTTTGGAAACATTTTTTGCATTTCCTGAGGAGTTGCCTTAGTGGCAAAGTCCCAGTCGGCTATTGGATAATCGGTTAGTAAGCCCCGGCTTGTGCCGCCGACAATATATATTGGATAGTCGTTTTTATGAAATCGGCAAATCAGCTCGGCAACTTTTTCCGGTAGTTCAATTTTGTCACCTGCCTTATACTGGATAGAAAGTGAATTATTACTGTTCATGTTAAACTAACCTATTATAGCAATGAAAAGTAATTGGGTCAGTAAATATTCTGAAAAAATAACCAAGAAATTAAAACCGAAGGATATTTTAGGTATTTTGTCCGATAATCGTGGGGTAAAAGCGGGAGAGTTAGACGATTTTTTAAGTCCCACTCTTCCTAAAGAAATTTCTCCTGAAGCGGTTGGTTTAGATTCGGAAGATTTATCGGCAGCGGCAAGTTTGATTAAAGATATCGGCAAGAAAAAGAAAATTATTATTTATGGGGATTATGACATTGACGGTTTGACGGCAACCGGGATTATCTGGGAAGCCTTGTGGAAACAAGAATATAATGTTTTGCCATTTATCCCCAGTCGGGAAACAGGTTACGGTCTAAAGAAGGAGGTAATTAAGCAGTTGGTTGAAAAACATCCGGACTTAGAACTGATAATCACGGTTGATAATGGGATTGTTGCTGATAAAGAAATAGAATTTGCCAAAAAACAAGGACTTAAGGTAATTTTAACCGATCACCACCTTCAAGGAGAGTCATTACCTTCAGCCGACGTTATTGTTCATACCACCGAAGTTGCTGGTTGTGTTGTTGCCTGGTTTTTAGCCCGAGAGTTTGACTACCAATTAACTGATTTAGCTGCCCTAGGAACAATTGGAGACTTGCTTCCAGCCTTAGGACCAAATAGAAGCTTTATTAAATATGGGTTGGAAGAAATGCGAAAAACTAAGCGTCCGGGAATTAAAATGCTTAAAAAAATTGCCGGAATTCCTTTTAATGAACCGTTGGAGCCTTGGCAGATATCCTTTATTCTTGGCCCGAGATTAAATGCTGCTGGGCGTATTGCCAACCCGATGTTGAGTTTGCAGCTTCTTTGCACCAAAAGCCGAAAACGGGCCTTGAAATTAGCTAAAAAGTTGGACAGTTTAAACCGCCAGCGGCAGGATATGATGTCCTTTAGTGTTTCTTTGGCGGAAGAAATATCTTTAGAGAAAAACGGATTAATCTTGACCGCCAGTCCAGATTTTCATCCCGGGATAATTGGTCTAATTGCTGGTAAGTTGTCGGAAAAGTATTCAAAGCCAGCTATTGCCGTTTCTCAGGACGAAGAAGTATGTAAAGGTTCAGCCCGTTCTGTTCCGGGAGTGGATATTGTTGAAATTATTAGGCAAGCGGAAGATATTTTGATTGATGTCGGTGGGCATCCAATGGCGGCGGGCTTTTCGGTCAAGACAAACCGATTAGAGGATTTATTTACACGTTTGCACGATATTGCTGGCGAAATGATTTCTGAGGATGATTTGATTGCCGAGAGGGAATTAGATTTTGAAATTGATTTTTCGTTGATTAATAAACCTTTTTATAAATTAACTGAAAAGTTATCTCCTTTTGGAATTGGCAATCCTCGACCGACTTTCCTGCTCAACCAGGCGAGGGTGGTTAATACCCAGCTGATTGGCAGTGACCAATCGCATTTAAAGATTTGGCTTGATGATCCTGAAACACCAAAGGTTGAACGTATTTCTGCCGAGGCAATTGGATTTGGTTGGGGAGAGTGGGGGAAGAAATTATCGGCCGGAGATACAGTTAATTTAGTTTTTAGTTTCAACCTTAATCAGTGGAATGGCAAAGAAACTTTGCAATTGAAGATTAAGGACCTGGAATTGTGCTAAAATAATCACTATGCAACGGACTTTAGCCAAGGAAACAATTGATAAAGTTGGGGAGGAAGTCGTACTTTTCGGCTGGGTTAACTCTGTTCGTGAGCACGGCAATGTTGTTTTTATTGACCTCCGCGATAGTTCCGGTCTGATCCAATTAGTTGGCACAAGCAATTTAGCTACGGTTAAAAAGGAATCAGCTGTCAAAGTAAGGGGAGAAGTTGTCAAGCGGGAGAAAAAATATCTTAACAAAAAAATAATTACAGGCGAGGTTGAAATAAAGGTTAGTGATTTGCAAGAACTGTCTTCTGCTGAAACGCCCCCATTCGAAGTAACCGCAGACGGGCGGGATGTAGATGAGCGGGTTCGACTAAAATATCGCTATTTGGATTTGCGTCGACAGAGAATGCAAGAAAACATTAGAAAAAGAAGTAAGTTAATTGATTATTTTCGGCAATTTCTTTTTGGTGATGATTTTGTTGAAATAGAAACTCCCTTGTTAACTAAGTCCACTCCAGAAGGGGCGAGAGATTTCTTAGTTCCTTCTAGATTACAGCCAGGCGAATTTTATGCCCTACCCCAGTCTCCTCAGCAGTACAAGCAGTTATTAATGGTTGCCGGGTTTGAACGTTACTTTCAAATTGCAAAATGCTTACGGGATGAGGACTTAAGGGCAGATAGGGGTTTTGAACATACTCAGCTGGATATAGAAATGTCTTTTGTTGAGCAGGTTGATGTAATGAACCTAGTTGAAAAAATGTTCATCCAGGTTTTTGAAAAAATGGGGGCAAAGCTGAAGAATAAGCCCTTTCCGGTATTTACTTATCAACAGGCAATAGAGAAATTTGGGGCCGATAAATTCGATTTGAGAACGGAAAAAGAAAAAGAAGAAGGCGTTCTTGCTTTCGCCTGGGTTAAGGATTTTCCCTTTTTTGAAAAGAAAGAAGATGGAAGTTGGACCTTTACTCATAATCCTTTTTCTGATCCAATTCCTGAGCACAAAGATAAGTTTTTGGCTGGTGAAATTGAAGGAGTATTGACGACACAATACGATTTGGTTTGTAACGGTTATGAAGCTGGTGGAGGGAGTATCAGGGCAAGTGACCCGAGGATTTTAAGAAAGGTTTTAAAAGTACTAGGACACTCTGAAACAAAAATTGAAGAACAATTCGGTCACATGCTCGAGGCATTTAAATTTGGTGCTCCACCTCATGGCGGAATAGCTTGTGGAATTGCCCGGTTAATGATGGTTTTGCAAGGTGAAGAATCAATGAAGGAAGTTGTTGCTTTCCCGCAGACCTCATCTGGTCAGACGGCGGTAATGTCTGCCCCGAGTAAGGTTGAACCGGAACAGTTGAAAGAATTGGGGATAATGCTTCATCCTGATTTAGACAAAGATGAAAGTTAAGCGAATACTTTTTGGTTGGTTGCTGCTCCTGATAGTTTTTTTCTTTTTCGCTTCCCTGCGTTTAGATATAAGTCGAAGACGAAGAGCTAGTATTAATTATCAAAGTCGGGAGTATCCAGATATTGCGGATACGAGATTTCCAGAGTTAACGTCCAAATCTTATTTGGTCATGGAATCTGGGTCAGGCACTGTTTTAGCTGAAAAGAATCCTCACTTGAAGCTTAATCCTGCCTCGATAACAAAAATGGTTACAGCAATAAGTGCGTTAGAAAGCTTTCCCTTGGATGAGGTTATTACGATCCAAGAAGAATACCCAGTTGGGAAAAATATGGAGCTTCAACCAGGAGAAAAAATGACGATTGAAAATTTAATTTATGGCCTAATTGTCCACTCCGCTAATGATGCTGCCTTTGTTTTGGCAGGCCAAACCCAAACTAAAATTGAAGCCTTTGTAGTTAGAATGAACAATTTTGTTAAACAACTAGGCTTGAATGATACTAATTTTGAGAATTTTGACGGAGAGGATGATAAAAATCATTATTCAACTGCGTATGATTTGGCCCATATAGCAAGATTTGCTTTAGAGAACAAAGTTTTTTATCAATCGATAAGGCGGCAGGAAATGACGGTGACTGATGTCAGTGGTGAAATTGAACACAATTTAGAAACAACAAATGAACTTTTGGGCCAATTACCCGAAGTTAAGGGAATTAAGACTGGTTGGACCCCGGAAGCCGGAGAATGCTTTATCGGATTAATCGAATTAGATGGCAAAGAGTTTATTACGGTTATTTTAGGTAGTGAAGACCGTTTCGGCGAGACTAAACAACTGATCAACTGGCTGAAAGCAAGCCTTTAGAAATTAGACCAATTAGGTTAATTAGGATTTCGAATTATTCTCTCCACTCCGGCGGAATGGCTGGGTAGTAACCGACAAAATTATCGTCTCCCTGGAAAACATAAATTGGCTGTAGGAAATGAGTTGGTTGGGGCGGATCATAGTAAGCTAGATAAACTTCCCGGATGGTCACCCCGTTTTCTGGTTGGCCGTCAAAGGAGGCCAGATAGTAATCTCCGTCTTTGACTCTTTCCCAGGCGGCGTCTATCGGGAGGAGGGGGTAAACGGCATATTCTTCCCGATCGCTTTCAAAATAAGTGTATTTAGCTTGCACTACCTGTTTTCCCTGGATGCTTTGACTGGTAATTAGTAATGAGACTTGGGCTTGGGGATAAGTTGGCGGCATGATCGGATATTTTTCCTCAACTATTTGACGGAAATAGTTGACCCGGATAAAGTCTGCCTCAGAGGCGGAAATAGCAGAGACCAAGTTTTCACCCTTGACTTTCCAATAGCTGATTTCTTTTTCACCCGTACTTAATTCTTCGGTCATTTTACCAATGCTGTTTAAAAATCGTTCACCAATAGAAATCGCTTTTTCCTTGGTTGGGAGGACAGGAGGGTTAATTAAGGTTTGGTCATGAACATAATCATAGGTATAAGTGAAGTTTTGGGTTAAGACATTTATTTTCATTTGGGTTCGATTAGCTGAATTTTTAAACAGGTAGATATTGGAAGAAAGTTCCTCACCTTTTGGATTTAAATCCAGCTGTTCAGCCATTTCTTGAGCGTCATCAAGTTTAGAAAACTTGCCGCCTATTTTGGGCAGATAAATGACCTTAGCTCTGTCTTTTAAGTCTGCCGGCAGTTGGTTGTCGATTGTTTGGAGGTTAAAGTTGACCGGTAGGCGCATCTTCTGGTTTGGAAAAGCAATGCTCGGTAGTTTGCCGTAAGCGGTATCTGGTGGTGCTTCTGGAGGTGGATTTAATTTCCGCCAGTAAGCTCGGGCAATGGTAAAGCTTGTTTTAAGAATGAAAAAAGACAGCAGGGTAATTACTCCAATCTTTATTCCTCTTCGGACGTAGTGGGAAGTTATTGTTAATTGAGACATTTTCTCTAAAGCCAGTATACCAATCGAATATGTTAAAATTCAAATATGAGTCAAGTTCGAACTCGATTTGCCCCCAGCCCAACCGGAGAAATTCATATTGGTTCAGTTTACAGCGCTTTACTGGATTATGCTTTTGCTAAAAAACATGGCGGCAAGGTTTTTTTAAGAATTGAAGACACGGACAGAGATCGATATGTTGAAGGGGCAGTGGAGGGAATTATTCAAGGACTGGCATGGGTTGGAATCAATTTTGACGATGAGCCAATTCATCAGTCCGATAGATTAGATATTTATCAAAAACATGCAAAGGAGCTACTCAACCAGGATAAGGCGTACTATTGCTTTTGTTCAAAGGATCGCTTGGAAAAAGTTCGCCAGAAACAAAAAAAAGCTGGTAAGCCGCCAATGTATGATCGTCATTGTCGGGATATTCCCCTTGAAGAAGCCAAAAAACGAATTGAGTCTGGCGAGTCAGCCGTCATTAGAATGAAGATTCCTGATGACCAAACAATTAGAGTCAACGATTTAATAAGAGGTGAAGTTAAATTTGATTCCAACTTAATTGATGATCAAGTATTAGTTAAGTCCGATGGCTATCCGACCTATCACTTGGCTGTAGTTGTTGATGATCACTTGATGAAAATTAGCCATGTTGTTCGCGGTCAGGAATGGCTGCCTTCTTCGCCCAAGCATGTTTTGTTGTATCAATATTTTGGCTGGGAAATGCCAGAAATTTTGCATACTCCGGTGTTACTCGATCCCGAAGGGGGAAAGTTAAGCAAGCGAAGTGGACATACTTCTTTATCCTGGTATCGTGACCAGGGTTTTTTACCGGAGGCAATTCTTAATTTTCTAGGTCAACTTGGTTGGACTCATCCCAAGGAAAAAGAGATTTTTTCAGTTAACGAGTTTATCAGGGTTTTTGATTTGAAAGATGTTAGTCCAGTTGCCCCGGTTTTTGATATTGACAAGCTCGAGTGGATGAATGGTCAATATATTCGTAAGAAATCTGATAAGGAGTTAGCTAAGGATTTGAAGCCGTTTTTGCCTGAAATGGATGAAAATAAGATTAAAAAAGCAGCTCCTTTGATTAAGGACAGAATTAAGCGTTTGTCAGAGGCTAAGGAAATGTTGGAGTTTGTTTGGCATTATCTGGAATATGATTCCGAACTGCTTTTACCAAAAGGCATTGACCCGGACTTGTCTAAGCAAATGTTGGTTTTTGCCCGGGAGTTAATTTCGGAGGTTGGTATTGATAATGAAGATTTGCTTCAAGACAGAATAATGGAAGAAATTGAAAGTGAAGGGTGGAAAACCGGAAATTTCTTTATGGTTTTTCGAGTTGCTATTTGTGCTAAGGCTGTTACCCCGCCAATTTTACCGGCTTTAAAATTAATTGGAAAAGAAGAGGCTTTAAAGAGGTTGGAAGCAAGTATAAATAAATTAAATGCCCGGCCTTGACCTATTTTCGCGTACCGTTGCCGATAGACTATCGTCAGCGCTGAGGAGTTTCACTTCTGTGTTCGGAATGGGTACAGGTGGTTCCACCTCGCTCCAAAGACCGGGCAATCAGCTATATTTTACCACCCCTAGATTTATTTGTAAATATTTCCCAGAATGTGCGATCGCGCATTTCGAGAAAAAATATTTTTGAGGTTGGGGTGGAAATGGTAAAATATAATAGTTTTTGCTTGCCGGGTCGTCTAATGGTAGGACGGCACGCTCTGAACGTGTTAATCGTGGTTCGAATCCACGCCCGGCAACACGTCTTCGGCTTTTTCCGGATTATAGTATACCTGATATACTTCAGTTATGAAAACAACGATACGAAAGTCTATTCCGAATGATGTTTATGGAATTCGTGAGGTTCAAAGGGTTACTTGGTTAAAAACTTATCCGAATAGTGAAGAAGGAATAACTACAGAGGACATTATAAGGAAATTCGATATTGATAAAACCCCGGAAGGTAAAAAAAGAATTAAAGAAAGAAAGAAGATGTATGAAGATGCAAATATCGGTATATGGGTAGCAGAAGCTGATGATAATATTATTGGCTTCTGTATGGCAATTAAGGAGGGTGAGCATAACCGAGTTGGAGCAATATATGTTTTACCCAATTATCACAGAAAGGGATTGGGCGGACAATTAATTGAAAAAGCTTTCGCTTGGTTGGGGGATAAAAAAGATATATTAGTAAATGTTGCACGGTACAATAAGCAGGCAATTAGTTTTTATAAGAAGTATAGTTTTGCTGAAACTGGGAAAAAAGGCACACTTGATGGTGCAGCCAAATTACCCTCTGGGAAATTTATTCCAGAAATTGAATTAGTTAAAAAATACTCTGTAAAATAAATTCGAATCCACGCCCGGCAACAAAATGAACGGTTTGTCTTCTTTAGAAATAGGCTTGTTGATTTTTAATTCGAGGTTATTTTTACTGAGTTAATAGTTGTTGGAGTAACCGGGACTGAATCTTCCCCGGTTGGACTTTTTTTAGTTTGGCTGTTAGCAATTTCATCAACTGTTTCCATGCCCGAAGTAACTTTTCCGAAAATAACATAATTTTTGGGCAAATCATAGTCCTGATGCATTATGAAAAATTGGCTCCCGTTGGTGTTTGGGCCGGAGTTGGCCATTGCTATTGTTCCTCGGGTATATTCGCCGTCAAAAGGCTCGTCATCGAATTGATAACCTGGGCCGCCAGTACCATTGCCCTTAGGGTCACCGCCTTGAATCATGAAACCCTTTATTACGCGATGAAAAATTGTGTTGTTGTAAAAATCGTTTTGAGCAAGGTAAACAAAATTGTTTACGGTGATTGGGGTTTCTGTTTCATTTAAATCAATGGTAATTTCCCCTTCTGATGTATTTAAAATTGCCTTATAATCTTTGGTTTTATCGATAATCATTTCTGGTTTTGATGTTTTTTCATTTGTCATTGTTGGTTTAGTTTGTTGATTAATATTTAATGGTTGCTCGTCGGTTTTTTCCGTCTTTGGCTTTTGTGAAAAAAGTAAAATCGCTAAAATTACAAATGGAATCAAGAATAACCCAACGATTAACGTTTTATTTTCCATTTACTTAATATACATTAATTAATGATTTTATAAAAGATCTTAGTTATAATAACGGAAAGAGTCTAAGCCGATTAGCTAAGCAGACTTTATTGAAATTATGAATGTTAAAGAATATATAATTTTAAAACATGCCCGCTTTGCTCTAAATGCTCTACGGAATTAATAACTATGATGGAAGTAGAAAAAAAGTTTAAACCAGCGTCAGTTGAGGACAGTACTTTTCAGCCGGTTGAGTTAGGTGAATTGGGAGAGGCAGAGAAACTGGACACTTTTTTTCAATCCATTGAGCGGGGAGATACAGAAGTAGCTTTGCCGGATGTTTTTAAGACAGAATTATTAGCGGGAAGAGAAGCCGCTGAGCGGTTAACCTTAGATGTACCGGAAAAAGGATTTCGAATTTTTGAAAGCGATAGTCGGTGGTACAAGGATAGGGAATATTTAGTCGGCGGGCGAGCGATGTCGATTGATTTTCGTGATTTTCATGTTCCAGATAGATATACCCAGCGAGCTCACATTCATTTTCATCCATTTTGCCGATTTGAGGACGGGTCAGAAAGATCCAATTTTTTAAGTCCGGGCGATATTGCCTCGATAGTTTGTAATATTGGAGACAGACATTGTGTTGTAGAAGGGGCAATTGGAAAGGATTTTTTTGTTATTGCGGTTGGAACAGAAGAAACTAGGCAAAAGATTTTGAAAACTATAAGTTGGAAGTATGTTCCTCAGACCGTTCATGGTTATGCGGACAACACACTGCACATGTTTGATCATTTGCCGGAAGTAAGGGGTTTTGGAGAAGCGGCAAAGCAGATGAATTTATTTGTGGCAGATGATTTAAGATTAAATATGTATTATTGGGATTATCAGGGAAAGGCTTTGATGAATTCAAAGGAATACAAGGAACGAGTTCCTTTCGACTACAATTTCTGGCACGATTGAAAATAAAATCATTCTGCTAATTTTATCAAATTAGCCTTGGAGTTTGTTAACTATATTTCTAAGTTTTTTCTTTATCTTTTCAGCCTTTAATCTGACTTCGCTTTTTTCCCTGTCAGATAATTTATTAAAAACCTTATCATATTTCGGATAATACCAAAGATGACTCATCCATTTATATTGAGGAATATCTTCGTCTGGAAGTTTTTCCAAGATGTATCCTTGGTCGGTTATTTGTACATCCGACCAGATTAATTTGCCATTTTTGGCTAAAGCGAGTGCTAGATAAAAGGTGGCTTTTCTTTCCTCGCCACTTAGGCCTTTCATTAGGTTTATAAGTTTGTATGCTTTTTCAAGGTCTGTTTTATTTTCTCCAACGATTCTCTGATTTTTTAAAATATCCCATTTGCTGCCTAATCCAGGAAT
Source organism: uncultured Gammaproteobacteria bacterium (assembly GCA_964498425.1). Classification (GTDB taxonomy): domain Bacteria; phylum Patescibacteriota; class Microgenomatia; order UBA12405; family JAHJSD01; genus CAYSLZ01. The sequence goes on along the minus strand of CAZCGQ010000001.1, from coordinate 51,095 downwards.
ATCTACTCCTCCGTCTGAGGTTAAAACATACCAATTTGTTAATTGGGAAATTTCAACAGCTTTCTTTTGGGCATTTTTCTCTAAACTAGGTTGATCTTCTTTAACATCAACGTTTAAATTTAGTTCTTCCCAAAAATGAATATTTACATTGGGAAGATTATCAAGAAAAGAAGTCATCTCTTTTGCTTTATATTGATTTTGAGTTCCAATAAAAATATCCATAATGACTAATTATAAACCAGTTATTAGATTTATTATAATTTTTAGTTTAGAAGTTTAAATAGTCTTTTTGATGTAGTGGAGATATCTTCTATACATATGGCTTTGGGTTGTTGAAGTTAGATTATATTTGTTGTTATTTGCCATTCGGGTGAGGAAGCCACAGCCGAGATAAAGGCAGCTGTAGGCAGTCCAAAACCAGAAATTACCATCAAGGACAACCTCTAGCGGACTAGTTGAGTTGTAGTTGTTAACAAATGCATTAAAAGCTTTTTTATTTGGTTCGGTATCTTTTTCAGCAGTTGACCAGCTCATTGCCCCATAACCAACATCCATCAATAAAGGTCCCGGACAAGCCCAATCAAAATCTAAAATTGCTTGAAGCTGTTTGTTTTTGAAAAGGACATTGGAAGCATTGTAATCGTTGTGAATAATGCCATCTGGGGATTCAAATTCCTTATTTTTAGCTTTTTCCAGAGCGGTTTTAACTTCATAAATAAATGATTTACCGTCGTTATAAGTATTAATTATCTTGGTTTTGTTGTTAAGGGCATTTTCAAGTTCAGTATAAATTGTTCTTTTCCTAGATTCATCTAAATTTAGGTTTAAAGTTGCATGGTGGAATTGGCCCAAGGCGGAACCGGCTTGATTAACTAGATCTTCTTCAGGAACATAGTCCGGGCCATAATCTATTGGCTTTCCCTGAATAAATTCAAAACAAACTAAGGCTTGGGTAGAGGATATTTTTGTAAATAATTTTTGTTCGCTGTTGGGGATAATTTTGGCGGTGGGAACATTTTGGTTGATTAATTCTTCTACTAATTTTACTTCAAATTTAAGAGAGGGAATCTTGCCAGTCTTATTAATTCTGGCAATGACTTTTTGATTATCAAGAGTATAAAAGGTGTAAACATCATTGTCGATACCATCCCGAATTAAATCAACCGGCTGTTTTGGGTCGGCAGAATAATTGTCAACAAGAATTTGTTTAATTTGGTCCATAAAAAATTATAACAAATGATTATTGATATAATTAACTTATGGCAAAGACGGTGGTTGTTAATGACAAGATGCAGTCGGGATATAAGTATGAGCTGGTTGAACCGGCAGGAAAAAACTTCGACCCGGATTTTGAGCCGGAATTGACGCCAAAACAAATGTTGACTTTGGGAGTTTTTGGCGGTCGATACATGCGGGATTGCACGGATGAGTTCCCAGATAGTTGGTTTGAGCAGGCTAAATTTCATCCGGTTGGTGAGCCGGGGCATGATAAGAATTTGAATTATTTCCAGGTTGAGGCTTCTCAGCCTTTGTCGGTTTGGCAGAAAAAGGGTTGGATTTATAAAAATGATCCCCGCGGATGGTTTCAATGGTACTGCCGATATTACATGGGAAGAAGGATTGCTGAGGAAGATGAACGACAGATAAAAAGATGGCGGTCGTTTCGCCGACATTTAGGAGCGGTTAAAAAAAATTGTCCGCCAAAAGATTTGAGCTGCCGGCCGAAACAGCGACAGGCTTTGCTTCACTGGGCCTACGACAGCCGTAAAATTTGATTTTTGTTTCTAATAGGTCTAGTATTAACTCATGAGCAAGTTTCTAATTAAAAACAAAAAGGTTCGTTTAATTGTCATTGGACTGCTGATTCTGGTCGTTGGTTATATGTTGTATTCGGTGATGTAAAATGGCTGTACCTAAATTTAAACCTCTTGAAAATTTGAGTGACAAGGGGAAGAAAAAAATAAAACCAATTTTAATCGCTCTATTAGCAATTCTTTTGGGTGCTTTGGGTTTGGAAGCTACTAATACCGATTGGGACTTGGGAGAACTATTGTCGGGCTCTTCTTTTGAGGAAGCTAGAGTTCTACGGGACAAAAAAGGAAATGTGGTAACCAGTGGTGGAAAATATACTGATGAGTACAACTGTGATGATTTTGATACCCAACCGGAAGCCCAAATCTTTTTTGAAAATGCCGGCGGCCCCGATGAGGACGTAAATAAACTTGACGGGGATAACGACGGCGTTGCCTGCGAATCTCTTCCCAAGAAAAAGGAGTAATTTAATTAGAAAGGAGGAAAAAATGAGTCATAAATCAGGTGGAAATGCTGTTTATGGTCTTGGCTTTGTTGGAGCTTTGATCTACTACATACAACAAGCGGCGACTTTTGGTCAGGTAGTGGTTGGCTTTTTAAAAGCCATGGTCTGGCCGGCGATGGTTGTTTATAACCTGCTCGGATTTTTAGGCCTTTAAGTTATCAGCGGAAGTCGCGGGTGGAGTCAGGTTTAACTGATTCCAGAAGGTCCAAGGCAAAGTAGTTTTTAAAGTCAGGCATGGTTTGGTCAGAATAACCCTTGTTATTAATTAGCCAAGCAGCTTCAGATTCCAATTCCATTAGTAGGCGTTGGTTTAAAGCTAGGTTACAACTAGCACCAATACATGATTCATAAAGATAATCTCTATGCAAATTTAAGTCGTCAGCAACAATTCCTATGGCTTTCTCTTTGTTTTTTTCAATTTCCTCTTCAGCCTCTTTGAGAGCTTTCAGAAATCTTTTAACAACTTCTTGGTTATTATTGACGTATTCTTTATTGCCGACCAAATTAACAACAGTTAAGTAGTTATCCTTACCGTGGCTGATGAATATATTTTCTGGGTCTAGTTGATGACTTAGTAAGTGGATATGGGGTTCACGAAGACAAACAGCATTAATTTCGTCAGCTTGAAATTTATTTTTTAGTTCATCATCACTTCCATATACAACCTGAACATCATCAAAACTCATATCAAGATGGCGAAGTATTTCAAATAAGAAAAATTCAGCCGAAGTTTCTTCGACAACCCCAATTTTTTTCCCTCGAAGTTCAGTAAGAGCCGTAATCCCATTACTTTTTTTAGCCAGAAGTTTAACGTTTCTAGTTGCGGTGTGGATAGTAGACAAAATAACAAATTCTTTGCCTTCCATGGCTTGATGAATTATTGGTGATTCTTCAACTGCTGCTAGATCGGCATTGCCGTTCAATAATTCTTGAAACGAGTTTTTACTTAAGTCCTGTTCACTTAATTTAATTTTAATTCCATGATTGTTAAAAAATCTTTTGTGAATGGCAATTCTTGGCATCGCCGTTGCCTCGGTTTTGGGCAAGGCGAGACGGACTGTGGCAAATTCCCCTTGATAAATAGTTTGAGTTTTTTTAACGTAATATATCCCACCCCCAATAACAAGGGCAGTAAATAATAGAATTATTAATCCTTTGGTAATTCCTAAACGTTGCATTAACTACAGTCTAGTCTTCTCCCCATTAAATGTCAATTCAAATTTTTAGCGGATTAAACTTTAGATTGAATATAGGGGGGATTGGGTTTACGACATTGGCCGTCAATACAGTTTCCGCAATAATGACAGAGAGAGTCAAAGTTATGTGAGCCGTCTTCATTTATATCAGGGATAACTCGATGATTCCCAGTTTTAACATCTAGGATAAGTTGGGTTTTAGCTTGAACAAAATCCCTTTTAGTCTGGGGTTCTCTTAATCCTGGATAAACGGGGGTTCCATCTTTAGTGAACAGCCGAGAAAGTCTTGTTGCATGTTGTTTGGCGATGCGTTTAGCTTGGTTTGATTCAATGTCCGATCCGGGAACTTGTTTTCGTATGTTGAAGACGTGGTGTTCGAGAACGGGTGTGGTCATACTAATTTTCAATTTTAGCACAAGGGGACGGATGATGGTAAGATAATTACATGTCAAAGTCCAAACCTTTCGACTATTTCGAGATAAATAAGGCTAAAATAGTTGTCTGGCCGTTGAAAAATGTTCGATCAGTTTGGGCAGAGGTTAGAACCAAAGGTGGTGCTTGGCATGAGGACAAAGAGGTTCAGGGTATTACCCACTTCATTGAACATCTTTCCTTACTAGAAACAGAAAAATGGCCGACTTTGAAGAATCTCAATGAATTTTTGGATAATAACGCCTTATATTATAATGCTTCAACCTACGGGATGGGTTTGAGGTATTGGTTTATAATTCCTGATATTTTTCTTAGCCAGGGTATCGAATTGATGGAACAATTCTTTTTCCATCCCTTGTTTCTAGAAAAAAGATTAGTTAACGAATTATCAGTAATTAAACAGGAGCATCGCGAATATTGGGATAACCCCTACAACCGCTTTTATAATCTGCGACTTAAACAGTTATTTGGTTCGGGACATCAATATTGCCGACACACTTTAGGCCAACCGGATAAGCTTGAAAAAGTTAATCGTCAAGATTTACTTGATTTGTATCGTCAATATATGCAGCCTCAAAATATGGTTTTCAGCTTTGTTGGTAATGTTCAGCCAGATAAGGTAAGGGAAAGAATGGAGACGATGTTAGAAGGCAAGAAAAACAAGACCAAAATAGAGCTCGACGAGGGAAAAATTACAACTCAAGATAAAAAGATAATTCATCAGGATGTTATTCAACACCCAACAATAGTTATCAGTTGGCATATCCCCAGCTTATTCAAACTGAATTTAAAAGATAGCTTAACAGCAGGTATTGTTAAAAATATTCTTGCTGGCTGGTCAACTTCATTGTTGTTTGAAAGATTAAGAGATGAATTGGGATTAGTCTATGGGATAAATGCTGCTATCTATGATTATCCGGAGATTAGTATTTTTAAAATCAGTTGTCGGACAAAGGAAGAGGCAATTGAAGAAGTAATTGCTGAAATAAAAATAATAGTTGAAAAATATCTAAAAGATGGAATTAGCCAAGTCCGGTTTGATCAGATTAAAACGGTTATGGACTTGTCAACGGCGATGCATTACGACCACGGCGATAATATTTGTAGAAGAATAGCCAGTAATGTTTATAATGATGACCCACCTCGTACTCCAAATGATTACAGGCAGGCGATCAGCGGAGTGACTGAAACTTATGCCCGGGAATTTTTGCGGGATTATTTAGCTTGGGATAAGGCTTATATTTCCTTGATGGTCAAATCTGACACCTGAAAATTTTCTTCTTGAAAAATATAAATAAAAAAATTATAATGGTGGAAATTTATATTAAATGATGTCAAGTGAAAAAATAAAAACATCAGAAAGCCCCAAAGAACGCGATACTATTTATCCTGCGGAAATAACTTCTATTCCACGATTCATTCAAGAACCAGAAGATGAAGAATCTTATAATCCACCCATGGATGCCAGTGATTGTGTTGGCTGGTGGATATATGAATCTGATAAGGAACCATTGTTGACTCATGAGGGGGAAATAGCTTTGGGACGATGGATATCGGCAGGAAGAGAAGCAGAGGTTAAACTTAATCAGCCTGATTTAAGTCAGAAAGAAGAGGATAAGCTGAAATATGAAATTGGTTTAGCCGAGGAAGCAAAGGAAAAACTTGTTCTTTGTAATCTCCGGTTAGTGATTAGTATAAGTAAGAAATATAGAGGTAGAGGGGTTGAGTTTGAGGATTTAATTTCAGAAGGAGTTATTGGGCTAAATCGAGCGGTAAATAAATATGACTACACACTTGGATATAAATTTTCTACTTATGCTACTTGGTGGATAAGACAAGCGGTTACTCGGGCAATTAGTGATAAGGGAAGGTTAATAAGAGTACCTACTCATTCAGGAGATTGGTACCGGCGATTTCTTAAAAAAAGAATTGTTATGACTCATGAACTTGGCCGAAACCCAACTATGGAGGAACTAGCAAAAGAATACGATTTAACCCGTCAGGAATTAGAGCTAAAACTTATGGATTTTTGGGCTCCACTTTCATTAAATAGACCAATGGATGATGACGATGATAGCGAGTTGGGTGACTTCATTAAAGATGAAAGTTTTTCACTGATTAGTCAAAGCAGGCAGAGTGAAATGGAAGCATGTGTTGTGGATATGATGGAATCACTTGAGCCAAGAGAGAGAGTGATTGCCGTTCTTAGACATGGTTTATTAGATGGAAAAGGTAGGACCTTAAGAGAAGTTGGTGTTGAGTTCGGCTTAAGCCGGGAGCGAATTAGGCAAATTGAGGCAGAGTTTACAACTAGGCTTGTAGAGGATGAGGCGTTAATGGAACGAATAGAAGGAGTATTAGAATAGCACAATGACTGAACGAGCCAAACAATTATCAGCAGAGGCATTTGCGGATTTATTGGAAGATGGAAGAAAACAATTGCGGCGGGAATTATGTCAGGCAGGTGAATTTCATAAACAATTCGAAGAGATTAGGGTTGATCAGATAGCTGTTGAGGACTCAATTGTTGATGAGGTACATGTCGATGACTTAGAGGCTTCAATGAAAAAAAAATGCGGCCAAACAACGCCGATTACGGTTGGTGCACAATGTGAAAATGGTCAGGTTATTTTTCATATAACCGATGGGTTTCATCGAACAGCAGTCAAAAGAAAATTAAATGAACCAACCATAGATGCGGTTGTCCTTTACGGTCTGACAATGGAAGAAATATACGATTTGAGAGTATTGGCGGCCAGCTCAGTGAAGGCGGTAAAGTTTGCGCGGTTAGCTTATTGGATGCAAAAATCATTTTCTTCTTCAAAATGGGGAGATAGGGACATAAAACTATCTCAGGCTTTGTGTTTGGCAATGAATTGGGGAGTTTCAGAGTCACCAGGTAAACGGTTAGGCTTGACTACTGATGAGGCAATAGAATTAAAGGACTGGCTGGAGGATAAACAAACCGTATGGCAGGGTAAAATAAGTAGCTTTTATTCCGATATTAATGCGGTTGAACATTCCTTTCCTGAAATTGTTGAGGAAGTTCGAACCGGTGGCGGCGGGCATGGAAGGGGGCATGGAATGTTAAACCCATCACGGTTTAAACAAATGCTTAAATTTTTACCGGATGACTTAGAAGGTCAGAGACAAATGGTTGATTTGATTAGAGAGTATGATTTAACTACCGACAAGGTGGAGTTAGTGGCGGAAGCGTTGGCCTTTCTACGATCTGGGAAGGCAGGAAGCAGTTTTCCAGTAGAGGAAACAGTGGCAGCAATGAAATTAGATCCAGAAACAATTGCTGAAGAAATATTAATTAGTCTTGGGAAAATGGAAATTGAAAAGGTGGAGGAGTTGTCCGATGATAAAAGTGAAAAAGAGGAAAAAAAATATCCAAGAAAAAGACAATGGGGTAAAAACACTTACGACCGGGAATTGAGTCGGGAAGAATTAAAAAAAGAAAATGAACTGCTTAGACAAGCTTTAAGTGAACATGAGGAAGCAGTAGATCTGGGTGGTAACGGTCATGGTTCAATGCTTTGGTATAAAAATTCTAATTTAAGTAGCTTGGAAAGAAGGATTCTATCTGAAATAATTGAGAATGGTCGGTCATTGGATGTTATTGCCAGCGAATGTGGTTTAACTCCAAATAGAGTTTCCCAACTAATGGTAAGTGGAACTAGAAAGGCTAGAATGTGGATTCAAGAAAGAATAATGGATGAGACGGCAAGATGGATTCAGGAAGAGTACAGTCGCGGCAGAGGTTAATGTTAGAATTAGGCATGAAGATTGTTTCCTGGAATGTTAACGGTATCCGGTCGGCAGAGAAGGAATTAATCGCCTTTCTTGACGAATATCGGCCAGAGGTCTTACTGCTTCAGGAGCTTCGGGCTCACCCTAACGATTTGAGCTTTTTTCTAAAAATGGTTGACGGTTATCAGGTTGAGTTCAACCCAGCAGAAAGACCGGGGTATAGTGGGACAGCTGTTTATTATCGCAATGATTTGGATGGTCAAATAAACACTGAATTTGTCGAATCGGTTTTAGGGGAAGAAGGACGGGGAATGCGATTGGACTTGGATGAAATAAGTTTACTTAATTTTTATGTTCCAAACGGTAATTCCAGTAATCGGCGGTTGCAGTACAAATTTGATTTTTTGTCAGGGATGAAAGAATTAGTAGAGAGATTGATCAGCCAAGGGAAAAAGATTATTGTTGGGGCAGATATGAATGTTGGCCACACTGAAAAGGATACTTATCGGCCGGAGACAGCCAAAAATAGCTCTGGCTTTTTGCCGGTTGAGCGGGATTTATTTGATCAGCTGTTAGAAGTTGGTCTGGTTGATACTTTTCGGCTGTTTGAAAAAGAAAGCGGCCATTACACCTGGTGGAGTTTTGATGACAAAGACCGAACCAAGAATCACGGCTGGCGGTTTGACTACTTTTTGGCTTCTGAAAATTTAATTCCCCAAATTTCAAAGTCAGAACTTATGAAAGACGTCTTTGGTTCCGACCACTGCCCGATTTTGTTGGAGCTAGAAATCTAAGAGTTTATTGGTTACGGGTTATCGGGTTACGTGTTAATAAACAATATGTTATGATTAGATTATGGTTAAGTTATTGATTAAACTGGTTATTCGTAGTTTTGCGGTAATTTTGTCTTCGTATGTTGTTCCGGGGGTTAATGTTGAGGACTTTATGACGGCGGTTTTAGTGGCAATTTCTTTGGCGGTATTGAATACCTTAGTTAAACCGATTTTAGTTTTTCTTACTTTGCCGATAAATATTTTAACCTTTGGTTTATTTCTTCTGGTTATTAACGGTTTGTTGATTTTAATAGTTGATAATTTAATTCCACAGTTTACGGTTAATTCCTTTTTATCGGGTTTACTCTTTAGTATTATTTTGTCAATAATCAGTTCTGTTCTTTTCAGCCTAAAATAGTTCTTTTTGACATCCTAAAAAATCTTCTGGTATACTGACCTTAATGTCATCAAAAATTACAATGATCCTGCTGGCGGCATTTGGCGTTGTTGTTTTTCTTGGCATAAAGGCTTTTGGCGGCAAAATTGAAAAGATGAGCCATGTTCGAAAGTCGGAATTTAACCACCAGAGAGAGCTTCTTACCGGGAAGGAAATCAAAATGACTATTTCCAGCACAGCTTTTGAAAATGGGGAGGATATTCCTGAACAATATACTTGTGACGGCAGTGATATCAATCCCCGGCTGGAAATTAATAATGTTCCGCTTGGGACGAAAAGCTTGGTTTTAATTTTTGACGACCCGGACGCAGTCGGTGAGGTTTGGGACCACTGGTTGGTTTGGAACATTCCGCCGACGATTGATTCGATTGGTTTGAGGTCAGTTCCGCGCGGGGCCAACGTTGGGATGAATGACTTTGGTGAATTTGGCTATTCTGGCCCTTGTCCGCCGTCCGGTGAACATCGATATATGTTTAGACTGTACGCCTTGGATAAAGAGTTAGAGTTAGCTTCATCGGCTGATCGAACACAATTGGAGGAATCGATGGAAGGCCACATTATCAGCAAAGCAGGGGTAATGGGTCGGTACAGCCGTGAGTAAGTATTCTGCTCAGGTACTTCAGGGCACACTTCTCGAGGATAAAAATGAGAAAGAAAAAAAAGGTAAGGGCGGTTTTCTGGACCCCTGGTCTTCTTTAATCCCGGATTATACTCGCCAAAAGCTTTCCCCGGACTTTATTGCTTACTTCAAAAACAATCAGGTTTTTATTGGTAAGCCTGACGAAGAAGTAGAAATGCCTTATTGGGGACTGCTTTTTCCTAAAAGAAGTTATTTACCTCCGGATTATCCGCATTTGCAAATGTGGTATTTAGGAAAAAACTTTGCTCCGTCACTGCAGTTTATTGATTTTAATGAACGTAAGGATTTTCAAAAAGGAGTAAAGCTTTTGGTTGATATTTATCAGGATTTATTTAGCCAGGAGCAAAAGTATGAAAATGCCAAATTAGGTTTGGCTATTAACGCTACCCCCTTTGCCTTTATTAAGAATGAGGAAGGGAAATATTTTGCCGGCGGTCAGTCGGTTCGGACCTTTCATTTACATTTTTTAGGGATTCCTCAAGATTTAGAAACGAAAAAATTAGATGAAAAGGAAGCAGTTTTGGTTTATCCGGCAGAGTTCAGCCATTTACTCTTGAAATTGATTTTTAACCAAGAGGGAATGAGAGAGTTTGTTTTCAAAGGCGAGAGTAAGTATGAGGAAACTGATCGGGGGATTAGATTTAACTTTGAGGGTGAGATAGAAGAGCTGATTGCAATTATTGGCAGATTGGATGAGTTGATGTATCAGGTTCAATTAAGTTTGATTTACTCATTCTATCAGGACAGTGAACAATTTCTGGATAAGTTATCGGATTTTGCTAGAACAATGGACTTGAAAGAAATGCAAAAGGAATTGGAGGATTTAATTCTTTTGGGTTACGAAAGAGATCTTGGTGTTGTCAAGGATTTGGTTAATAAAGAGCTTCAACGGTTGGGAAGAAAGTTTGGAGTTGACTTTGATAATGAAAAAATTGATCAGGTATGTCAAAGTCTGACAACTGACCAAGCGGGAGATTTAGCTTCATGGTTTGGTGAAGAAAAGGTTGTTCTTCGGCCGGGGATGGGATACGGAACAATGATCTGGGTTAACAATGGAGGGTACGAAATAAATGTTGTTCCTTTAGATTCAATGCAGTCGGAGGGAACAATGGAGTCCAACGGCTATATTTTTTCGGAGAGGATTAAGGTTAATCAGAAGCCGGCGTGGTTGGACTTTTTTCTTGATCACTTGGAGTCGGAGTCGGCTTAGCCCAACTTGTTTGAATAACCTTGCTTCTTAAACTGGTTGTTGAAAGGTAGACCTTATCTTCGTCGGGGAAGCGGAAATGAGATTTGTTGAAGGCTGGACCGGCACTGCCAACCCAAACTTCAAACACCTGTTCTTCTTCTTGGAACAGCTTTACCTTTATTGCTTTTTCCTGATTAAGATTGTAGGTGTCAAAATTGTCTGGATTTTGGGAAACAGTTTCACTAATTGCCAATTGGTCTAGTGTCTCCAGCAACTCGGTTACTTTATTTTGATCTGCCTCAAGATTGTTTTCGGATTTAATTTCCCATTGGTCATTACTTTTAACCAGGGTTATTTTTTGATCGTCTTCAATTTCAATTTTAGTAATTTCCTGGGGAGAAATAGATGGGCTTATTTCATTTTGAGGAATTATTTCCGGCTGAAATTTTAGATAGCAAAAGATGCCGATAAGAATAATTAGACTGATCGAGCTGATTAGCAGTGGGTCTTTAAATAACTTTTTCATTGAATTTCTTTCTTTGCCAGCGGATTAACCCGGCAAGTAAAACAAGTAATACTGGTCCGGCTGCCAAACTGACATATTTGTAGGTTTGTTTTTGGGTTTCATCAATGTTTTCCAAGGGACGAGAGGCAATTTGCTTACTGCGGATATCAATGAGATTGTTATCTTGGGTGAGATAATCAACTAAGTTGGAGATGAAATTAATATTTTCTGGGCTAGTTGCCGCGTTTTGATTAGAAACAAAGTCGGCGTCGCCAACAACAGCAAGTTTTATTTCACTGGTTTTATTGTCATCAAAATATGAGGCCAGCTCTCCTTTTTGGATTCCAGCCAAGACTAACTGCTCGGTGTTTGTTTGAAAGTTCCAGGTTTGTTGTGGCCCAAGGTTGTTTATTTGATCAGTTGATTTGGCGGAATTGGTTGTTTTCCATAAGAATTCTGCGTCTTTGGACAGTTTAACCGGTGAAGCCCAAGGAAAGATCACTTCTTCTAGACTGGCGGTGACCGGTATCTCCTTGTTGGCATTTTCGCTTCTGGTTTTGACCCAGAAAGGGTAAGGCGTAATAAACCTTCCTTGTTGAGTTTGAAAATTGGCGATTGCTGAAGAAGCATCAACAATTAATTTATCTTCTACTTCCAGACCGTAATGTTTCAGCCAGTCGTCAAGGTTTAAACTGATCTTTTCGCCAAATAAGTTTGGGCCGACCGCGACTTTGTCAAGGAGGAAGATCAGGCCCTTACCGGACATTAGATAGTCGTCAAGCTTTTTCTGGATATCCTCACTGATCTCATTTGGCCCGATTACTAAAAGAGTTTCTAGATTTGATAAATCGGTTTCTTCTCCAGTTAAATCAATTGGCTGAAGGTTGTAATTAACCGAAAGGGCTTGACGCAGGGCTGGCAGTTGAGCCAGCTCAATTTCACCAGAACCGGAGGTAATCCCAATCTGAGTAAGTTCGTCCTTGGTGAGATTATTAATGGCTGCAGTTAACCGGTATTCGAGATTGTTGATGTTTTGAAGGGCCGGGATGATTTCTTTCTTACCGGCATAAAAAACACCGAGTCCAAAATAACCTTTAACAACCTGGTATTGGTCACTTTTTACTGAGGAAAACTGCATTGGCGGGATACCCAAGGACTGGACTTCGCTTTCCGCCTCTGAGCTTTTTTGTGGGTCTTTGATAATGACCTTTACTTTGGTTCCCCCGTGTTGGTCATATTCGTTTAAAGTTGAAATAACGGTTTGTCTTAGTGGTAGAAGTTGGGGGGGAAGGTTATTAGAAATGTAGGCTTTGATAGTAACTAAATCGTCAGTTTGATTAAGGACGTTCTTTGTTGCCGGGGAGAGGGAATGAATCTTATTAGCAGAGAGGTCAAGACTGATTGGAAAGAATTGAATAATTAAGTTAAGAACAATTAAGCCCAGGATAACATTGAGGGAAGTTGCCCAAAGCTTGGTATGGCGGAATTTTTTCAATTGTTTAATAATCACGGCTTTTTAGGGAAATAACGGTTAACCAAATAAAGATTGCCAGCCAGGAAAAATAAAAAATCAAGCTGGCTAAAGGTAGTTGTCCTCTGATTAAAAATTGGAAGTGATAGCTCATACTTAGTCGAGAAATAACTGTTGTTAAAAATTCCGGTAGTCGTTGAAGAATAAATTGCTGGCCGCTGAAAAAATTAAGAAGAAGAATAAAGATGGTGGTAATGAAGGCAACAATTTGATTATTGGTCAAGCTGGAAATGAATAAGCCGACCGATAAGTAAGCGGCGGCAATTAAAACAGCTCCGAGATAGCCGGAGAGAATAATGCCAAAGTCTGGTTTACCAAGAAGGCAGACTAAAATCGCGGCTGGGGAAGTTAGGATTAAGCCGAAAAGAGCGAAGGTAAAACTGGACAAGAATTTGGCAAGGACAATCTGCAGTTCTGTTGTCGGTAGAGTTAGAAGTATCTCCCAGGTGCGAGTTTTCTTTTCATCGGCGAAAAGGTTCATTGTTATGGCTGGAATGAAAAAAAGTAGAAGAAAGGGCATTAAGTCAAAAAGTGGGATTAGACTGGCCTGGTTAATTAAGAAGAAATTTTGAAAAAAGAGCCAGAGATTGATAATTGAAAATAAACCGGCAAAAAGATAGCCAAGTGGAGATACCAAGTAATTTAAATAAATTTCCTTAGCAAGTAAAACAATAAAGTTGCTGGTATTCTTATTTTTCATCTTTAGTTTTTTGTTTAAACAGTTTTTCTAATTCCCCCTTTTTCATTTTTTTGATGTCTGCTTTAGCTACAATTTTACCTCGGTGGATGATTAAGCCTCGCTGACAAATTGATTCTGCTTCTGAAAGAATATGGGTAGAGAAGAGGACGGCTTTGTCTTTAGCTAGTTGTTTAATCAACTTTTTAATCTCATCCTGCTGGTTTGGGTCGAGACCTGAAGTTGGTTCGTCCATAACTAGGACTTGAGGATTATGGATTAGAGTTGCGGCTAGCCCTACTCTTTGCCGATAACCTCGGGAAAGTGTTTCAATTGGCCGGTTGATTACCTCCCCTAAACCACATTTAGCAGTCACAAAGGCTGACTGCTTATCAAGGTCTTTGGCAGACATTTTGTGCATTTTTCCGATAAAGTATAAATATTCAACAGGTGTCATTTTCGAGTAAAGAGGATTTTCTTCAGGTAGGTAGCCGATGATTGCCCGGGCTTTTTTGGGGGCTTTGCCGTTGACGGTTATTTTCCCCTTAGTTGGGGTAAGAAAGCTGGTTATTAATCTCATTGTCGTTGTTTTTCCGGCCCCGTTGGGACCGAGAAAACCAACGATTTCCCCCTTGTTGACTTCAAAGTCGATTCCATCAACAGCTTTAACTTTGCCAAAATGTTTATGTAGGTTACTTACAGTTACCATTTTCAACACTATTATTATAAAAATCACCCACCGTTTGTCAATAGTTTGTTTGGCCTAAAGGCGTTGGACCCAGTGGGGGTTGTCAGTGACGTCTAGATCCAGGTAAACCTTTTTGTTGGTGATTAACTCCAGCTCTTTTCGGGCTAGACTGCCGATTTTTTTAATTGTTTGGCCGTCTTTACCGATGATTATTGGGACGTAGTGGTCAGAAGTTGTTAAAATTTCTGCTTTAATATAGTAAATATCTTTTTTTTCTTCTAGTTGATGAACAACAACGCCCAGGCGGTAGGGCACTTCTTGGTAAAGGGTCATAAAGGCTTTTTCCCTGATAATTTCGCTGATAAAGTCTTTGGGAGTGATGTTGATAGCTGGAAAGGCTTGATAATTATCGGGATTAAATAAGGGCTCGCCTTCCGGCAGATAGTTAAAAATTAAATCTTGGAGCTGGTCAAGATTATGTTTTTTTAAGGCCGAGATTTCAATCCATTCATCGAATTCATCCTCAAGAAATTTGTATTCGTAAGTGTAATCGGGGTCTTTGATGTCGGTTTTGTTAAGAACGAGGATTTTGGGTTTATTTATTTGCCTGACAATGCCGAGAACTTTATTTTCTTCGTCACCGCGGTAGCGGGTGTGGTCAACCAAATAGAGAATTACATCGGCGTTTGATGAGTGTTCTTCAGCGGCGGTATTAATCTTATTGCTTACGGGGCCTTTGATTTTGGCAAAGACGCCGGGAGTATCCATATAAATAACCTGGCCGCGCTCATCCCAATAAACCCCCTGAGTGATTTTCCTAGTTGTTTGTGGTTTGTTGGTTACAATTGATATCTTTTGGCCGACCAGGGCGTTGATTAAGGTTGATTTGCCTGCGTTCGGTCGACCAATGACGGCTACCATACCTGTTTTCATGTTATTATTATATCGTACTTAAGCTGTCATTCCGAACGTAGGCAATTTTTAACTTGCCGTAGTTGAGGAATCCTTTTTGGGGTTCCTTCGACTTACCGCAGACCACATGGGGTTTGGGTTACGCTCAGGATGACATTAGTCACTTTACAATTAGCAAATTATTTGTTAGACTGCTAACGAGATGGCAGTATTACTACCAAACAGAGACCAAAAAAAGATTGACAAGGTGGATGATGAAGTTCTTCCCCTTATTCCAGTTAGGAACATGGTTCCTTTTCCGGGAATTGAGTTTCCGGTAATCTTTGGGCGGACAAAGTCTGTCAATGCTTTAATGCATGCCTTTGATAAGGATGAGGAGGAAAGTTTAGTTGTTGTAGCTGCTCAAAAAGAATCCGGCATTGATAAGCCTGGCCCAGAAGATATTTATCCGGTTGGGGTTGTTTGCCGGGTTGAACACGTTGTTCGGGTGGACGGGACCGTTCACGCTTCTTTCACCGGAATTGCCCGGGTTAGGTTAGAGGAATATCTAGATGACGACTCATTTTTGAAGGTTAGAACTTCAGCGTTTCCAACCAAGATTGAAAATAAACAGGAAGTTAAGGTCGTTGTTGACCACATGTTGAATCTAGTCCGGAAGGCTTTCAACTTAGGCAAGGGTTTTGATCCGGAAGTCCTCCAAAAGTTGAGTGCCGGTGAAAAAGTAAACTTAGTGCAATTAACTGACCAAATTTCATTTGCTTTAGGTGCTTCTGTGGCTGATAAACAAAATTTATTGGAAACAGAAAGCTTGGATGGCCGAATTAAAAAGGTTAGTGAGCAGTTATCACACGAAATTAAGGTTCTTAAGCTTGATCAGTCAATTGAAAAGAAAACCAAAGATAAATTTGAACAAAAGATGAAGCAATCTGTTTTGGAAGAAAGGAAGAAGGCAATTGACCGGGAGCTGGAAAAAATGGGAGTGGATTCCGGCGATCGTGATGAAATTCAGGAATTAAGAACCAAGGTCAAAAAGGCAAAAATGCCAAAGGAGGTTGCAAAGAAAGCAAACAAAGAGTTGGATAGTTTGGCTAAAATGTCACCTTATGCTCCGGGAGCAAGTTACATTCGGTCGTATGTAGAAACTCTGATTGAAATGCCTTGGAAGGAAAAGAGTGAGGGGGATGTCAGTATCAAAAAGGCCAAAAATATTCTTAATAAAGACCATTACGGTTTGAAAAAGGTTAAGGAGCGAATACTTGAGCATTTAGCGGTAATGAAGTTACGGAATCAGCAGGTGGCCAAGGACAAAAAAGCAAGGAAAAAGTTGGAAGAAGAAAACGGAACGCCGAATATTATTTGCTTTATTGGTCCGCCTGGGGTTGGCAAGACCTCAATTGGTAAATCCATTGCTCGGGCATTAGGACGAAAATTTGTTCGGATTTCGCTTGGTGGTATTCGCGACGAAGCAGAAATTCGCGGCCACCGTCGAACCTATGTTGGATCAATGCCGGGAAGAATTATCCAGGGAATTAAGAACGCTGGAGCCAAGGACCCGGTCTTCATGCTTGATGAAATTGACAAGGTAGGGTCTGATTTTCGCGGAGACCCGAGTGCTGCTTTGCTTGAGGCCTTGGATCCGGAACAAAACAGAGAGTTCTCTGATCATTACTTGGAAATTCCTTACGATTTATCCAAGGTCTTTTTTATTCTTACCGGTAATGTAACGGATACTATTCCAGCTCCCCTGCAAGATAGGCTGGAGATAATTCGTTTTCCAGGTTATACCGAGGAAGAGAAGTTGAACATTGCCAAGAAATATCTTTTTCCCCGGCAGTTGAAGGGCCATGGTTTAACTGAGGATGATTTGGTTCTTGGGGATGAACTAATAGAAGACTTAATTGAGAAATATACCCGGGAAGCGGGAGTGAGAAATTTAGAACGTGTTATTGCCAAACTTTGCCGGAAGGTAGCGATGCGTTTGGCTCAAGATAAGGATATTAAGCCAGAGATGAATATTCGGACGGCCCATCGCTTGCTTGGTCCGCCGAAGTTCAGCCCTCAAATTAAGGGCAAAGAGGACGAAAGCGGAGTATCAACCGGATTAGCTTGGACCCAATCTGGTGGTGAAATCCTTTTCATTGAAGTTGCCTTGATGCCGGGCAAAGGAGAATTGACTTTAACCGGACAGTTAGGCGATGTCATGCAGGAATCCTGTAAGGCGGCTTTGTCTTATGTAAGAAGTAATTGGAAAGATTTGGGAATCAAGGATGCCGATTTTGCCCAAAAATATGATTTTCACATTCACGTTCCGGAAGGAGCGGTTCCTAAGGACGGCCCGTCAGCGGGAGTAGCTATTGCAACAGCTTTGGTATCAGCCTTAACTGGTCAAGAAGTTAAGCGTAATGTTGGTATGACTGGAGAAATTACACTTCGAGGCCGTGTTTTGGAAGTTGGCGGAATTAAGGAAAAGGTTTTAGCTGCCCACCGGGCTGATTTGGAAAAGATTATTTTACCCAAGAAAAATAAAAAGAATCTACGGGATGTACCCAAGGAAGTTAAGAAAGAATTAGAGTTTGTCTTTGCCGACGAGTTGTCAGACGTTTTGGCAGAAGCAGTGAAATGACCCCCGACCGGCCGCGCTGGCCCCATGAGAAGTCTTTGCCAACGAGTTGAAAAAGACTAACCCTAAATTGTATAATTAGCCTATGCTCCTATCGTCTAGAGGCCTAGGACATCAGGTTCTCATCCTGAAGACCGGGATTCGAATTCCCGTAGGAGCACAAAAAGATTGTTTGACAAGGGGTTGGAAATTGTTATAATACCTCATGGAAGTGCGAAACCGACATACTTACATTTTCTCTCGAAAGGAGATTAAGCCTTTTAAATAGGGGGTTAGTAAGTATTGGAAGGTTATTAACCCCGCACAGTCGGGGTTTTTTTATTGCTTAAATTTAAAAATAGATAGAAATGAAAAACATATTAACTAAAAAAGGTTACAGAAAACTAAAGAAAAAATTACGCCAGTTAGAAAAAGAGCGTGACCGCCTAGTTGAAGATATGGAAGCGGCCCGTCAGGAAGGCGATTTATCAGAAAACTCCGCTTATCACAATTTGAGGGAAAATCTGACCATAGTTCGCAACCAAATAGGCGATTTAGAGCAAAGGTTAGCTAATGTTGAAATTACCGAGAAAAATGGTGATGGTACAGTTGGAGTTGGTAATAAGGTGGTTGTTGAAGTCAATGGTAAAACCAGAGAAATGCAGTTAGTTGGCGGTGGAGAAGCAGATCCTATAGCCGGGAAAGTATCTTACGAATCTCCAATTGGGGCCAGCTTGATTGGTCATAAAAAGGGCGAAACAGTCGAAGTTGAAACGCCGGCTGGTAAGTCCATGTACAAGATTGTTGAAGTGCATTAATTTTTTCGTGTACAATAAGTTTAATGGCCAATTCACGTTTAGATGCTATCCGCGAGGATAGACTTAGAAAACTAGAAGAACTTCGTCAGATGGGGATAAATCCCTATCCGTATAAATATGACAAAACCCACACCTGTCAGGAAGCAAGTGATTGCTTAGGTGACAAAGTTAAAACAGCAGGGAGAATAATGGCCATGCGTTCGCATGGGGCAATGACCTTTGCTGACCTTCAAGACCAGTCGGGGCAAATCCAAGTTTGGTTTAAAGAAGACGATTTGGGTGATGATTATCAAATTTTGAGTCTACTCGATCGGGGAGATTTTATTGGCGTTGAGGGAGAAGTTGTCAAAACAAAAACCGGTGAGATTTCAATTGATGTAGCTAGTTTCAAACTTCTATCAAAGTCGCTCCGGCCTTTACCGGAAAAATGGCACGGCCTGAAAGACACCGAAGAACGCTATCGAAAAAGATACCTGGACTTGCTTTTAGATCCGGAAGTTATGAACAGGTTTAGGATTAGAACGAAGTTAATTAGGGCAATTCAAAAATATTTGGATGGTTTAGGATATATTGAAGTCGAAACTCCAGCTTTACAGCCGCTTTATGGGGGAACAAATGCCCGACCATTCAAAACCCATCTTAATGCTTTGGATATAGATTTATACTTGCGAATTGCTGACGAACTTTATTTGAAAAGACTGGTCGTTGGTGGATTAGAGAAGGTTTATGAAATTTGTAAAGATTTTCGTAATGAAGGAATGGATTTATCTCACAACCCGGAATTCACAATGATTGAGTTTTATGAAGCCTACGCTGATTATCATCGAATAATGGATGTAACAGAGGGCTTGTTCAAATTTGCAGCTAATGAAATCTATGGAGAAGAAAAATTGACGGTACATGGAGAAAATATAGATTTATCTGGAGAATGGCCGAGAATTGAAATGGTAGATGTCATTAAAGATAAGCTAAATTTGGATGTTGAAAAAAGTACGAAGAAAGAATTGATCAAATTTGCTAAAGATAATCAGGTTGAAGTTAGTGGAGAAGAAAGTAAGGGGGAGTTGATTTATAAAATTTTTGACCGCTTAGTTCCACCAAAGTTAATCAAGCCTGTATGGGTTATAGACTATCCGGTTGAAGTTAGCCCTTTGTCGAAAAGGCACCGAACAAAGGAAGGATGGGTTGAAAGGTTCGAGGGTTACATCGGGGGAGAAGAAATTTGTGATGGATGGTCAGAAATTGTAAATCCTCTAGAGCAAAGAAAGCGATTCGACGAGGAGCAAAAAGAATTGCAGCGGGGTAAGGAGGAAGCTCATCCTTTAGATGAGGATTTCTTGGAAGCGATGGAATACGGTATGCCGATTCTTGGTGGAATTGGTATTGGTATTGACCGTTTGGCGATGTTCTATACTGATACTTGGTCAATAAAAGAGGTCATGTTATTTCCAATTATGCGACCAAAGGATGACTAAGCTGGAAATAATAAAACCGCCAAAATTAAAAAAGGGTGATGTCATTGGAATTGTTTCCCCTTCTTCACCTGTAGCCAGTTTTTGCCCGAGGCGGCTATCTAGAGGAATTAAGCAGTTGGAAAAGTCTGGTTTTCAGATCAAGTTAGGCCAGTACGTTGAAGAAAGAGTAAATTATACCGCCGGAACAATTGATCAGCGGTTGAGTGATTTACAGGCGATGTTTGCGGACTCGGAAGTAAAAGCAATAATCGCAACTATTGGTGGCTTAAATTCCAACCAATTATTAGATAAAATAGATTACAGCTTAATTTCATCAAATCCAAAAATTTTTGTTGGATACAGTGACATAACCGCTTTATTGAACGCAATTTCAGTTAAAACTGGGCTAGTAACTTATTATGGCCCGATGATTTTACCTCAGTTTGGGGAATTTGACGGAATATATGACTATACTTGGAAATATTTTAAAGATTTGTTAATTGCGGCTGAAAAAGTAGATTATAGCCCGAGTGAATGGTGGACGGATGAACGCCTGGATTGGGATACAGCAGACGACCGACCAAGAGAGAAGAAGCAAAACCCAGGTTGGCAAGTTCTATTTTCAGGTAAGGTGAAGGGGCGATTAATCGGTGGGAATTTGTCTACCTTAGTTAATTTAATTGGCACGGAATATTGGCCGGACATGAAGGGAGCAATTTTATTTCTAGAGGATGATGAGGAAGATGACCCGGCAACTTATGATCGACACTTAACTCACTTGAAGCAGACAGGGGTATTTGATCAGATAGCTGGCTTGCTTTTTGGTCGACCAAGAACTGAAAGCGGTTTTAGTGAAGATAATTCTTTAGCGATGATGGTTAAGCGGTTAGTTGGTAAAAAAAGGCTACCAACGATGTTGGACTTGGATTTTGGTCACACCGACCCTATTTTTACTTTGCCGATTGGAATCAAGGCGGAAATGAACGCTGATGAAAAGACACTAGAGTTACTAGAAACCGGAGTTAAGGAGTGATATTATAATAAAAAATGGCCAAAAGAGAAGAAGTACTGAAAGTTATTGAAGACCAGATTGATAATAAAAACATTATTAAACACATGTTAGCGGTGGAAGCGTGTATGCGAGCATTAGCAAGAAAGTTAAAAGTTAAAAATGAAAAGTTAAAAATTAATGAAGAAATCTGGGGATTGGCGGGGTTGGCTCATGATCTTGACTATCAGGAGGGAATTTCGGAGGAAGATCACGGAACGATGACTAATCAAATCCTCGAGCAAGAAGGAATTAAACTTCCGGAAGAAGTTCTTTATGCTATTGCTGCTCACAATTGGGAACATACTGGAATAAAGCCAAAATCAGTCATGGATTGGGCCTTATTCACAGTGGACAGTTTAACCGGCCTGATTGTTGCTGCTACCCTGGTTTTGCCCAGCCGGAAATTAGCTGATGTCAGTGTTGACAATGTTCTTAATCGCTTTGATGAACCTCGGTTTGCTGCTGGAACAAGGCGGGATCACATTAAGATGTGTGAAGAAAAGTTAGGCATTCCTTTGGAAGAATATGTTAGGATAAATTTGGAAGCAATGCAGGAAATTAGTAAAAGTTTAGAATTATGAATTATAAATTGAAATGATGGTGAATCCGAAGGATAAAAAATTAGCTCAGATTTTTTTAAACCATTCTTTAGAGATAAAGCCGAAAGAAAAGGTTCTAATAACTTGTTCAGATTCGGCCGCTTTTAATTTAGTTAAGGCAGTTTACCTGGAAACGTTAGATATTGGTGCATACCCGG
Organism: uncultured Gammaproteobacteria bacterium; assembly: GCA_964498425.1. GTDB lineage: Bacteria > Patescibacteriota > Microgenomatia > UBA12405 > JAHJSD01 > CAYSLZ01. Next base: position 29,344 of record CAZCGQ010000001.1, on the reverse strand, counting down.
TTGTTGATGTTGCCGGTATTGATTTTGAACTCGGCCGGTCGCATTTGGGCGGCTTTGCTTATCAATTCTTAAAAAAAGCCAATGACTGGCAAATGAATACAATTCCGGAAGAAATTGTCAAAGCAAAAATTGATTGGGCGGATGCCTTTGTCCGGATAACCAGTTTGGACAATGTTGCCGAGTTTGCCCAGATTGATCCGGAAAGAATTAATATCCGTAATCGGTTAATTCAGCCATTATTTGACAAGATGATTGATGAGGACCGGTGGGTTCTGACATATTATCCAACTCCAGCTATGGCTCAACAGGCCGGGGTGGCTTTTGATTGGCTGGTTGATTTTTATTATCAAGCCTGCACTGTTGACTATCAGGCAATGAAAAAGAAGTTGAAAAAACTAGAAAAAGTTCTCGATGATGCCAAAAAAATTAAAATAGTTGGCAAGAAGACGGACCTTACCTTTTCAGTCGATGGTCGGTTGGCCAAAGCCTGTTTCGGTAAAAGAAATATTCCTGATGGGGAGGTTTTTCTTTGCCCAATAGAGGACAGTGTTCAGGGTGAGATCTATTTTGATTTGCCGACGACAGCTTATGGTCGTGAAGTTTGTGGTATTTACCTCAAGGTTGAAGACGGGAAGGTTGTTAAAGCCGAGGCTGATATTGGACAAGAAGGGTTAGACAAGATGTTGGCGACGGATGAAGGAGCAAAAAGTTTTGGCGAGTTTGCTATTGGAACCAACCCTGGCATCACCCAAGCGATGAAAAATACCCTTTTTGATGAAAAAATTGGGGGTACAATCCATATGGCTCTCGGCCGGGCGTATAAAGAAGACCGGGGTGGAGGCAAAAATGAATCTTCAATTCACTGGGATTTGGTTAAAGATATGCGCTTGGAAGGATCGAAGATTTTGGTTGACAGCAAGGAGGTCAAAATCAATGAATGATTATCTTGCTAAACTCAAAAAGTTAATTGAATTTAAGAGCATTTCGACGGATTCTGCTTATCGTGAGGAAGTTGAAAAAACAGCGGAGTGGTTGAAGACATTATTAGACAGCTATGGCTTTCAGGCACAATTAATTTCTGGCCAAAAAACTAATCCCTATGTTTATGGCAGTTATCAAGTTGGGCCGGACCAGGAAACCATCTTAATTTACGGTCATTACGATGTTCAACCGGTTAATGACGCCGAGGCTTGGTCAGCTCCCCCCTTTAGCCTAACGGAGAAAGATGGCCGGCTGTTGGGTCGGGGAGTAGTCGATAATAAGGGTCAGTTGTTGATACATTTATTGACCATTGGAGAACTAATTAAGGAAAATAAGCTTAGGTGCAATGTTAAGTTTTTTCTTGAAGGCAATGAAGAAACCGGAAACGCTGAAATCAGCCGGATTATCAAGGATAACCAGGAGTTATTGGCCTGTGATTATGTGATATTGTCTGATGGGGAAGTGGCCGCTGACCGGCCGACAATTGATGTTGGTTTTCGGGGCGGAATCAATTTGACCCTAAAGTATCAGTCAGCTGATAATAATTTGCATTCTGGCCTCTATGGTGGGGCGGTAGCCAATTCCAGTCACGAGATGGCTGAACTGATTGCAAAATTCTATGATGAAGAAAACCGAGTGACAATTCCCGGTTTTTACGCTGATGTTGATGAAATAAGTCAGGCGGAAGTGGATAATAACCAATCTATTCCTTTTAATTTGAAAGAGCTGAAGGAAAGCATTGGAATTAAAAAATTATTGACAGAGCCGGAATATGATTTTTACACTCAGACTGGGTTACGCCCGATGTTAACAGTTACCGGACTGGTTTCCGGCTACACCGGCGAGGGGTACAGTAATATTATCCCCTGTCAGACCGAGGCAAGAATAAATTTTCGGTTAGTTAATTCTCAGGACCCGGACAAAATTGCAGACTTGTTTAAGGATTTTGTCGAAGCAAACACGCCGGATTATATTGACTATCAAATTTTTGGTATCCAAACATACAAGCCGATTAAGTTGGATATCGGTTCTGATAGAATTCAAGCGGCAAGAAAGGTTTTGGAAGAGGTTTATCAAAAAGACATTGTCTATAAATTTGTTGGTGGTGGAGTTCCGGTTATTGTTGACTTTAAGGAATCTTTAGGGAAAGAAACGGTGTCAATTTCTCTAGCCAATGAAGATTGCAACATGCACGGAGTTGATGAGAATTTCCGAATTGATTTAGTTAAGAAAGGTTTGGAATTCAGCCGGAGGTTCTTCAGCAATGCTTGACGCTAACTATCTTCGGGAAAAAACAGATAGGGTTAAGAAGGCGGTTGTTGACCGGGGAATGGATGAACAGTTGGTTAATGATTGGCTTGAATATGATCAACAATGGCGAGAAATATTAGCCCAAGTTGAGTCTCTTCGAGCCGAACGCAATGCCTTAGTTGATGAATACAAAGAGAGAGGAGAAAAGCCGCCGGAAGATGTTATTGCCAAGGGGCGGGAAATTAAGGAAAAGATATCTGAGTTAGAAGAGGAATTAGACAAGCAAGAAGAAAAACGGCTGGAAGCTCAAAGAGCGATTCCTAATGTTCCTGCTCAAGAAGTTCCCTTCGGTAAGGATGACAGCGAAAATCCGCAAATCAAGTCTTGGGGTGAACGGCCAAAGTTTAAATTTGAACCTAAAAATCATCTGGAAATTGGCCAGGAGTTAGGGATTATTGACGTTGATCGAGCCGGAAAGGTGTCTGGGCCGAGATTTGGCTATTTTATTGGCGACGGGGCGATGTTGGAAATGGCCTTAATGAGGTATGCCATTGATGTGATTAGTGGCAAAGGTTTTACTTTGGTTATTCCGCCGGTATTAATTAAAAAGGAAGTTGAACGGGGTATGGGTTACGTTGAACACGGTAATTGGCGGGAAATGTACAAGACGGAAGAAGACGGTTTGATTTTGGCTTCTTCATCAGAACACTCAGTTATTCCAATGCATACTGAAGAGGTATTTAATCAGGATGATTTGCCGATTAAGTATGTTAATTTTTCACCTTGTTTTCGGCGGGAAGCGGGTAGTTACGGTCAGGATGTTCGAGGGATGTTTCGGGTTCATCAGTTTAATAAGGTGGAAATGAATATTTACACTGTGCCGGATACAAAAATTTCTGATCAGGTTTGTCAAGAAATGTTGGAGATTCAGGAGGAAATTATGCAGGCGTTGAAAATTCCTTATCAAATTGTTGCCAGTTGCACCGGTGATCTGCCCTTTCCTAACCGAATGATGTACGACTTGGAAGCCTGGTTTCCGGGAGAAGATGAGTATCGGGAAACGCATTCATGCAGTAGCTGTACTGATTATCAAACCCGTCGGTTGAATATCAAGGTCGATTATCAAGGTGAGCATAAATATGTTCACGCCTTAAACGCGACAGGAATTACGCCAAGAGCAATGTTGGCAATTTTGGAAAATTATCAGCAAAAGGATGGTTCGGTTAAGGTTCCCAAAGTGCTTCAAAAATATCTCGGTAAAAGGGTAATCTCCAAACAATAACCTCCGAGGTTTTTAAGATTCAACCTCGCAGGTTTTTGCAGCCTATTTATACCTGTTATAATAGTAGCTATGTTAAATTTTATCTCGAAACTATTTGACTATAACGAAAAACAATTGAAACGATTAAGTTCAATTGTTGAAGGAATTAACGGCTTTGAGGAAGAAATAGAATCCTTGGATGATGCTGAATTAAGATCTCGAACAGAGCGTTTTCGGCAGCAAGTTGCAGACGGAACTGACCCTAGGGAGTTAATTCCTGAGGCCTTTGCGGTGGTTAGAGAGGCGGCGGTAAGAACGTTGGGAATGCGGCATTATGATGTTCAGATGATGTCGGCGATTGCTTTATGGGAAGGTAAAATATCTGAGCAGAAAACAGGTGAGGGAAAAACTTTGTCAGCTACCCCGGCCTTGTATCTTCGGGCCTTAGAAGGAAAAGGTGTACATTTGGTTACGGTCAATGACTATTTGGCTAGAATAGGCTGCGGCTGGATGGGGCCCGTTTTTAATTTATTAGGTATAAGTGTTAGTTGTATTATCCCTCACCAGTCTTTTTTATATGATCAAGATTTTTCGACTTCAGCTGATGACTGGCGATTGGAAAACCTTAAACCAATTGAGCGAAAAAACGCTTATCAGGCGGATATTACTTACGGGACAAATAATGAGTTTGGTTTTGATTACCTTCGGGATAACATGGCTCAATCATTGGACGATGTTGTTCAACGTGGTCATAATTTTGCTATTGTTGACGAAATTGACTTTGCCTTAATCGATGAAGCCAGAACGCCGTTGATCATTTCATCTCCGGAAAGTAAGGCGACGGATAAGTATTATGAGTATGCCCGGTTAGCTAAAGAGCTGTTTCCGGAAACCGATTACATTATTGACGAAAAAGCCCGGACAGCTATGCTGACCGAATATGGGATTCGCAAGGTTGAGAGAAAGCTGGGAGTTGATAATCTTTATGAAGAAGAGTTTGAAACAATTCATCAAATTGAAAATTCGCTTAAAGCAAGGACTTTGTTTGAAAAAGACGATGATTATGTTGTCAAAGACAACCAGGTAATTATCGTTGATGAGTTTACTGGTCGGTTGATGGAGGGTAGACGGTGGTCGGACGGTTTACATCAGGCGGTTGAAGCCAAAGAAGGTGTGCCGATTCAACGGGAATCAAAAACTTGGGCAACGATTACTTTTCAAAACTATTTCCGAAAATACGATACTCTTTCGGGAATGACAGGAACGGCGATGACGGAGAAAGAGGAATTTAAGAATATCTATGGTTTAGACGTTATTGCAATTCCGACGAACGAACCGGTAATCAGGAAGGACTATCCGGACGAGATTTACAAAACAAGACGGGCGAAGTTTACTGCTGTTGCCGCTGAAATTGAGGAATGCTATAAACGCGGTCAACCGGTATTGGTGGGAACGACTTCGATTGAAAAGAATGAAATGGTCAGCAATTATTTGAAAAAGAAGAATATACCTCACGAGATTTTGAATGCAAAACACCACTTAAAAGAAGCAAAAATTATTTCCCAGGCTGGTCGGCCGAAGGCCGTGACTGTGGCGACAAACATGGCAGGACGTGGTGTTGACATTGTTTTGGGAGGAGAACCTCCTAAGAAATCTCAATTTTCAAGCTCCAATTTTCAAAAAGAATATGATCAGTGGGAGGAGAGGCGAAATAAGGTTTTAGAGTTAGGCGGTTTGTATGTTTTTGGAACTGAACGTCATGAGGCCCGACGAATTGACAATCAGCTTCGGGGTCGGTCTGGACGTCAGGGAGATCCGGGGGCATCAAAGTTTTTCGTATCTTTGGAAGATGATTTAATGCGGATTTTTGGCGGTGAAAGAATTGCCAATATGATGGATCGGCTTCAAATGCCAGAGAATACCCCAATCAGTCATCCCATGGTTACTAAAATGATTAAGCAAATTCAGGTTAAAGTAGAGGGGTTTAATTATGATATGCGGAAGAGTTTGGTCGAGTTTGACGATGTTGTTAATAAGCAGAGGGAAATAATTTATGACCGCCGAAGAAATATTTTGGAAGATTACCGCGATCAGCCAGAGAAATTGCGGGAGAGGATAATGGAAATTATCGATGAGGAATTAAGAACAATATGGAATATGAGCTTGGATCCGGGAACAATGAAGCCGGATTACCGGAAATTGGTTCTTGGCTTTGGAGAAGTTGTTCCGATTCCAGAAAAAGAGAGGAAGGATTTGGAAGAGGGACTTGAGGATAAAGAAGAAGCGGAGGCAATTGATTGGTTATTTGATAAATTTGAGCAAATTTACAAGAAGAGAGAAGAAGTTCTGGGAACGGATGCTTCTCGGGAAATAGAAAAATCTGTTCTTCTCTACACAATTGATAATCTTTGGGTTGATCATTTGACCGCTTTAGACAGCTTGAAAGAGGGGGTTAGACTCCGCGGTTACGGTCAAAGGGACCCGCTGGTTGAATATCGGAAGGAAAGCTATGACATGTTTCAAGATTTGCTGGCTAAAATTGATAACCACGTAGCCCGGCGGATACTAAGGGTTGAAGTTGGTTTGCGTCAGCAAACAGCCGGGGTTCAGGAAGGCAGAGGGGAAATGATTAAGCCTAATCAGCCTCAATTCGGTCAGCCCGCTCAAGATGAAAGACAAGGCAAGAAAATCCAACCGATAGTATCAGATCAACCTTCACCTGGTCGGAATGACCCCTGCCCTTGTGGGTCAGGCGAGAAATATAAAAAATGCTGCTACCCGAAATATGAGTGAGATTTGATACAATTGGGTATGGGGAAAAAGGACGAAAAGAAACCTCGGCCGAAATTATTTCGAATTATCATCTTTCTGGCCTTAGTTGGGGGCGGTGTTTATTGGCTGTCAACACAAGTTAGTTTAGGGACAGCTGATCAAGCTGATAATACCAAGGGTCAAGTTCGGGGTGAAGAGGTTGAAAAGGTAACGGACATAGAGACAATTAATCAAGAAATCAACCGGATTTTGCCGGAGGTAGTTAAAACTCAAATAGAGAAAATAAATCAGCGGTTTTATCAGCAGGGTGAGGAAGTAATTAGAGACACCGAAAAAGTTATCCGGGAAACAAAGGTGGCTGAAGAAATAGAAAAAATAATTATTGAAACGACTGAGGAAGTTGAAGGATTTCCGGATAAACAAAAGCAAGAAATTAAGCGGGAAGCGATCAAGCAGGTTTGTGATACGTTACTGAAGGAGGTTGAAGATGAACAAAATCAAGAATAAATTGGAAGAACTAAAAAAACGATTTAAGTTGGTTAAATCCCAATTAGATTTAGCCGAATTGAAAAAGGAAAGAGAAAAATTAGAAAAAGAAAGCCGAAAAGAAGATTTGTGGGAAGACGCTAATTATGGACAAAGGGTGATGAGCCAATTAGGGGAGATTAATAATGAATTGGAGGAAGTAGCAGGGTTTTCCAGCAAAATTAAAGAGCTTGAGGAGTTGATTACAATGGCTGAGAAGATGGAGGCGGAAGATGAGGTTTTATCGGACTTGAAAAGGGAAGTTCGCCAATTGGAAGGCCGATTATCGAATTTAGAAATTAGAACATTCCTTTCCGGGGAGTATGATAAGAGTGATGCCCTTCTATCCATTCATGCCGGACAAGGGGGGACAGAAGCGATGGACTGGTCAGCTATTTTACAGCGAATGTATATGAAGTATTGTCAAAGCAAGGATTGGAAGGTCAGGGTTGTTGATATGATTTCTGGTGAAGAGGCTGGCATCAAATCGGTCACCCTGCAGGTTTCCGGGCGGTTTGCCTATGGCTATTTGAAAAAGGAATCCGGTATTCACCGCTTGGTTCGGGTATCTCCGTTTAATGCTCAGAATTTACGCCAGACTTCATTTGCCAAAGTCGAGGTTTTGCCTGTTATTGAAAAAGATTTGGAAGTAGAGATAAGCCCGGATGAAATTGAAATGGAGACTTTTCGGGCTGGCGGCCACGGAGGTCAAAATGTAAATAAGGTGGAAACGGCTGTTCGTCTGCGGCATAAGCCAACTGGATTGGTTGTTTCCTGTCAGGCGGAAAGAAAGCAGGTTAAGAATAAGCAGATTGCAATGCAGATTTTAAAGTCTAAAATTTGGGAACAAAAGGAAAAAGAAAGACGAGCTGAAAGACGACGTTTGAAGGGAAAGAACGCGGTTCCGACCTGGGGCGAACAAATCAGAAATTATGTTCTTCATCCTTATCAATTAGTTAAGGATACTCGGACTGAACATGAAACAAACGATGCACAGGCGGTTTTGGATGGGGATTTGGAAGGGTTTATACAGGCAGAGCTGAAACAGTTGCAAAATGACTAAGTTTATTATAATGTAAGTGTAGATGAATAATCAGGTGGAAATGAATCAACCAGGGGATATAACAGAAAAAAAAGATAATTTAATTGATATCCGGCTAATTTTACTTTTTGCCGGAATAACCTTGCTTGGGTTAGGTAGCGGGTTTGGGCTTTCCCGACTGCAAGTTTCGGGCAATGAAGGGAGTGCTGGTACTGGGCAAACGGGTACTGCAGGTCAGGCCAGTGGAAAGAGTGTTAAAGTTGGCCAAACTTATGGTAACCAGAGTGAACAATTTACCGACGAAGCGATTGGGGTTATTCAAAAAAACAGTGAAGAGGGTGAGGGGACTCATAAATTGGTTCGGGAAGGTGGAGAATCGCAAACAGCATATTTAACTTCTTCATTAGTTGATTTAAACCGCTTTGTTAACCGCAAGGTCAAGGTTTGGGGGGAGACCTTTGCTGCTCAAAAAGTTGGTTGGCTGATGGATGTGGGCGCGGTAAAGGTCTTGGAATAAACTGATGCGGATAAAATTTACTGATGTAACCAAGGAATTTGGTGTTGTAAAAGCCATTCATGACATTTCTTTTGAGGTTAAGCCGAAAGAATTTATTTTTATTACCGGCAAATCTGGAGCGGGAAAAAGTACGGTTCTAAAATTAATTCGGGGAGAATATTTCCCAGATAATGGCGAGGTAGTTGTTGATGACCTGAAAATCAACAAAAAGACCAAGCGCAAGGATATTCTTTCACTTCGGCGTAGAATTGGCATGGTCCATCAGGATTACCGACTGCTTAGGCGGCAGACTGTTGCCGAAAACATTTTAATGGCTTTGGCTGTTGTTGGTGATAAGGATGAAAATCGGGAAGAAAAGCTTAAGGAAGTTTTGGATAAAGTCAATTTGCTCAGCCGGATAAATATGTTTCCGGCCCAGCTTTCAGGCGGAGAGCTCCAGCGGGTATGTTTAGCTAGGGCTTTGATTATTGAGCCGGATTTGTTGATGGCTGATGAGCCAACAGGAAATCTGGATCCAGAAACAAGCTGGGAAATCATGGATTTACTTGAAAAAATTAATCAAACGGGAACGACAGTAGTGATGGCAACTCACGATTTTGATATAGTTAACTCTGCTGGGAAGCGGGTAGTGAAATTAGAGGATGGAGGATTAGCTCACGACAAAGAAAATGGAAAGTATGAATAAAGAAACTAAAATTAAAACCAAATTGGGTAGTTTAAGCAGAACTTGGCAGCATATGAGGCGGGCACCTTTTCAGAGTTTTGCGGCTATTTTGGTTATGTGGCTGAATTATTTTATGACAAGTTTGCTTATTGCTGTAATTTTTGTTTTTGGGATCCTTCTTAATTATTTTGAAAGTCGGCCGGAAGTAACCGCGTTTTTGAAAGATGGTCTTTCTTCAGCCCAAGTTGACCAACTGAAGGAGGAAATTGGTAGTCAGGAAGGAATAAAGGAAGTTAGGTTTGTGTCTAAAGAGGAAGCCTTAAAAATTTATCAAGAGGATAATGAGGATAATCCTTTGCTTTTAGAAATGGTCAGTGCAGATATTTTACCAGCCTCATTGGAAATATCAGCCACAAGCCCGGAATATTTAAATTCAATTGCTGATTTTTTAAGTACTAAGGAAAATTCCGTTCAAGAAGTTATTTTTCAGAAAGAGGTTGTCCAAAAATTATCCTTTTGGGTCAAGAATATTCGCAATGTTGGTTTAGTTATGGTTGGTGTTTACGGATTTGTTTCTTTGGTGGTGATTATGGTTATTATCGGGATGAAGATTGGCACGCACCGTGATGAAATTGCTGCTTTGAGATCAATTGGAGCCAGCGGTTTTTATGTTCAGTCCCCTTTTCTTTTGGAAGGCTTATTTTACGGCTTTATTGGCGCTTTGCTCGGAGAATTGTTTGTTGTCGGTGGAATATATTATTGGCGTGAACAAATTTTGTCATTTTTTGCCCCAATTTCGGTTTTGCCAACTGAACCGCAAACCTTGGCCATCTTTTTAGGCGGACAAATAGGTGTTGGTTTATTGTTGGGTTTATTCGCTGCCTGGTTAGCCAGTCGGCGGTATATTAAGCGATGAAACGCAAACTTCTGGCAGCAGTTTTGACAGTTGGGCTTCTTTCCATTTTACTTGGGGCTCAGTCTTTAAGAGCTGCTTGCGAGATCCCCGATGACATTGATAACCGATCTCAGGAAGAACAATTAGAGATTTATAACGAGGTTCAAAGTGACTGTCAACAGGAGTTATCGAATATTGCTAATCAAAAATCTTCCTTAAAGAATCAGATTAGCTATATGAATTCTCAGATTCAGTTGACTCAGGCTAAAATTGGCCAAACTCAGAGCAAGATTAGTTTGTTAGAGGCCCAAGTTAATGAACTCGGCCGAAAAATTGGCATTTTGGATACCTCGCTAGATGATGTTTCGGCCTTATTCATTAACCGAGTAATTGCTACTTATAAGGCAGGACAGGTTTCCTCGGTGGATTTGCTTCTTTCTTCAGAAAAGTTTGGCAATTTTTATCGTCGATGGAAATATTTTCAGGTTGCCCAGCTCAATGACCGAAAAATGCTCATGGCAATGGAAAAAATGCGGGCGGATTACGATCAGCGAAAAGAGGAAAAGGAAGTAAAGCAGGCAGAATTGGAAGAACTTAAGGCACAGTTAGATGCTCAGAGAAACAACTTGGCCCAGCAGAAACAGGAAAAAGAATACCTGCTGACGGTTACTCAGAATAATGAACGTCGGTATCAAAATTTGTTGGCTGAAGCTAGAAAAGAAATAGCTGAAATTCAGCAAGCTGCTTTATTTTTAAAGCAAAGCGGGAAATCAATCAAGGTTGATAAACAGGAGTTTATTGGAATACAAGGAAATACTGGGTATTCTACCGGTGACCACTTACATTTTGGTGTTTATAACTATGGTTCAATTGATGATCTTGGTGATAGTTGGTATTACTCTAATTACGTCAATCCGCTAGATTATTTAGCGGGGCAAGAGGTTAGTTGGAGGTCCGGTTGCGGATCAGACGGAACAAAAAGTGTTGGCGGCGGCGGGTGGCCGTGGCCAATGAAGGATTTGAGTTATATTTCTCAAGGTTATGGTTATACTTGTCATTCCAATGCCCTTTACGGCGGGCGACCGCATCCGGCGATAGATTTGGTTGGGCCGATGAATACCCAAATTTATTCTGTTGACGAAGGTGAGGCCTACTTCTGCCGCAACTGCCTCGGCGACGGCGGTAACGGCGTTTTTGTCTTCCACCCGAACGGGAAAATGACAATGTACTGGCACGTTAAATAATTCTTAGGTAGCGAAGAGAGCTTTTCTTGCGTCAATAGTAAATTTGTTGGTATGATGAATGGTAATGAGAAAATTCATTTTTTTCTTTGTTTTGCTTATGTTTTTTCCTCTCCGATGTCAAGCCGAAGTTAAGCTAAATGAATTTTTAATTGAGCCAAGCAGTGAGCAATGGGTTGAAATTTATAACACCGGTTATGATAGCGTTGATGTCAGCGGATGGATTATTGATGACAGCGGTGGAACCCAAAAGTATGTAATTTCTAGCGGTACGGTATTAGATGGCCAAAGCTGTTTGTCTTTTCAAAGCGGCAATTTTAATTTAAATGTTTCTTCCGCTGATACACTAAGATTATTAGATAATAATGAATCTACGGTAGATTCCTATGATTATCAACAAAGTCCTGGGGAGAATGTTACTTATGGGAGAAAGCCAGATGGTTAGGGGGGCTGGCAGAGCCTAACTAATGTCAGCCGCGATCAATTTAATCAGGGAGGCGGTTCATGTTTATCGCAAGGGCAAGTAACGCCAACAAATACGCCTGGGGATGATCCAACGGATACACCGACTCAGGGGAACTCATCGCGTGATTATGACAACATTTTTATCTGGGAAGTGATGCCTAAACCTGCGGATAATGAAGATGAATGGGTGGAAATTTACAATGATAATGATTTTAGTGTTGATTTGATTGATTGGTATATTGATGATGAAGAAGGTAAAAGTTCTCCAAAGAAATTCAGCAAGGAGATTGAGGCAAAAAGTTTGGCAGTTATCGAAATGGATAGCATGTTCAACAACAGTGGAGATGAGGTACGTCTACTTAACCATGATCAACTAGAAAAGGATAACAAACTATACGATTATTCGGAGGAGGGGATCACCTGGGCCTATGTTTACGGCAGTTGGTGTCAGGCTGAACCTACAAAGGGAGAGGCCAATCAGGATTGTCGTGCTGTGGATGAGCCAACTTCAACACCAACAAAGAAGCCGACGGAGACGCCAAAGGAAACGTCAACGCCGACTCCTACGGAAACATTAACCCCGACACCAAGTCCTAAGAAATCGCCAACCCCTACTCAGGAAGTTTCACCAACACCAATTCCAACTCTTTCGGATTCAGATAACGATCTTGAGGTCAGTGGGCCTGGGGACGTTCTTGGTGAAACCAGCCAGAAAGAACCTCGGGATAAGGGTAAGTTAATCGCCGGTGGGTTTATTGGCATGGGAGGACTGCTTCTTGGCGGGGTAGGGTTTGGCCCGAAAATAAAAGAATTATTTGATAAAATGAAGAATGATGAAAAAGGCAACCAAGTATCTTAGATTTTTACCAGCCTTGATTTGGATGTCCTTGATTTTTTGGGCTTCCAGTCAGCACAAGGTCGGTATGGGGGGTAATTATTGGGTTAATTTTGCTATCTTTAAAACACTGCACGTTATTGAATACGGCGTTCTATATTCTCTTCTTCGATTGGGTCTTGGCGAGAGGAAGTCGGCTAATAAACTGGCGATTATTATTGCTACACTTTACGGTATGTCTGACGAGTTTCACCAGACACTTGTTCCGACTAGGGAGGGAACTATTCGCGACGTTATAATTGATTTTTTCGGTATTATAATTTTCTCCCAGTTTATTTTTGACTTTGCCGTTGAAAGGTTAAAGAAGATAAAATTATTCCGCCAGATGTATCCCCAGGCGTAAATTCTTGACAAGGAATTTTTTTCGGTCTATTCTGAAAGTGTTAGCCTAATTAAACGTGGTTAGCCAAATACTGCCAGGCATTATTTTACTATCGGCTTCAAACAATTGGGAGTTATTGCTTACTTCAAAAGAGAGGGGGTGAGATTAATGAAAAGAATTCTTATAAGTATATTTATAATTGCAGTGACTGTTGGGGTAGTTAGTGGAACGGCCTTTGCGGTTTTTAACAATAAGGGCGAGGTCAAGGGAATGACAATGACGACCGGTAACGCTGATTTAAAAATCGGAGCAACAGGGATGACCGGGGAAGGATGTATTTCCGATGGCGACAACGGTAAGTTGTGTGATTCGATAACTAACTATGGGACTATTTCCGGGATGTATCCCGGCTATTTGGTTGGAGATTATTTCCGATTAAAAAATGTCAGCCAATCCGAAATTAGTTTGGTGGTGACGACAACTTTAAGTGCTTACGCTAATTCCGATGGTTATTCCGGGTCATGGGGAGTTTTGAAAAATGCAGTAGAAGCGAGAATTTTAGAGTATAACAGTCGAGATGACGCCTGGTGGGCTTATGAAAACCAGGATTATAACTGGTCAAAGGTATCTACTTCCACCAACTGGCACGACATGCAATGGTGGGCTGGAAATTCAGATGAAATTACCGGTGAAGCGATTGGGCCTGATCAGCTGAGACACTTTGTTATGTGGATTCGGGTCAGTGATAACGCTGGCAATGAAATAGCCGAAAAATCAGTTGATTTAAATATTGAGTTTACCGGGACCCAGGCATTATAAAACTGGATAACAAATGAAATTAAGAAAGGATAAATACTTGAAGGAGTATTTTCGTTGGCCAATTTTGGTTTTATTGATTTCGTCAGCAGTAGTATTTGTTCCGCTTACTTATTCTGCTTTTCAGGATAAAGCGTCGGTTGGTGGTTTTCGACTGTCAACGGGGGACTGGATTAAACCGGAATCGGAGATAACCGAAGTTACAGCCAGCCAGCCGGTGAAAGGAATCAGCCCGGATAGCAGTTTTGAAATTATTTACCAGGCGACTGATGTTGGCAGTGGAGTAGACTACGTTGAACTGTGGTATTCATTCAACCAAGAAAATTGGCAGTATTTTACCAAGAAGGATTACGATTCTGATAACGAAATTAACTTCAACTGTCCGGATGGTGACGGATTTTATGATTTTCAAGTTTTGGCTGTTGATAAGCGGGTCAATGAAGAAGAAAAGAATTTTGAAAACGACTTCAAAACAATCTTTGTTGATACTTCCCCGCCGACAACAATTTTTAATGTTTCCGGTAATCAAGTTCAGCTGTTAGCTGATGATGATTTTGGTTCTGGAGTTTTAAAGATACACTATGCCATTAACGGTCAGCCAATTTCGACGTCTTACGGAAACAAAGTTGATTTGACCAGCCAACTTCAGACCGGGGAGAACACAATCAGCTTCTTCAGCGAAGACACAGCCGGCAATATCGAGGCGAATAAGATTACTTCTTATAGTCAAAATTAATTTCCACTATCTAAGACGATCAACTGCTTGTTTAGGTATATATTAGCTATCCCCTAAGTTAGTTATATGGATATCTTTTCTTGACAAATAATTGGCAGAGTTATATTATCAAGGTATTAGTTTTGTTCTCTAAAGAACAATAAATGAAAATATACCTCAATAATCTTCAACCTCCTGCCTCAGAGCCCCAAGGGAGGTACATATGCCTTTAACTGAACGGAAAAAGGGAAAAAAACGATTACAAGAAATCGTTTTGAAGTTAGAGCAAGAGGGCGACACTGAGAGATTAAAAGCAATTTCAGATCAGGTTATATTGGCTTGTCGGTGGGGTGCTATTACCTTAGTTGAATGTCTTGATGTTTTAAATCCAAGATATTCCCCAATGGTGGTTGAAGACGAATTGATGATTGATGAAAGGAAAGGAGGTGAAAATAGATGAAAAAGATTTTAATTAGCCTATTCGTGATCGGCGTAGTTAGTGCTGTTACCGTTGGTGCCACCAGTGCATATTTTACAGATCAAGCTGTTGTTGAGAGTAATACATTTGCGGCTGGAGCACTTGATTTTACTTTGAATGGTGATATGACGGAATCAGTAAGTTTAACTTTATCCGATCTGGAGCCGGGAGGAGATTGGAGTGGCCCTTATAAAATGAAAATTTATAATAAAAACACACCTTCCTCTACGGTAGATATGAAATATCGCTTTTATGATGATAAGGAAAGTGAATCAGTATCAGGGTTTTATAATAAGCTGAATGTAAAGGTTAACCATGGTAATTGTATGACTGGGGCAAATCTCGAGGATATAAGCCCAATTCAAAATACCTATACCGGTAAGCTTAAAAATTTGAATTGGGATTCAACAACTGATTCAATTGGGGGAGGTAAATTATCACCCAATATTACTCACTGTTTTGCATTATACTTTCAGCTAGATTCATCAGCTGGAAATGAATTTCAAGGAGCTAATGCTGTAGCAGATATTGTTGTTGATGGTACTCAGTTTATAAATCCTGGTTGGAACGAGTAAAATAGCTATGTTTAGCTGGGTTGCGTGAGGAGAGATCTTCGCGCAACTAACTAAGCATAGAAATTATAATTGTTTATATATATTTATATTAAAAAATGAATCTCAAGCTAGTAAAAAAAATAAGCTATTGGTTAATAATAATTTTTTTGGCTTTAATTGCGGGAACGGTTGGAATATCAGCTTTAAATTTGCCTAAGGGTTTTAGATTATATACAGTTTTGTCGGGTTCAATGGAACCAAGTGTACCAGTTGGTAGTTTAGTGCTAGTTAAGCCGCAGGGAGAATATAAGGAGGGCCAAGTAATTACCTATAAATCCAGGAGTGATATTAATAATCCAACGCCGGAAAATACAACAACGCATCGGATAGTTGAGATAATTGAGGATAATGATCGAATGCAATATGTTACAAAGGGTGATGCCAATGATGTGAATGATAGCGAACCAATTAGCAAAGGGCAAATTATCGGTGGGATGATTTTTTCGATTCCATTAGCTGGGCATATAATATCATTTGCGAAAACGCAAGAAGGTTTAATTGTTTTGATTGTTATACCAGCAGTAATTATTGTTTACAGCGAGATCATCAACATTAAAAACGAATTAGGAAAGGTCTTTAATAAGGTTAAAGAAGTTGATGATGAGGTTGATGAGATGATGGCAGGAAAGGAAACAAACAAGGAATGAAAAAAAAGATATTTAAACTACTGTTCTTAATATTGCTATTTAATCTTAATGGGATATCAATAACCAATTCTTTTTTTACTGATCAAAAGGTTACGACGGTTAATTTTTCATCAGGGGATTGGACGGCACCAGCGGTAAAAATAGAAAGCTTATCAGACGGATATACTGTATCAGGAGCAGTTCCAATTATTGGTAGTATTACTGATAATGATCCTCATCACTATTGGTTAGCTGCTGAGGATATGTTAACGAACAACTTGGTTTCGGGATTTCCAGGCGTAGTTAACCGGACAACCAATGTTAACTCCGAGCTTCTGTACACTTGGGATACGACTACTGTTCCAGATGGCCAATATGTAATTAAACTTGAAGCTCGGGATGGGTCTGGAAATAAAGAACCGAATTTAGCACCGGTGCCTAATGATCCAGAAGTTGATGGGGATTCGGTTGATTGGGTGGTGGTAACAGTTAAAAACGCCCCATCAAAACCAAGCGGGATGACTATTTATCAAGGGTATGGCAGTGGTAAAGTTGAAGTTGGCTGTGATGGGTTGACAACCAGTCCGCAAATTACAATTGACTGGGACGATAATCCGGAAGCGGATATTGATTACTATTGGCTGGGAACGCAGTTTAATAAGTACCACAAGAAGGTTTATGCACCAATTAGCTATTACGAAGCTAATATGACTCCCGGGCATAATCCTTATTACTACACAATTATTGCTGTTGATAAGGACGGCAATGAAAGTGATATGTCTGATGTTTGCGGAGATTTAACCCTTGATCAACCTCCAAGCATTCCAGTTTTGGAATGGCCAATAAATGGCGTAGTAATTTCTGATAATACCCCGCTAATGCAGTGGGCGGATTCAACCGATGATTATGGGATAGCCGGTTATTACTACCGGATATATATTGGCTCGCCAACGGGAACAGTTTGGCCTAATCCGACAGGATTATTCAGAACTAATTCTGAGTATCAAGCTGGAACAACAGCAGACAACGATTATTACTGGCAGGTACAAGCGGAGGATACCAGCGGCAACTTGAGCGGGTGGTCGGCTTTAGAGCATTTTGTTATTGATACATCAGGCGGTTCTAGTGGAAATAGTAATGAGAATGGATTGGCAGATGTGGTAATTAATGAAGTTTATTATGATGTTGCGTCCGGAGAAAATGAAGGCAATGATTCGAACCCAGATGAGTGGGTTGAACTTTACAATAATACAAGCAGTCAGGTTAATTTGAAGGATTGGACATTAGGCGATAACAGTGGAGGGGATACAATAAGTCATTCCAATACCTATATTCCAGCCAATGGCTACATGGTTTTAGCTAAAAGTGCAAGTACCTGGTCTAATTGGACTATTCCATCTAGTGCAGTAAAGGTTTCTTTGGGACAAAAAATTGGTAATGGCTTATCAAACAGTGGAGACAGAATAGTCCTAAAGGATGGGAATGGTACACTAATTGACGCTGTCAGCTGGGGGGATGACAGTTATGCTTTTGGCAGTGGTAATGGAGTAACTCCGTTAGCGGGTGACGGTGGATCAATCGCTAGAAAAACCCTAGGGGTAGATACGGATAGCCCTTCGGATTGGGAAGTGTTGACGTCACCTAACCCGGGGACGAATCCGCACAGTCATATTCAGGTTGATATCAGCCAAGACAATGAGGATTTGATGATTGGATTTAGTAATGCTCAGGGTTTTGATCAGGTAAAATACTCGGTATTTTATGATCACGTTTATCAAGGTCAGGATGTTCAAATGCAAATTGAAGGTGTTAAAGAAAAACAGCTGGACGTGCCAAATTTGAATTTGGATCCGCTTTACATCGGGTCATGTTCGACAGAAGGCGAGGTATGTACTCCTCATGAAAATGTTGATAATATGGAGATACACTTGCTTTATAAAGACGGAAATAATATTTTAGGGACGGACAGCCGTCAATTTAATTGGCAAAATTAATGATCAAGAAAATAATTTTTTTTGTCGGGATTGGTTTGGGTTTGTTTATTTTTAGTCTGCCGGCGAGTGCCGTTGACTTGACAGTCAGCTGTGATTCTGGCGGGTGTAGTTCAACCGGAACCAAGCCGCTATTTTCTGAAGGAAATATTTATCCGGGGTGGACAGTGACTAAAGAAATCAAGGCGGAGAATAATTATGGTGAGGATCGAGAATTTGCCTTGGAAATAGTTAACTTTACTGACCCTGACAGTTTAGGTGAAAAGATAGAGGTTGAGGTCAAAGAAACGGCTGGAGCGAGTCTGTTCTCTGGGACGTTGACGGATTTGGAAAATGAAGGTTATTTAATTCTTTCCAGTGTAATCACCGGGGACGACAAGGATTATCAATTGTCAGCTGAACTTCCGACAAGTGTGGGTAACCTTTACCAGTCGAAAAATTTATCATTTGATTTTAATTTTGGTTTTGAAAGTCTAGCGGATGGTGATATAGATGGAGATACAACAACTACCACTGATGGGGGGCTTGGCGGGGCCGGTGACGGTGGCTGTGATGCCGATAAACCGGGTGTGCCTTTGGGTTTAACGGCGGTTAGCGGTGGGGTTGGTCAAGTTAATTTAAGCTGGACACCACCTGATACTGGGACGGTTACCCATTACGCTATTGTTTACGGAACAACTTCGGGGGTTTATCTTTACGGGAATTATAATGTCGGGAATGTAACTTCTTACACTGTTTCCGGTTTAACTCCGGGCGGAACGTATTATTTCCTGGTCAGGGCGGTTAATGATTGTGCTCCGGGACCATATTCAAGTGAAGAAGTTGGGGTTGCTGGGTTTGTTGAGGGTGCTGGGGTTGGGCCGGTAGTGGAAGGGCCGGCGGAAGGATTTGAAGAAGTGCAAGGAGAGGCAACGGAAGGAGAAGTTGGCGGAGAGGGAGAGTTTGAAGAAGGTCAGGAGGCAGGGGTGATGACGGCCAGGAATTGTTTTTGGTGGCTGTTGACGATAGTGGCTTTAATTATCAACAGCATATTTGTTTACCGGAGAAGAGATGACTTTGATGAGAACAAGAAATTGTGGTTGGTTCCGGTATTGATTTCATTGCTTGGTTTTCTTGGAGATAAGTTGGCTCACCGTTGGTGGGAACCGAGCATTTATTGCTCTTGGACGTGGTTGGCAACCATATTAAGTTTGCTACTTCCTTTTCTAGCACTTCACATTTTCAAAAAAAGAGTGTAACATGAAGTTGTAATGGGTCTAAAACGAAGAGTGGAAGCACTTTTTTTACCCCGCCGACGTAATAACTATAGAGCGGGTATCTTGGATTTGCCCTTTTTGGCTTTTTTAGTTGTTACCTTTCTCCTTAGTCAGGTCTCCTTAAATGTTTTTGCCTTGATTCAACCGGGAGTGTTAGGTTATGCCTCTGATATTACTCCGGAAAAGATTGTTGAGTATACCAACCAGGAAAGAGCTAAATTGGGGTTGGCCCCATTGAAAATTAATCAAACATTGAGCCAGGGGGCACAGTTGAAGGCGGGAGATATGTTTGCTTTTGATTATTGGGCTCATGAGTCCCCAAGCGGTCGTGAACCCTGGGAGTTTTTCCGAGAGGTTGGCTATGATTATCGGGTGGCTGGTGAAAATTTAGCCAGGGATTTTATGAACGCTGACGATGTTGTTCAAGCCTGGATGGAATCTCCAACTCATCGCGATAATATTGTTAATCCGAAGTACAAGGAGATTGGCGTGGCTGTGGTTAATGGAACTTTAGAAGGAATAAAGACAACCTTGGTTGTTCAGTTTTTCGGGACGCCTTCTCAGGCTCAAGTAGCGAATGCTCCGCAAGCCAGCAAAGAGGTTCAACAGGCTGTTCCGGTAAAAGTTGCTGATGCTTCTGTTATAAAAGAAACAGAACCCAATGTTCAACCGTTAATTAATCCACTGGGATTAACCCAGAAGATAAGTACATTTGTCATTGGTTTAGTAACCGGGGCTTTGCTTTTGGACGGGTATTTATTCGTCAGAAAGAAAATTTATCGGACAACCGGACGGACAACTGCGCATTTAGGATTTATGGGTGTAGTATTAATCTTAGTATTATTAGGAAGTCAGGCGGGAGCAATATTTTAATGTTTTTTAGAAAAGAAATTAACAACCGACCGATTGATTTTTTGATTTTATACCTGGGTTTTTCGGTGGCGGCTGTCGTATATTTTAGTTTCCCTTATCCTATAATGGTTAGAAAGCTGGTCGTGATTGCTATGGGACTGTTCTATTTTTTCTGGGGGGTCTGGCACCATAAGCAAAGAGGCGACTTTTGCCCGAAAATAGGGATTGAGTATTTGCTTTTTGCAATTTTGGGGACAAGTATAATCCTTTCGGCTATACTTCGGGGTTAAAAATGCTATAATTGGCGGCAATGAGAGATTACTTAAGAAATATTACCAAGGGTAAGGTTAGCTGGTCTCAGCTCGGTTCTGAAATTAGGAACTTTATTTTGGAAGAGCCGGAGATGAATTATCAGCTGATTATTGGGTCTGACTCACGTTCAAAGAACGTCAAGACGAAGCCCGGAATAGATTTAGTAACGGCGGTGGTTATTCACCGTAAGGGTCGAGGCGGCCGTTATTTCTGGTCGAAGGAAAAGGTGGAAAACGTCTATTCTTTGAAGGAAAAACTCTATCGGGAAACAGTTGCTTCGCTGGAAGCGGCCAGGCGTCTATTGGACATTTTGAAAGAGGATTTAAATGGACATTATGAAGAGTTGGAAATTCACATTGACGTTGGTGAAAACGGTCCAAGTCGGCAGATGATAAAGGAATTGGTTGGGATGGTTAATGGGAATGGCTTTAAGGCTAAGGTTAAGCCGCGGGCTTTTGCTGCTGCTTCAGTTGCTGACAAATATACCTAGATAATTTACTAATTTTCCCCGGCCTCGCCACGGTGAAGCCGAGGGCGGGCAACTTTCAATCAAATAAGTTATAATATACATATGACGGAAAGGTTTGACTACTCAAAGTCAATTATTGCTCAAGAGTACAGTTCTTTAGCTTCACGACAAGAATATGAAAGCCGCCCCCAAATTGAAGGGGTTTGTATTGCTCAGGCAAAACATTTTACTGCTGAAGATGGGACTTTTTCAGAAGTAACTAGATTGAGCGAAGCAGGTAAAATTGAGTTTGAAGGATTACCTGAGATGGAAGTCCGTCAAATTAATTTTTCAATGATGATTCCGGGAACAACAAAGGCCTGGCACTTTCATTTAAACCAGGATGAAGTTTGGATGCCAACTCCGGATAGCCCACCTTTAATTATTGGTTTAATGGATTTAAGGGAGAAATCAACAACCAAAGGAGAAGTGATGAGGTTAATTTTAGGCCAGGGTAAACCTTATCAGGTTCATATTCCTCGAGGTGTTGCCCATGGTGTTGCTAATCGGTCACAAGAAAAGGCAGGGTTGATTTATCTGGTTAGTAATCATTTTGATGGTACTGATGAACATCGATTGCCTTATGATCATCAAGTTGGTAGAGATTTTTGGGAAGTTCAGCCTGGATAAAGATGAATAAAGAAGTTTTGGTAATCGGTGGTGGTGGATTGGTTGGCTCCCGCTTCGTTCAATTGACAAAATTTCCGACGGAAGTGATATCTGGAAGTAGTGAATTGGATATTACTGATCCAACAGCAGTAAGAGAACGAATTGAAGAGTTCAGCGGTGATGTTGTGGTGAATTTTGCGGCAATGACCGATGTAGATGGTGCCGAAAAAGAGAAATCGGAATTAGCCTGGCGGGTCAACGCTGATGGTCCCCAAAATTTAGCTGAAGCCTGTCAGGAAGAAGAAAAGTTTTTGGTTCACTTGTCAACAGATTTTGTTTTTCCAGGAATAGAAGACTATCCTGGTCCATATTTTGAAGATGAAAGGGATATTTTTATATCAATATTTGGCAAACAGCCGGATAGCCTTAGTTGGTATGGTTGGACAAAATTGGTTGGTGAGTCACGAGTAGAAGAAGTTCTTGAGCAATCGGCAATTGCCAGAATTAGTTATCCGTTTCGAGCCGAATACAACGGCAAATTAGATTTTGCCCGAGGTATATGGTCTAAATTTAATCGGGGTAAATTGTATCCAATGTTTTCAGACCAGGAATTAACACCAACATACATTGATGAGTTGGTTGGTGTAATTGATAGGATAGCTGATGAACAAATTTCGGGAGTGTTTCACGCGGCCAGCAGTAATTTAACTACACCGTACCAGTTTGCTAGATATTTAATTGAGCAAACCGGTGGTGACCCGGACAAAATTAAGCAAGGCTCTATGGAAGATTATTTGTCGAAGGAAGGGGTAACTCCTCGGCCAAGATTAGGCGGGTTGGCAACCTTAAATACAGAAAATGATTTAGATGTCGTATTTAGCCCTTGGCAAAAATCTGTTGACAAACTAGTCAGCCAAATGCAAGAATAGGAAACGCGGTTTATGAAGATATTAGTAACGGGTGGGGCAGGTTTTATTGGCAGTAACTTCATTCACTATTGGCTTCGCAATTATCCGGATGATCAGATAACTAACTTAGATAAATTAACCTATGCCGGCAATTTAGATAATTTAAAGGAATTTAACGGCAAAAGTAATTATCAGTTTGTTGAGGGAGATATTGGTAATCCGGATTTGGTTGATGAGTTAACTAAGGACGTTGATTTAATTGTCCATTTTGCGGCGGAGTCACACGTTGACCGGTCAATTGACGGCCCGGCGGTTTTTGTTGAGACAAATATTGTTGGAACACAGGTCCTTCTCGATGCCGCTGTTGAAAATAAGGTTGGGCATTTTCATCATATTTCGACAGATGAGGTTTACGGCTCATTGGATTTAGATTCGGATGATAAATTTAATGAAAAAACAAAGTATGACCCAAGAAGTCCGTATTCGGCGTCGAAGGCGGCGGCTGACCACTTGGTTAAGGCTTATTTTCATACTTATGATTTGCCGATAACAATCACTAATTGTTCGAATAATTACGGACCTTATCAGTACCCTGAAAAGTTTATTCCAAGGATGGTGACGAGTTTGATTGAAGGAGGCAAGATTTACATTTGGGGCGACGGCAAGTATGTCAGGGACTGGTTGTTTGTTGAGGATCACTGCCGGGCGATTGATTTAGTGGTTAAGCAAGGAAGACCAGGAGAGACTTATTGTGTTGGCGGCCAGACGGCGGATGTTAGCAATTTGGAACTGGCCAAAAAAGTTTTAAAGGTGATGGATTTAGGTGAGGATAGATTAGAGTTTGTTAAGGACCGACCAAGTCATGACCGACGGTATGCCGTTGACTGGTCAAAAATTAAGCAGGAACTGGGATGGGAACCGGAAATGGATTTAGAGGAAGGATTAGCGGAAACAATCGATTGGTATGAAGAAAATAAGGAGTGGTGGAAAAAGTTAAAGGAAGAAGCGGAAGCTTTTTATAATCAAAGAAGATGAAGGGATTAATTACCGCCGGCGGTCGGGGAACCCGGATGCGGCCGGTTACTTTTAGTACTAATAAGCATTTTATTCCAATTGCCAATAAGCCTTTGCTTTATTACGGATTGGAAGAAATGATCTCAGCCGGTATCAAGGAAATTGGGATAAATTATAATCCCGGACAACTTGAAGAATTAAAAAGTGTTCTCGGTTCTGGAAAAAAGTGGGGGGTAAATTTTGCCTATATTCTTCAGGAAGAACCAAAGGGTTTGGCAAATATTGTTGAGGTTTCACGGGATTTTATTGGCCAGGATAAATTTGTTATGCATCTTGGCGATAATATTTTTTGGGGCGGGATTGAGGGCTTAATAAACAAGTTTAAAAAGTCGAAGTCAAATGCCTTGGTTACAGTGATTCATCATCCCGAGAATAGTCGGATGGGTGTACCTTATCTCGATGACAAAGGCAATTTAGAAAAAATAGTTGAAAAACCGGACAAGCCGCCCCATGATTTGGCCGTTCCGGGCTTGTATTTTTTTGACGCCAACGCTTGTAAGTGCTTTGACGGTAAAGACAGAATTAAACCGTCAGCCAGGGGTGAGTATGAGATCGGGTCAATTTATAATTGGCTGGTTAAACATGAGTATCAAGTGGAGATTGGCGAATTTAATGGAACCTGGAAGGACCCTGGTAAGTTTAATGACTGGCTGGATACCAATCAGTTTATTCTTGACCAAAAGAAAGATATGGTGGTTGATTCTGAAATTGATGAAGATTCGTCAATTGAAGGTCGAGTTGGGGTTGGTGAAAATTGCCAGATATCTAACTCCAAACTTTGTGGCCCGTTGGTTATTGGTGATAAGGTAACGATCAAGGATTCGTTTATTGGACCGTATTCAGCAATTGCTGAGGGTAGTGTAATTATTAACGCAAAGATTGAGAACTCAGTGCTGATGCCGGGAGTGAATGTTGATTCCCCGGGGAAACCACTGGACAGCTGTTTGTTAGGTCAGGAAACTTCGGTTGTTGGTAACCATCAGCCAACAGAAACTTTGGAACTGTTTCTCGGCAACCAATGTAAGGTTAAACTTTAATCAAATCTAAATTCAAATTCCAAGGTGTAGGTATAATATCACCTTGGAGGTGATATTAAGTATACACCTTTCGCAGAAAGAGGTGTAATAGGCGTGGTATGATTAATTTATGCCGGGGAGAAAGGTTCCCTTAGTTAGCGGTTATTTTTATCATATCGTAAACAGGGGTATTTCTGAAATTCCTGTATTTAAGTCTAGTTGGAATTATAAGCGTTTTCTTGAATACCTTTCCTATTATCAAAACATCAATACTCCAGGTCGATACTCGTATTTTTTGCAATTATCTAGTGATGAAAGAAATGAAATTCTTTCTCAGATGAAAAACGAAAAGGATTTTTATCTAGATTTAATTGCTTATTGTTTAATGCCTAGCCATTTTCATTTGTTAGTTAAACAAAATATTGATAATGGTATTTCAACTTTTATGTCCAAAATTACTAATAGCTATACAAGGTATTTTAATTTAAAAAATGGGCGAAAGGGTTCTTTGTTTCAAGGAGGATTTAAAGCAGTAAAAATTAATAATGAAAAACAACTGCTGCACGTTTCTCGATATATTCATCTTAATCCGTATTCTAGTGGTTTAGTTAAATCTTTAGCAGATTTGGACGATTATCCATATTCGTCTTTAAGCGAATATTTACATCAATCTAAAAATAAATGTCAAAAAAGTATTATTCTGTCGTATTTTAGGCAAAATAATTCGTATAAAGAGTTTGTTTTTGACCGTGCCGAGTATCAAAAAGAATTAGAATTTATTAAGCATTTAATTTTAGAATAACTTCAACTACCAAGGTGTAGGTATAATATCACCTTGGAGGTGTAGGTAGTGGTTTTTTAGACGAGGGACATGGCGAGGCCGGAGATAGTTGGGATGAGAAGGTTGTCGTCTAATTCTTTTTTACCGAATTTGGGCGTGCTGAATTCGAGAATGAAGGTGGCGACGGCCCCGACGACAGCTTGTACGGGTGTGACGTAATAGAGGGTGATGATGACAGTGGCAATGGCAGCGGCGAGAGCGGCTGATATCCTTTTCTTTCTCGGAGCTGGTTTGCCGATAACTTTCTGCCAAACATTGGGTTGATGCCAGAAATGACCAAGGAGAGCGTTGATTGAGTCCCCTATGGCTAAGTTAAGAATGGCAGCGACAGCGATAGGATTTGGAAAAATTATGGTTGTTGCTAAACTGCTGACCAGAAAAAATAATGGGCCAAGCCCAGGGTATTTAGTTTTTGGATTGCGTTCAAAGTAGGAAATAAAGTTGGAAAATTTGGTGAATTTCTTGTAGCGGCTGAGTAGAACATAACCGCCAAAGGCAAGGGTGATTGTCCCAAGCTGGAATGGAGTAATGACTTGATAATGGATGAGCAAAGCCAAGGTTAAGCCGTAGATTAAGTGAAAAATCTTTCTTCGGATATTAGGATTAGCATCAACTGGAAAAATTTGATCAGGTTGGAAGAGGATGTACGAAATCCAAAAAATGAATGTTCCTAACAAGAAACCGCCAACCACGTCGAAGTAGTAATGGACGCCAAGGTATATCCGGGAAAGTGAGATTAGAAAGGCAATGGTGAAACTCAACCAGGATAAGGGCGGGGCGATTGAGGATAGGGCCCAGGCAAAAACGGTAATTAAGGTGGCGTGGAGTGAAGGGAAGGAATAATTTAAAGGAATGTTGGTGGTTATTCCAAGAATCTGGGGGTTGGAAGCAAATGGACGGCTGACGGCGGTTATCAGCTTAATGATTTCACCGGCTATATAAGCGGCAGTATATCCGGTGTTAATGGCAAAGAATGTATGTTTGTGTCCGTTAATCCAGGCAATAATTGATGGAGTTGAGATTATGGCTAAAAGAAACCAAGGAGAATTGATAATGTGATTAATCATTCTTTTTTGATTTAATTTTCTCGGCCCGCCACTGAGCAATTTTTTGGTGGTCGCCTGATAATAATATATCAGGAACTTTCCAACCTTGAAAGTTTTCCGGGCGGGTGTATTGGGGGAACTCAATTAGGTGCTCGTGGTTAGCGGCTAGCGGCTGGTGTTTATCGGTTAATTTTTTCAGGCCGGGGGAAAAGGATTCGACTTCGGCCGCTCCTTCTTTTTCAAGAACCTGGGGAAGAAGCCTGGAAATGGCGTCAGTGACAACCATCGCCGGCAGTTCGCCGCCGGAAAGAACGTAGTTGCCGATGGAAATTTCCTGATCGACCATATGTTGACGGACCCGGTCATCGACCCCTTCATAGTGGCCGCAGATTAATATTATTTCGCTGAGCTTACTCAGTTTAATTGCTGTTTTTTGGTTAAAAGTATCCCCTTTTGCTGAAAACAATATTTTTTTAGGTGCTTGGTGTTGGTGGCTAGTGGTTAGGGAATTAATTGCATTATATATCGGTTCGGGTCGGAGGATCATTCCCGGACCGCCGCCGTAGGGTCGGGAATCAACAGTTCCGCGCTCGTCAATAGCCCAATTTCGGAGGTCATGAATTTCAATTTTTAAGGCCTCAATTTCTCGGGCTTTTCTAATCATACTCCAATTGGCAAATTCTTCAAATAATTCTGGGAAAAGTGTAATTATTTTTATTGTCATATTTTGATTGTATCAAATAATTTTAAGTATTGGTAAATTCTTCGATTTTTGTTATCATGATAACAGTACATTACATTATTATAAAAAGATGACCAGATTAACTAAAATTAAGGCCTACTTAACTAGGCCAATATTTCATTTTAACAGGCTGCAATTTAATCTGGTTGCGTTGTTTTTTATAACCATTGGTTTAGGTGCAGGAATCTACCTTTCAACGACAAGAATAATACTGCCCAGAATTTTTGCGGCCGATTCTCCCTGGACGGATACGGATTGGTCAACGGGAGCCGATTATACTTCAAAATCAAATATTAATAACGAAACCAGCGGCGAGATTAAGTTAGGTACTAAGTCTGATTGGTATAACTCCAATTGGAAATTTCGCAAAAAAATTATCTTTGACAACACGGATTCTAACCTTGATGTGGCTTCAGAAGAGCTAACCAACTTTCCTGTTTTGGTGAAGTTAAATTCGGGAAATATGGACTATGGCAATACGCAGGACAGCGGACAAGATATCAGGTTTACTGACTCGGATGGGCAAACACCTCTGAATTACGAAATTGAAGAATGGGATGAGGCGGGAGATTCTTTTATTTGGGTTAAAGTTCCTGCTATAGATGAGGATTCTGATGAAGACTATGTTTATATTTATTATGGTAATGATTCTGCCGTAGACGGGCAGGACGGAGAAAATGTTTGGAATACTAACTTTAAGGCAGTTTATCATTTGAATGAGACCACTGGTGATTCAGCTTATGATTCTACTTCCAATAACGTGGATGCTGTTATAGATGGTTCTGTAACAATGAATTCAAGCGGTCAGATTAATGGTGCAGATGCTTTTAATGGAAACGGTGATAATTTTGAAAATACTTCTGCAGGATTAAGCTTTGAGACAGAACTTACTTTAGAAGGTTGGTTTAAATATTCCGGCTCTGGTTCTGGAGCACCGCGTATAATTGAACTTTCACCGGAAGGAAACGCATATAGTCATTGTCTAGCCCCAGATAGTGATGGTTCGTTAAGGGCATGGGCTGACTGTGATGGAGCTAGTTATAACCGGGTAGGTAGTACCGATGATTCTACTCAATATGATGACGGTCAATGGCATTATTTTGTTTATACATATTCTTCGCCCAATTCCTATTTGTACGTGGATGGGTTGCAGACAGATGAAGGGAATGTAGACGCATGTGCTGATCTTGATGATACAACCTATTTGATTATTGGTGCAGTTTCTGATGCGGCTGGAAATTACAGCCATACTCAGCATGAATTTGACGGAGGAATTGATGAGTTGCGGGTTTCTGATAATGCCCGTTCTCCCTCCTGGATTGCAGCTACATTTCATACACAAACAGATGATTTTAATACATTTGACTCAGAGGAAGATAGATTTGTATCTTCTGGTGAATTAGTATCGACAATTTTTGATGCTGGATTCGCAGCGGATTGGGGTGACTTTGTTTTTGATTACACCGGCAGTGGAACGGTGACTGTTCGGGCAAGGACAAGTAATAATTCCGATATGTCTGGGGCGGATAGCTGGACGGCGACCTGTAATGTTGATTACACTTGTGATAGTGGGACTTGTACCAGTGACGCCAGCCTGGAGGAATCAACAAGTTGTGTAACCAATGAACAAAGATACTTCCAATATCAGGTGGTTTTAGAACCGGACGGATCGGAAACACCGACTTTTACTGAAGCCCGGGTTCACTTTCAAGCTTCCGACCAAACCGATCCGGAAGTGCAGGCATCAAACAGCAAGATGTATACGGCCAACGGAGGAACGGAAATAACTGATGCCGATGAGGACAGTGACAGTTGGACCAATGACAGTATTCCCTACTTCAGCTGGACAGAGGGAGAGGATGACGCTGAAGGATCGGGGATACTTGGTTATTGCTTGTATTTAGGGACAAGCAGTGATGGTGATCCCCGAACGAGTAAGGGAATACTCGGGACAAGTCCGGAATCAACGGCAAGTACCGACTGTGATGGTGGATTTATTATCGGAACAAACGAAATTGACTTGACGACGAGCAGTTATCGGGGAAGCAGTTGGCTGTCTTCCAATGGAAGTTATTACTTGAATATTACGGCAATCGATAATTCCGGTAA